>NZ_JBSFUY010000033.1:0-108751 GCF_053592055.1 Streptomyces sp. NPDC002817
TTCGAAGCCAACGCCTACCGCGACTACCTCGAACTGCACGGCCTGTCCGTCCAGTTGGCCGAGGCGCTCGCCGAGTACTGGCACGCGCGCGTGCGCGGTGAACTCGGTATCGCAGGAGGCGACTCGGGCTCGCTGGACGGCATGTTCCGTACCGAGTACCAGGGCTGTCGCTACTCGCTCGGGTATCCGGCCTGTCCCGACCTGGAGGACCGCGCGAAGATCGCCGACCTGCTCCAGCCCGAACGCATCGGCGTCCAGCTGTCCGAGGAGTTCCAGCTGCACCCCGAGCAGTCGACCGACGCGATCGTCCTGCACCACCCCGAGGCCGGCTACTTCAATGCCGGAGGACGTACATGACCGCGCTGCGCGATGTCCTCGACCGGGGGCTCCCGTCCTTCTCCTTCGAGTTCTTTCCGCCGAAGACCGACGCCGGAGCCCGCTCCCTGTGGAAGGCGATCCGCCGGATCGAGCCGTTGGCACCCGCCTTCGTCTCGGTCACCTACGGGGCCGGCGGCTCATCGAGGGACCGGACCGTCGAGGTGACGAAGCGAATCGCGGCCGAGACGACTCTGCGGCCCGTGGCCCATCTGACCGCGGTCGGCCACTCGGTGGCGGAGCTGCGTCGCATCATCGGCCAGTACGCCGATGCCGGCGTCCGGGACGTCCTCGCCCTGCGCGGCGATCCGCCCGGCGACCCGAACGCCCCCTGGATCCCGCACCCCGAAGGCTTCACCCACGCCCATGAACTGGTGTGTCTGGTCAAGGAGTCCGGGGAGTTCGGCGTCGGCGTGGCGGCGTTTCCGGAGCGTCATCCGCGTTCCCCGGACTGGGACAGCGAGATTCGGCACTTCGTCGCCAAGTGCAGGGCCGGCGCCGACTACGCGGTCACTCAGATGTTCTTCCGCGTCGAGGACTATCTGCGGCTGCGCGACCGGGTGGCGGCCGCGGGCTGCGACATCCCGATCATCCCGGAGATCATGCCGGCCACCGACGTGCGCCAGATCGCCCGCTTCGCGGAGCTCAGCGGCGCCGCCTTCCCCGAGGAACTGGCACACCGCCTCGACGCCGGGCGCGACAACCCCGCGGACGGTCACCGCATCGGCGTCGAGTACGCCACCGAGATGGCCGAGCGGCTCCTCGCCGAAGGCGCCCCCGGACTGCACTACATCACGCTGAACCGCTCGACGGCGACGCTCGAGATCCACCGCAACGTCCTGAGCTCAAGGAGTGCCCGGCATGGCCTCGCAGCAGGCCAGCGCTGATCGGCGAGGCCGAGGGGCCGTACCAGCCCGGCCGTTGCCGCCACCGAGCCGACCGAACAGGAGGACCAGGTGTACGACATCCAGGAGGAGGACAGCAGGCTGCCTCACGACGTTCCGGCCCTCGCCCCGCCGCTCCGGCTCGCCGGCATCGACGAGGACGACAACTGGGAACCGCACGTCGTACGAGGCATCGACTGAACGTCGGCACGGTCGGCGTCCGTCGGCGTCCGCGGCCCGGAACAGACCTGCCGTGCGCCATGCCGCCTCAACCGATCCACAAGTGAACCTTGGCAATCTCTGTAGCAACAGCGAGCGGAGGTGGGGAGGTGCGGACATGAACCGGTTGCTGAGTGGCGTGTGGCGGCTTCTGGTGGACTACTGCCTGCGGCCGGTCTGGCGGTCCCTTGCGGCCTTCGGGTCCATCTATGTCGGCCGCGAGGTACTGGACGCCGAGACCGCGCCCACCCCCCGCTCCCGGGCCCGCTTCGCGCGCTACGCCCAAGGGAGGTTCCTGGCGCTTCCTCCGGGGGTCGGTGGGCCGCCGGCCGCGCATCCCGAGCGACTGTGCGAGGACGTTCCGCTGTCCGTGCAGGAACGGCTGCTCGCCCGTGAACTGTGGCCGGCCTACGAACGGCGTGCCCGCGACCGCGGCTGAGCCTGTGCGGCTCAGACAGTGGTGATGACCTCGTCGATGTTCAGGCGCGGCAGACGAGGACGCCAGGCGTCGGGGCCTGGCCTGCCGACGTTGACGATCATCAGCGGGGTGTGGTCGTCGTCGAGGAATACCTTGCGGACGCCCTCGGGATCGAAGCCGGTCATCGGGCCAGCGGCGAGGCCCGCGGCGCGGATGCCGACGATGAAGTACGCGGCCTGGAGGGCGCCGTTGAGCAGGGCGGACCTCTCACGGACCGGGCGTTCGGCGTAGAGGACGTCCTTGGCCTGCGGGAAGTGCGGGAAGAGCCTCGGCAGTTCCGCGTGGAACTCGTTGTTCGTGGCGAGGATCGCGACCAGTGGGGCGATGGCGGTCTTGGCGCGGTTGCCTTCGGCCATATGCGGTACGAGGCGCTCGCGGGCCTCGGGGGAGCGGACCAGGGTGATGCGCAGCGGGCTCTGGTTGGAGGCGGTCGGGCCGTACTTGACCAGGTCGTAGATCGCTTCGATCTGTTCCTCGGTCACCGGCTCGTCGGTGAACGTGTTGGCGGTACGGGCCTCGCGGAACAGGAGGTTCTGGGCGGCGGCGTCCAGTACGAGGGACATGGGGGCACCCTTCTCGGTGAGCGTCTCTCGGCGGGCTCGGTGAACGGGGCTGGGCTGATGCGGGAGGGAGGCCGTACGGGCCTGCCGCGCGGACAGAGCGCGCGGCGGGCCCGTACGGCCTCTTCACCACTGGATCAGGGTCACCACTCGACCAGGGCGAAGCTCGCGGCCATACCGCCGCCGAACCCGGCCAGCAGGATCAGCTCGCCCGGGCGGAAGGCTCCCTCGCGGACGGCCGCGTCCAGGGTGATCGGGATGGAGGCGGCTCCCGTGTTGCCGTAGTGCGTCACCGTCCGGTGCATGGTGGCGCGGGGCAGGGCCAGTTCCGCGAAGACCTCGTCGAGCATGACGCCGTTGGCCTGGTGCGGGATGAAGTGGCTGATGTCCGTGGGATCGACACCGGCCTCGTGGAGGAACCCCTTGACCAGCTGCGGCAGTTCCTCCACGACGAAGCGCCGTACCTCTCGCCCCTGCATCGTGAAGTACTGCAGCCCGGCATCGAGGCCGGCCTGGTCGACGGGCAGCCGGCTGCCGCCCGCAGGCACTTCGATCAGATCTGTGAGGTCGCCGAACGAGTGCAGTGCGACGTGCCGGATGAGCGGGCCCCGCGTGGTCGGGCCGAGAACCATCGCGCCGGCGCCGTCCCCGAACAGCATGACCGTCCTGAAGTCGGCCGGGTTCAGGATGCGCGAGTACACGTCCGCGCCGATGACCAGCGCGTAGCCGCCCCGCCGCAGGAGCGTGCTGCCGACCGCGGAGAGCGCGAACACCGTGCCGGAGCAGACCGCGTTGACGTCGAACGCCGCGGTGCCGGACGCCCCGAGATTGCGCTGGACGTAGGCCGCCGTCGGTGGCTGCGGGTGGTCCGGCGTGGACGTGGCGACCGCGATCACGGACAGTTGCTCGGCGGAGATGCCGGCCGACTTCATCGCGGCCTGTGCCGCGGCCGTGGCCAGGTCCGAGGTGGCTTGGTCGGAGGCGGCCCAGCGGCGCTCCCGGATGGCGGTCTTACGGGTGATCCAGGCGTCGTCGACGCCGGCCGGAGCGCCGACCTCGTCGTTCGAGACGATCCGGTCCGGCACATAGGAGCCCGTGCCGATGATCCGGACATCCCTGATGGGGCTGCCCGTACCCAGGATCGCGGCGTCTTTCATGCGGCTGCCCTCCCTCACATGGTTGGTGAATGGCTGCGCGAAGAGGCCGCCGGGTGCACGGCCGTGGTGGCCCGGCGCGTGGGCAGCCCCGAAGGGCTGTCCACGTCACCTGCGGGCCCGCAAGGCGGTCTAGCGTGACTGGTAGATGCGCTTGTGGCCGCTCAGCCCGGCCAGCCGGTAGGGCCCCGTGGTCTGCGCGGGGGTGGGGTGGTCGCCGCCGTCGGTGGGGAACGACCGCTCGTGCAGGGCGCGGTATTCGGCGTAGGAGACGGGCTTGCGCCGGTCGGTCGCCGCGTGGTTCGCCTCGGTCCGCAGCTGCTCCCGGTAGCCGCCTACGACGGTCCCGGCGAAGAACTCGGCGACGCTTCCGGAGCCGTAGCTGAGGAAGCCGATGTGCCGGCCGGTCAGGTCTTCCGCCTGGTCGAGCAGCGCGGCGAGGCCCAGGTACACGGACGCGGTGTAGCTGTTGCCGATCACGGTGTTGTACGCCGTGGTCTGGCCGATGGCGCGCGCGACGTCGTCCTTGTCGGTGTCGTACCCGCAGTAGTTCAGCAGGTGGCGGTGCGCCTTGTAGGCCATCTTCGTGAACGGCTGGTGGTAGCAGAACGCGGCGAACTCATCGAGGGAGCGGCCGCCCTGCTCGGTGTAGTCCTTCCAGGTGCCCTCGACCGCCTGCAGGTAGGCGTTGATGGAGTCCTGGCCGTCGACCAGCGCCGCGTCACGGTAGTTGGGCCGCCAGAAGTCCATGACGTCGGCGGTGAACAGGCCGGACGGGTCCTCGATGCGCACCAGGGCGGGATCCAGGCCGACCAGCATGGCGACGGCCGCCGCGCCCTGCGTCGCCTCGCCGGGGCTGTCCAGCTCGTACTTGGAGACGTCGCTGGCGACCACGAGGACCTGCTGGGCGGGGTCGCGCTGCACCAGGCCGATGGCGAACTGCAGGGCCGCGGTTGCCCCGTAACAGGCCTGCTTCAACTCGACGACCCGGGTGGCCGACGGCAGCCCGAGCAGGGAATGGACGTACACACCGGCGGACTTGGCCTGGTCGATCGACGACTCCGTCGCGAACACCACGGTCCGTATGCGGTCGCTGCCGTGTCGGGCGATGATCGGCGCCGCGGCCGCGGCGCCCAGGGTGACGATGTCCTCGTCCGCGGCGGGAACGCTCATCGACTCCTGGCCGATGCCCAGGTGGTATTTGCCGATTTCGGTGCCGTTGTACGCGGCGAGCTCCGTGTGCGGCAGGACGAACTCGGTTGTCGCGAACGACAGATCGTGAATTCCGATGTTGATGGACATGCCCTATGCACCAACCTTTGCGGTGTTGTTGTCGCGTTCCAGCTGGACGTGCGCACGCATGAGTTCGCCCGGGTTGGTCTGTGCCGCGAGCAGCGAGAGTTCGCCGCACAGCACCGTCGCCGCGGCGATGACGGCGAGGCGGCGCGCGTTCTCCCCGGGTGCACGGTCGGCCCGGCAGCCCAGCCGGGTCAGATTGGTCTCCACGAAGGCGAGGCCCTTGCCGTTGCCGACCGTGCCCACGATCAGGTTCGGCAGTGTGCAGGAGAAGTAGAGGTCGCCGTCCCGGTCCTCGGCCATCGTGACGCCCTGGGAGCCTTCGACGATGTTGGCCGCGTCCTGGCCGGTCGCCAGATAGAACCCGAGCAGCATGTTCGCGAAGTGGGCGTTCGCCGAGCGGATACCGCCGGCGAGCAGGGTGCCGAGCAGGTTCTTGCGAATGTTCAGCTCGACGACCTTGGCGGCCGTCGTGTGCAGCACGTCGGTCACCACGTCCCGCGGCACGAGAAGTTCTGTGACGACGTTCTTGCCGCGGCCGAGGATGCCGTTGATCGCGGTCGCCTTCTTGTCCGTGCAGTAGTTCCCCGAGATCGATCCGTAGGAGATGCCCGGGACGGTCTGCAGCAGGTGCTTGAGGAGTGCGTCGGAGGCGAGCGTGGCCATGTTGTGCCCGGAGGCGTCGCCGGTGCTGAACTCGAACCGGATGAACAGCAGGTTGGCCGTGATCTCGTGCCGGACGCCGATGAGCTGGGCGAACCTGCTGCAGCCGCGCACGACCTCGCGCAGCTCGTCGATCCGCGCCTCGATGATCCGCGCGGCCGTGTACGCGGTCTGCGCGTCCGTGGCCTCGACGAGCACCGAACGCGTCATCCGCTCGTCGACGAGAGTGGCGACGATGCCCTGCTCGGCCAGCATGGACACCTTCGCCCCCCGGCCCACGGAGGGCCACAGCGGCGACTCGTAGGTGGCGAGCGGTACCTGGGTCTCGGTGGTGGCGACGTTCCCGGAGATACGAAGGGGTCCCACCCACCTCATCGGGACCCCGGCGATGGCGTGTGCGTCGGTCATCGTGTGCTTCCCGTCATCTCGTGGAGGGCGTCGATGGAGCTGGAGCGCTGGGCGAGCCGCCGGGTGTCGATGCCCCGGTCGGCGCAGAAGGACCGCAGTTCGCCGTGGATCAGCAGGTCGCAGCGGGTCAGATCGGCGGGGGTGCGGGCGCCGAGCATGGTCTGCAGGGCCGCCAGCTGATCGAGCCATGTCGAGATCTTGGTGATCAGCGCCGTCACGTCGCCGTCGAGCAGGGTGCGCAGGAATCCGCCGGACGAGCCGACGGCACCGGCGCCGAGGGCCAGGGCGCGGGCGACGTCGAGCGGGGTGCGGACGCCGCCGGAGGCCAGGAGGGGGAAGCCGATGTCCTGCGCGTCCAGCAGGCAGGCGGCGGTGGACTGCCCCCAGTCGTGCAGGTAGGCGTAGTCGGCGAGTTCGCGTCGGCCGTTCTCGATGCGGGCGAAGTCCGTGCCGCCCCGGCCGCTGACGTCGGCCACCTGCACGCCCAGGTTCGGCAGGGCGAGGATCGTCTGGCGGCTCAGCCCGTTGCCGACCTCCTTGACGATCACGGGGACGTCGACGCTGGTCGCGATCCGCTCGATCTGCGCCGCCCAGGATCCGAAGGACCGGTCGCCCTCCGGCATGGGCGTCTCCTGCGCCGTGTTGAGGTGGATCTGCAGGGCGTTCGCCTGGATCAGGTCGATGGCGCGGCGGGCGTTGTCGACCGACGCCGTCGCGTTGACGTTCGCCAGGACGAACCCGTCCGGGTTCTCCTCGCGCAGCACCCGGAAGGTGTCCGCGCACGACGGGTCCTTGAAGTAGGCGTGCATGGAGCCCGACGCGATGGCCACCCCGGTCTCGCGGGCCGCGATGGCCAGGTCCCGGTTGATGACGCCGGTCTTGGCGCTACCGCCGGTCATTGCGTTGATGTAGAGCGGTGCCTGCCAGGTGAGGCCGGCGAACGTCGTGGTCAGGGACACGTCCGGGCGGTCGATGCCGGCCAGGGCGTGGTGGACGAACGACACCTCGTCGAACTGGTTGCGTCCGCTGTGCGCGTGCTGCTGCTCCATGGCGAGCCGGACGTGGTCGTCCTTGCGCTGAGCGCTACTCATTCTTCGATCCCTTCCAGGGCGGGACGGACGGGCAAGGGCAGCACCCCGGCCGCGGCCCACCGTTGCCGTACGTGCGCGATGTCGTGCGGGGCTTCGGCGTCGAGCAGGGCGATCCCGCAGTCGCCGCCCCCCGCCCCCGAGGGTTTGGCGGCGCCGCCGGCGGCCTCGGCCGTGTCGCACAGCGCCGTCAGCTCGGGCGTGAAGATGCCGAGGCCGACCTCGTCGTCCAGGCGGGCCAGTTCTTGGCGGGCCCGCCGGATGTGGTGCAGCAGGCTCTCGCCGTCGCCGGTCTCGAGCGCCGCGATCGAGGCGTGTACGAAGTCGGTGGTGGTCTCCAGGAACTTCTGTTGCGAGGCGCTGCCCCGCCAGGTCCGCCGGTGCAGGCCGGACACCAGGGACGTGGTGGAGGCCGGGTTGCCGGTCCAGCCGACCTCCAGGCAGAGGCCGTTCGGCGGCGGCAATCGGCGTACCGCGAAGCCCGGCCAGGGGGTGCGCAGTGTCTCCTCGATGCCGTGGCGGCGGGCCAGGTCGAGTACGAAGGCCCGGTCGGGGGCCTGGTACGCGATCCAGCCGCCCCAGGTGCTCGCGGCGAGATCACCGCCGGAGCCCTTGGGGTCGATACGGGCCGTCGCGAGCAGGGCCAGCCGGAAGCGGGCCTCGGGCGACAGGTCCAGTCCGCAGTACGTCGCCACGGCGGCGATCGTTGCCACGGTCACGGCGCCGCTCGAACCCAGGCCGTACTTCCTGCCGTTGTCGTGCAGCGTGCTGGTGATCGACACGCTCAACGGGGGGACGGACATGCCGCGTTCGGCGAGCAGGTCGCTCACGGCCTCGATCGCGGCCACCACGTGGGGCGCTTCTCCGTCGCCGCCGGCCAGTCGGCCGTCCTGCCACGGCCGGTGTACCGCTCGCGGACCGAGGTCGGAGGAGATCAGCACGCCGGGATCGTCGGCGCCGGACACGGTGGCGGTGATGTACCGGTCGACCGCGACCAGGATCGCCGTGTTGCCGGGCTCCACGACCGCGTACTCGCCCGCGACGAACAGCTTGCCCGGCGCGCGCCGGACCACCGTTCGCCGGGAGGTCATCGTCCGCCCCCGCACAGCAGGCGGGCGCCCGGCCCCGGTCCGGCGATGTGCACCGAGACCCGTGCGGCGGCGCTGCGGACGACGCCGGCCACCCGGTCCGCGTCGGCGCGTCGGCACAGCACCTTGACGTTCGGTCCGGCGTCCATGGTCGCGTAGGCCGGTATGCCGTCCCGCCTGAGCTGGAGCACGCTGTCGAGCACGGTGAGCGTGGCCGGCGACAGGTAGCGCACCGCGGGGCGCGCCGCCAGCATGGTGGCGTGCATGCCGAGCGCGTTGCGCTCCGCGATCTCGCCGACGGCTTCGAGGTCGCCGCGCTTGAGTGCCACCCGCATGTCGGCCAGGTCGTCCCGGCTGGAGGCGGCCCACGGTTCGTAGAGCGGCGAGGTGTCGACGGTGCGGCGCATGGCCGTACGGCTGGACACGTCCTTGGGTCCGGCGTTGACGACCGCGATGACCAACGCGGGGTCGAGTTCCGCGGTGGGCACGGGCTCGGCGTAGGAGCTGAGGTCCGCGTCCGTGGCCGTGCCGGTGGTTCGGCCCGCGTGCCACATGGCGAAGCCGCTGAAGATCGACCGGGACGCCGACCCGGAGCCGCGCCGGGCCAGACGGGACAGCGCGGTGGCGTCGAGATCAAGGCCGTACGCGGCGGCTGCTGCGGCGGCGAGGGCGGCGAACCCGCTGGCGGAGGACGCCAGGCCGGCCCCGGTGGGGACGGTGTTCTCGGTGTCCACGACGGCTCGTTGCGGGCATCCGGCCCGGTCCCGGACCAGGTCGAGGAAGGCGACGATGCGGCGCAGCGCCTCGCCGGTCGCGGGCACGCCGTTGAGCGTCACCGCGTCGTGCCCGGCCTGGGCGTCGAGCCGGACGTGCGTGGTCGTGGGGAAGATGTCCAGGGTCATGGACAGGCTGTCGGTGCGTGGGAGGAAGAGCCGTTCATCGCTCTTGCCCCAGTACTTGATCAGGGCGATGTTGGGGTGTGCGACGGCGGTGGCGCGTTCCGCACCGGCCCGGTCCTGGGGCCGGATGAGGGTGGTGTGCTGTTCAGACATGGCGGACTGACCTCCTCAGCGGCACGACCCACGTCTGTACGGCGCCGGCTTCGTGCAGCTGCCGGGTGACCTCCCGGGCCCGTTCCGGCTGGGTCAGCGCGAGTACGCAGCCGCCCAGACCGCCTCCGGTGATCTTGGCTCCGAGGCTGCCCGCCGCGAGTGCGGCCGCGACCATCGCCTCGATCCGGTCGGTGCTCAGGCCGGCCGCGCGCAGCAGGGCGTGGTAGTCCGTCAGCCGCGAGCCGAGTTCCTCCGGCTTGCCGTCGGCGAGGGCGAGCCTGGCCACCTCGGTCAGCTCCGAGGCCCGGCGTACGAATCGCTCCTGTGCTCCGGCATGGCGCTGGAATCCCGCGCGGAGCAGGTCGCCCGCTTCCTTGGTGCTGCCGATGACGCCGCTGTCCGCGATGATGAGCAGACTGTCGCAGCCGACGCTCAACTCCTTGGCCCCGCCCGCCTGGAAGAGCAGCGGGCCGGAGGCGCCGACGGTCATGGCGTCGACGCCGCTGGACCGGCCGTGCGTCACGTTCTCGGCCGTTTGCACCAGGTCGAACGTCATCCGTTCGCCGACCTCGCGGCCGAAGAGATCGGCGAGGGCGAGGACGACCGCGCGTGCGACGGCCGCGCTGGAGCCGAGGCCCCGGCCGGGCGGGATCGCGCCGTCGATGATCACGTCGATGTGCGGGCCGCCCGTGATGCCCAGGGCCGCCCGGAACTCGGTGGCCAGTTGGTGCAGGCCCGCGGGGCCCCGCATCGCCAGCCGCCGCGCGGCGGAACCGGTCAACGTGTAGGACACGCCGCCCGGTTCACGAGGGCTGCGGGAGGACCATCCGGCGCTTGCCGTGACCGCCAGCTGCGGAACCGGAAGAGCGAGGGCCGGCGCGCCGTACACGACTGCATGCTCCCCCAGCAAAATGGACTTGGCGTGGGCGCGGCCGGTACCGACTGAGCGAACCCAGTGGCTTTCTGATGTTCCTGCCGCTGAGATCGGTAGAGTCAACGCACTCAGCTCCCCTTGTCGTGTTTGCAATGAGATCGCGTCATCCGGATTTCCAGGAATGATTGAGCGGGAAATCAGACACAGAAATCCCCGGCAGTTTGATCATGGCCGGGGAGTCAATGAGCCAGGGGTTTCCGGACGGTTACCGCATCCGGCGTCGACTGCGTCTCGCGTCCGTGCGGACCGTGGATGCGGGGCTGAAGTCCCTTCCCCGCAACGGTTTTTGGGCAGGGGAGACGTGCACAAATAGTGACACGGGTGGGACCCCGAGCGCAAGAAGGCCCCGAGCCCTTTTTGGGCGCGGGGCCGATTCTGGCAGCGTGTCAGGGAGGCCGGTATCAATTGCCGCGCCGCAGAGCGATCTCCGTGAGTTCCTCGATGTCGAACTCCGAGCGGCGGTTGGGTGCGCCATAGCGGGTTATCTTCCCTCGGCTCACCCACTTTCGAATGGTCGCTTCGGTGACGCCCACGGCGAGGGCGGCCACATTCGTCGGGACGAGCCGGTGGCGTGGTGGTTTGGTCATGCGCCGACACTCTTTCGTTGCCGCTCTATGAGGTGTCGCAGGGTGAGCCATTCACGCAGCTCCCATGCGTGTCCGGACGAGCACCTGATGTTGCTCCGGCCGGTGTTCTCGGCCTTGTGCGGCGCGGCTGTGATCGTTCCCGCGCAGCCGTCCACGACACACTGCCTGGTGAGCCTGTTGAGTCCATCGGGGTCGGGGTCGATGGTGTGGCGCAGCTCCGTGGCGATGGTTTCGATCTCGTCCGCGAAGTCGCCGGCCGGGGGCTGCGCGGTGATCCATTCCAGGTTCGCCGTCAGAAACCGCGCCAGTTGCGGGACAGAGCGATGCGGGGCGATGCGGCCGAGCTTCTCCACGACGATCCCCGACCAGGATTCAAGAATGACGAGGATGTTGTGCCGAACATCGAGCACGGCGATATCAAGGTGATCCCGCTTACGGCTTCCCGAGACCTTCGTCGGGTTGGTTCGCCTGGGCGCCGGTGACACGTGGTGCAGGCTCTCCTGGTGGAGTGCGGGGATGATACGCAGATTGTTCTCCACCTGCTTGATACAGAGGACGCACAGGGTGAATCCGACGGCGGCGGAGATCTCCTGGGGGTGATTTCTGGGGCAGGGGTGAACCCTCATTGAATCTCCTGCACGAGGTGACTCGACAGATTCAGTAGTCATGTGATTTCTGTTCCCCCGGTGATGTCCAGAAGTTTCTCCGGGATCACCCCCGCAACGTGATGCGGCGGTAAGTCAAATTCCCGGGGATACGCCTGTCGCCGAATCTAACGACCGGTTCTCGAGTCCCGGTACAGCCCCGAACGCATACGGCTGTACGGGCACCCGGCCGTGCGGCTGCCCGCGGTATCCCGGCTTCTCAAGCCGACTTCCACCAGGATCCGACGCTTGGTTGAGCGCCTGCCCCGACGGTTGCCGAGGAAGGAGGCGCTGTGGACGGTACGCACCGAGGCCAACGCGCAGTACGCGCCGGACTCACCGCAGGGCCGCCGGTGACGGCGGCCGTTCAGTTTGCCCCGGGGGACCAGGTCCCCTTGGACCCGCACTTGGAGGTCTGCCTCGTCGGCGCGGGACCGCGGGGCCTTTCCGTACTGGAACGGCTCTGCGCGCAGGAACGGAAGTCGCCCCGCTGGGACAGTGTCACCGTGCACGTCGTCGACCCGGATCCGCCGGGTTCGGGACGGGTGTGGCGCCCGACGCAGTCCCGGCACCTACTGATGAACACCGTGTCCTCCCAGGTCACGGTCTACACCGACGCCAGCGTCCGCATCGACGGACCGCTGGACGAGGGGCCGAGCCTGTACGAGTGGGCCAAGGCGCTGGTCTCGGAGACGCTCGAGACCGTCCCGGAGGCCGGGTACGACGACGGGATCCTTGCCGAAGCACGCCATCTGGGCCCCGACACCTACCCGACCCGCGCCCTCTACGGCTGCTATCTGACGTGGGCGTTCCAGCAGGTCGTCGCCAACGCCGCCGCGCATGTGACGGTGCGCACGCACCCCGTACGCGCCGTCGCCCTCGAGGAAGAGGGGCAGGCAGGGGAGCAGACCGTCGTACTCGATGACGGCACTCGGCTGGCCGGCCTGTCCGCGGTCGTCCTCGCGCAGGGCCATGTACCGGCCCGACTCACTGACACCGAAAGGGAGTTGACCGAGTACGCCGAGCTGAACGGGCTGACCTATGTGGTCCCCTCCAACCCGGCAGACGTGGACCTGTCGGACATCCGGCCCGGCGAGCATGTGCTGCTGCGCGGACTCGGGCTCAACTTCTTCGACTACCTGGCCCTGTTCACCCACGGCAGAGGCGGCGTCTTCACCTGCGTCGACGGCCGCCTCGTCTACGAGCCTTCCGGCCGCGAACCGCGCCTGTACGCGGGCTCCCGGCGCGGCGTGCCCTACCAGGCGCGCGGCGAGAACGAGAAGGGCGCCCACGGCCGCTACTACCCCCGGCTCCTGACCGCCGGATACATCGCGGCGCTGCGCGCCCGGGCCCCGCACCGCGGAGCCATCGACTTCGCCGCCGACCTGTGGCCGCTCATCTCCAAGGAGGTGTGCAGCGTCTACTACGCCGCCCTGCTCGCGGCCCGCGGTGAACTCCCGGACGTCATCGAGGAGTTCGTCGAGGCCTACCTGGAAGCCGAACCGGGACACGACGAGAGCGTCCTCCTCGACGCGACCGGGATCGACGCCGCCGAGCACTGGGACTGGAAGCGCATCGCGCGTCCTTACGGCAACCGTGTCTTCGGCGACCAGGCCGACTTCCGCCGCTGGCTGCGCGGGCACCTTGACGACGACGTCCGGCTGGCCCGCCAGGGCAACGTCAGCGGACCGGTCAAGGCCGCCCTCGACGTCCTGCGGGACCTGCGCAACGAACTGCGGCTCGCCGTCGACCACGCCGGACTGACCGCGACGTCCCACCGCGACGACCTCGACCGCTGGTACACACCGCTCAACGCCTATCTGTCCATCGGCCCCCCGGCGTCCCGCATCGAGGAGATGGCCGCGCTCATCGACGCGGGCATCCTCGATGTGACCGGCCCCGGCATGCGCGTCACCGCCGACGCGAACGATCCGCACGGTCCCTGTTTCACCGGTACGTCGAGCGAGATACCGGGCGTGCGGGTGCGGGCCACCGTCCTCATCGAGGCCCGCCTGCCCGAGATCGACCTCAGGCGCACCGCGGACCCGCTGATGAACCAGCTGCTGAGCACCGGGCAGTGCCATCCGTACCGGATTCCCGGCGGGGACGGCACGGGCGGCGCGGACTACGAGACCGGCGGCCTCGCCGTGTCCGAGCGGCCCTACCACGTGATCGACGTCCAGGGAGTGCCGCATCCGCGGCGCTTCGCCTACGGGGTGCCCACCGAGTCCGTGCACTGGGTGACCGCCGCGGGCATCAGGCCCGGCGTCGGCTCGGTCACCCTCGAGGACTCCGACGCGATCGCGGCGGCGGTCCTCGCCCTGCCCCAAATGCCTTCTCCATCACGGCAGTCGGACCGCACGGCAGCAGCCTCAAGCGTGGGGGCGGGCACATGACCTACGCAGACGAATCACCGAAGACGGGCGCCCTGACGGGCCACCTCGACGCCGGGCTGCTCTCGCCGGTGCGGGCGGGCACCCCCGTCGAGGCCGCCGTCGGCGACAGCGCCTGGCTGCAGGCGATGCTCGACGCGGAGGCGGGCCTGGCCCGCGCCCAGGCCCGCTGCGGCACCGTGCCCGTCCAGGCGGCCGAGGCCATCACGGCCGCCGCCCGCGCGGACCTGCTCGACGTACGTGAACTGGCGCTGGCCGCGCGGGAGACCGCGAACCCGATCGTCGGCCTGGTCAAGGCGCTGACCGCGGTGGTCGCGGAACGCTCCCCGCAGGCCGCCGAGTATGTGCACCGCGGCTCGACCAGCCAGGACGTCTTCGACACCGCCGCCATGCTGGTGGCGCAGCGCGCGCTGCGCCTGATCGGCGCCGATCTGCGGGACGTGGCCGAGTCGCTGGCCGGTCTCGCGGCCGCGCATCGGGACACCGTGACAGCGGGCCGCACCCTCGCCCTGCACGCCGTGCCCACGACCTTCGGGCTCAAGGTGGCCGGGTGGCGGCAACTGGTTCTGGACGCCGTCGAGCGCCTCGAACGGGTCGCCGACGGCGGGCTCCCGGTGTCGCTCGGCGGCGCGGCCGGAACCCTGGCCGGCTATCTGCAGTACGCGGGCCAGGGCGCGGACCCCGCGACCGTACTCGGCGAACTCGGCGCCGCGTTCGCCGAGGAGACGGGCCTGACCGCCCCCGTACTGCCCTGGCACGCCCTGCGCACCCCCGTTGCCGACCTGGGGGCCGCACTCGCGCACACCACCGGCGCCCTCGGCAAGATCGCAGCGGATGTGCTGGTGCTCACCCGTACCGAGATCGGTGAGGTGGCCGAGCCCGCGGTCGCCGGACGGGGCACCTCGTCGGCGATGCCGCACAAGCGCAACCCCGTGCTCGCCACCCTGATCCGCTCCGCCGCTCTTCAAGTGCCCGCGCTGGCCACCGTATTGATGCAGTGTCTGCCCGCCGAGGACGAGCGGTCGGCCGGGGTGTGGCACGCGGAGTGGCAGCCGCTGCGTGAAGCCTTACGGCTCACCGGCGGTGCCGCGCACACGGCCGTCGAACTCGCCCGGGGGCTCACCGTCCACCCGGAGCGGATGCGCGCCAACCTCGGGGCGACCGGCGGGCAGCTCGTCTCCGAGCGGGTTTCGGCCGTCCTGGCGCCGCGCGTCGGCAAGACGGCCGCCAGGGAACTGGTGACCCAGGCCTCTCTGCTCGCCACCCGGACCGGCCTGCCGCTGGCCGAGGTACTGGCCAGACTCCCGCAACTGGAAGGCGTGTTGGACCGCGAGGAGGCGGCCGCACTGCTCGACCCGGCCGGTTACACGGGTGTCGCCGGCCCGCTGGTGGACCGGGCACTCACCACTGCGGCACCGGGGCGGGCGAGGGCCTCGGGGCGGTGACGGGCTGCGGGGCGGGCACGGGACAGTGACGGTGACGGCTGGTGCGTACGACGGTGTCGTGGTCGTACGTGCCGGCTCGTCGGCGTGTGTCCTCGCGGGCGGGCATGCGGGCTCCTCGCGGGACCCGATTCCCCTGGTCCCGCCGCTCCCCATACCCCGTCCACTCGATTCTCGCTAGAGCCGTCCTCGTGACCACATGGAGCCCCGCTCAAGCCGCTGCCACCGACCGGCCCGCCCCCGCATGATGCAAACACAACGCAAGGGAGGGCGGCCGAGTTGAGTCTGGACGCACGTGTTGTCGACGGGGGCGGCGGCCATGGCCACGCCGTCGTGATCGGTTCGAGCATCGCCGGACTCACCGCGGCGCGGGCTCTGGCCAACTTCATGGACCGGGTCACCGTGATCGAGCGCGACTGGCTGCCCCGCGGACCGGGCCGCCGCCGCGGTGTGCCCCAGGCGCGGCACACCCACAGCCTCATGACCGCGGCCCATCAGGGCCTGGAGGAACTGTTCCCCGGCATCCGCCAGGACCTCACCCGTGCCGGAGCGGTCCACGTTCGCATCCCCGAGGACATGCTGCTGCTCGGCCCGTCCGGCTGGCTGCCCCGCTTCGACACCGGCCTGTCGATGCTCAGCGCGGGCCGCGACCTCCTCGACGCGGCGATACGCGACCGGCTGCGCGCCGACCCCAAGGTGACCTTCCTGCCGGAGCACGAGGTCGTCGCCCTGCAGCCCGGCCCGCAGGACACCGTCACCGGCGTTTGGGCGCGCGGCCGGGACCGGAAGGCACCCGAGGGCTGGACCCCCCGGCGCCTGCTGTCCGCCGAGTTCGTGGTGGACGCCTCCGGACGAGGCTCCCGCGCCCCCGAATGGCTCGCCGAACTCGGCTACGAGCCGCCCAGGGAAACCGCGGCCGACGCCCGCACCACGTACGCCACCACCCTGTACGCGCCACCCGTCGGCCATGTCGCCGACTTCAAGAGCCTGTTGCTCCTGGCCGGGCCCGGCGACCCGGGGTACGGCATGCTCAACCCCGTCGAAGGCGGCCGCTGGTCGGTGTCGATCGCCACCGGCGACGGCACCCCGCCGCCCACCGACCACGAAGCACTGCTGCGCGCCGCCGGCACCCTGCGCCACCCGCTGCTGCGCGACCTCATCGAGACCGCCACACCGCTCGGCCCCGTCTACTGCCGCAGCCGTACCGACAGCCGCTGGCGCCACTACGAGAAGCTGCGCCGCTGGCCCGACCAGTTCCTGGTCGTGGGTGACGCCTTCGCCGCCCTCGACCCGGCGCACGGCCACGGCATGACGCTCGCCGTGCAGTCCGCTCTCGTCCTCGACCACATGCTCGCCGCCCACGGCACCGCGGTCGGCATCAGCCACCGTCTGCGCAGGGCCCTTGCCCACCGGCTCGCCCCCGCCTGGCAGTTGAGTACCCGGACGCTGTGCCCGGCGGACCCGGACCAGGACCCTTCTCCCGGACTGCGCGCCCGGCTCGGCCGGCGCTATGCGTCCCGGATAGCGGCCGCGGCGAGCACCGACCAGCACGCGGCGAACCTGCTGCTGCACCTGCACCAGAGCCTCGCCCCGCCCGCCGCACTGCGGCCGCGCGCGCTGCGGGCCGCACTCCGTCCCCGGCGCGCTCCCGCCGCCGCGGCCGCGACACCGCCCAGCGTCACGCACGGTCCCGACGCCCGCCGGCGCCGTCCGGGCACACCGACCGTGCCCGTCATCGGGGTCTCCATCAGCTCCACCCGGCCGCGGCCCACCGGTACCTCGGCCCAGGGGCCTGCCGCGGCACCGGCCGGCGACCGGCAGCGACCGTGACCGTTCCGCCTTTCGGCCGAGCGACCGTGACCGCCCCGTTTTTCGGCCAGCTGGCGTGTTGTACGCCGTCGCGGCCGAAATAGCACGGCCATACGCTCGGATCCATGACAGGAGTGGATCAACCAGCCGTCAGAGAAGCCCACTTGCGTTCCGAGGTGCCACAACCCACTCGAGAAACACTTGAGTTGGGACTTGAGTATCGCTTGAGCGCGGTTGTTCTGTTTGCTGACGCGTGGATAGCGTTTCACCCGCTCCAGGGCACGGGCCTGCTTGCGCCGCGGCAGGCCGCCCCCACCACCGACCGCTCACCGGTCGGCTCGGGTGTGCCTGTGACGGCCGAGCGGCGAGGGGAGGGCGCGCGGGTATGAGCACGACCGAGAGGGCGCCACAGAGTGTGCGCACCACACCGCCGAGGGGCGAGCGCATCGCCGACTGGGCGGACGGGCGGCTCGGGATCTACCACTTCAGGTTCATGATCCGAAAGGTCTTCCCGGACCACTGGACGTTCATGTTCGGTGAGATAGCGCTCTACAGCTTCATCGTGCTGATCCTCACCGGCCTGTGGCTCACCATGTTCTTCGACCCGAGCATGACCGAGACCGTCTACAACGGATCGCACGTCCCGCTGCAGGGCATCCCGATGTCCCAGGCCTACGCCTCCACCATCGAGATCAGCTTCGATGTGCGCGGCGGTCTGCTCATCCGCCAGCTGCACCACTGGTCGGCGCTGATCATGATCGCCGCGCTCTGCGTCCACACGCTGCGGCACTTCCTCACCGGGTCGTTCCGCAAGCCGCGTGAGGTGAACTGGCTGATCGGCTTCGTGCTGCTCGTCGTGGTCACCCTGGAGGGCTTCGTCGGGTACTCACTCCCCGACGACCTGCTCTCCGGCACCGGCCTGCGCATCGCCGAGGGCATCACGATGGCCATTCCGGTGGTCGGCACCTATGTGACGCTGTTCCTGTTCGGCGGCGAGTATCCGGGGCACGACATCATCCCCCGGTTCTACAGCTTCCACATCCTGCTGATACCGGGCATCATCCTGGCCCTGGTCACCGTCCACCTGATCTACGTCTTCTACCACAAGCACACCCAGTTCCGGGGTCCCGGCCGCACCGAGAACAACGTCGTCGGCCAGCCCCTGATGCCGGTCTACGCGGCCAAGGCCGGAGGGTTCTTCTTCCTCGTCTTCGGCGTGCTCACACTGCTCGCGGCCGTCGCCCAGATCAACCCGGTGTGGAACTTCGGGCCCTACCGCGCCGACCAGATCTCCCAGGGCTCCCAGCCCGACTGGTACATGGGTTTCCTGGAAGGTGCCCTGCGAGCCATGCCCGCCTGGGAGTTCGTCATCCCGGGTGGCTACACCGTCAACATGGGTGTCCTGATACCGGCCGTCATCCTGCCCACCGTCATGATGGCGGTGATCGCGCTCTGGCCGTTCCTGGAAGCCTGGGTCACCGGCGACACCCGCGAACACCACCTTCTCGACCGGCCCCGCGACCACCCCACTCGCACCGCGTTCGGCATCGCCTTCGTCTCGCTCTACCTGGTGCTGTTCTTCGGTGGCGCCAACGACGTCCTGGCCGAACGCTTCCATCTGTCCCTGAACCACATCACCTGGGCGGTGCGGATCGGAGTCTTCGCCGTCCCGGTGCTGACGTACGTCGTGACCAAGCGGATCTGCCTCGGCCTGCTGCTGCGGGAGCGCGACAAGCTCCTGCACGGCCGCGAGACCGGCCGGATCAAGAGGCTGCCGCACGGCGAGTTCGTCGAGGTGCACGCACCCCTCGACCCCGATCACGCGTACACCCTCCTGTCCAGGGAGATCAACGAGGTGCTGCCTGCCCCCGCGGCGGAACACAACGGTGTGCCCAACCCGCAGTCCCGCAAGGACATGCTGCGCCACCGGCTCAGCCGCTGGCTGTACGGCGGCCAGCTCGCGCAGCCGACACCGGAGGAACTGCGGCACGCCCTGGAGCACCACTCGCCCAACGGGCACGCGGCGTCCAACGGGCACGCGGCGTCCAACGGGCATCCGGGAACCGCTGCCGTCGAGGAACGGGAGCCGGACCAGGAAGTGCGCTGACCCGGCGGCGCGACGCGGAAGGACCGGGCCGGATACGGCGGCGCGGGTGATCAAGAGACGGTCACCCGCGCCGCCGTCGTTCCACCGCCGGCCGTCACCCCGCTCGGCGCCCTGACCGGCCGAGCATCCACGGAGGCCCGATGAACCGCACTTCATGGCACCGGGACGGCCCCCGGGCCGAGTCCATCACCCGGGCACGCACCGGCCTGACGCAGGACCTGCGCGGCCGCCAGCGCCGCTACGTTGCGGCCATGCTGGTGCGCAGCGCCTGTGTGGTCCTGATGGCCGTCACCTGGAACCGCTGGCCCGCCGTCGCCGTCTGCGCGCTGGTCGGCGGGGTCGTCATCCCGTACGTCGCTGTCGTCGCCGCCCAGGCCGGGTGGCGTCAACAGCGGGGTGTGCGCGCTGAGTTGGCCCGGCCTGTCGAGGAACCCGTCGCTCGCGTCGTCCTCGAACCCACCCTGATCCTGCCGCCGCCGGAACGGAACACGGCGGGCTGACTTCCGCAGGGACACACCACAGTTGAACCCCGGTCAGCAGGAACCGGACCAAGGCTTTGGGCGGTCGTAGGAGGCTGGTCCGCGAGCGGGAGGAATGCTTCCGGCTCGCGGACCAGAGCCATGGCAATGCAGAAGCCCGCCGGTTGGTGGACATCGACGAACGAACGGGTCGTGGGGCGCAACGGCGGTGTTGCCAAGCTTCGATTTCGCCCGCCGGCCCGTCCGACGCCGGCTCCCGAGGTCCCATGCCGCTATCTCACTCGGCCTGACCGTCTGCACGCAGCCGGCCGCGGAACACTCCGAAGGGAACTCGTTCGGGCTCTGCGCACGGGACGAGCCCGCCGAAAGCCTCAACGGCACGCTGGTGGAACGCTCGACCCGCTATCTGATGCTCCTTCACCTGCCCGGCGGCGCACACCGAGCAGAACACTTCCACCAGGTGCCGGCCGCACCGGCCACACGCTGCCATCTCAGCTCAGACGTTCCCTGACCTGGGGCCAGGGCACCTGAATGGCGGGTCACGGCTCGGTCACCCTGGCCATCGACATGCCGGTCTGCTTCTGTGACCCGGCGAGCTCAACGACCGCCCACGCAAAACGCTCGACCGGGACACCCCAGCCGAGCGTCTCACCAAGCTCCTGACAGCAAGCCGATCAGCGGTGTTGCGACGATCACTTGGATCCGCCAGGGCGGACCTGCGGTTGAGCTGTGGTGGGTGCTCAGCGCTCTGCCTTCTCCGTGGCCTTGCTCCGCCAGGGGCGGCACACGGACAGGAAGCAGACCATCGCGGCCAGGGCGCTGCCCAGTTGGACCACGGCCATCGGTACCGCCGTCGTCTTCCCCGCGAACCCGACGATCGATGAGGCGATCGCCCCCATGACGAAGCAGGACGTGCCGACCAGCGCGGAAGCGGAACCTGCGGCGTGCGGGGTGCGCATCAGGGCGAGCGCGTTGGTGTTGGGCAGGATCAGGCCCAGCGCGGAGATCATGACGAACAGACAGGCCGCGAGCGGAACCGTACGGAGGTCGCCGAAGGCGCCCCCCGTCACCAGCAGCAGCCCCACCCCGGCGAGCACGAGCATCGCCAGTCCGGAGCCGAGCGCCTTGTCCAGGCTGACCCGGCCGACGAGGATCCTGCCGTTGATCTGGCCGACGATCATCAGGCCGAACGAGTTGAGGCCGAAGAGCAGCGAGAAG
Organism: Streptomyces sp. NPDC002817; assembly: GCF_053592055.1. Taxonomy (NCBI): domain Bacteria; kingdom Bacillati; phylum Actinomycetota; class Actinomycetes; order Kitasatosporales; family Streptomycetaceae; genus Streptomyces; species Streptomyces sp. NPDC002817. Next base: position 20,879 of record NZ_JBSFUY010000033.1, read on the forward strand.
GTCTGCGGGGACGCCCCGTAGACCTCCTGGATCACGAACGGCGACGCGGCGATGTACGAGAACAGCGCTCCGTAGGCGAAGCCGTTCACCAGGAGGTACCCGGAGAAGACCCGGTCGGCGAACAGCCCGCGCATGATCCACAGGGCGTGGCGCACTCCGCCGCTCTGCCGCTTCTCGGACGGCAGGGTCTCCGGCAGCCGGCGCCAGACGAGCAGGGTGAGCGCGACGCCGATCGCGGCGAGGACGAGGAAGATGCCCCGCCAGTCGGTGAGGCGCAGGACCTGTCCGCCGATGACGGGCGCGATGATCGGGGCGATGCTGGATATCAGCAGCAGCGTGGAGAAGAACCGGGCCATGGCCAGGCCGTCGTAGAGGTCGCGGACGACGGCCCGGGCGATGACGATCCCGGCCGATCCGGCCAGGCCCTGCAACAGCCGGAAGGAGATGAGCACCTCGGCACTGGGTGCGAAGGCGCAGATCGTGGCGGCGACTATGTAGACGACCAGCCCGGCCAGCAGCGGCCTGCGCCGCCCCCACCGGTCGCTCATCGGGCCGACCACGAGCTGCCCGAGTGCCATGCCGACGAGACAAGCGGTGAGGGTCAGTTGGACGGCCGTGGCGGTCGAGCCCAGGGTGCGGGTGACCTCCGGGAGGGCCGGCAGATACATGTCCATCGACATCGGCGGCACCGCTGCGAGGGCGCCGAGGACGAAGGTGACGAGGACCCCGGTCCGGCGCAGTGCCTTGTCCCCGGAGGGTGCGCCGCGTCTGTTCTTCGCTGCGGACAGCGCTCCTTGCAACCGCTTGCTGCCGGCGACGGCCTCCTCGGCGTGCTGAGACATGCGCCCTCCGCATCCTGTTGTTGTATGGCTCTGCCGATGCTCGCAGCAAGGCCCTACAGAATCGGCAGACAACGGGTGGCGCCGGTTTTTCGCCGACCTGTCGGCAGGTCTTTGATCTGGTGGAGTCGAGTGGCATCGATCCGATGACCGCGGTGGAATTCGAGGGGAATTCGACTGCTGTTTCGGCAGTGCCTCGCTCGGTTCTTCCTTGAGTGGGTCAGGTAACTTTGGGGCGGCCTTGGCGCGGAGTTGGCAACCGTGTCACTATTTCGGCACACCTCCCCTGCCCAAAGACCGTTCCACGACGGTTGGTTGAGTTCCGAGTTCTCCAACTCGCGCGGGCAAGACCGGGTGTGACGGCTCTTCGGACAGCCGCCCGGTCGCAGCGGTCCATCGGCACCGAGCATCGACGGGGACGTCCACCACCACACCGGATCAGGGTGACGCTCACCCCTGCCACCGATCAGCGACCTACCGGCCAGATGATCGCCGTCAGGAGCCCTTCATGGAGCACCTAGTGCAGCATGCCGTCACCACGATCCGCGAACGCTACTGGGAGCCGCTGAGCCTCGACGAGCTCGCGCGAAGCGCGATGGTCAGCAAGTTCCATTTCTTGCGTGTGTTCAGCCGGGTCACGGGTGTCACCCCGGGACGGTTCCTGAGTGCGGTACGGCTCCAGGAGGCCAAGCGACTGCTGCTGAGCACCTCGCTCAATGTCGCCGATGTCTCGGCGCAGGTCGGATACAGCAGCACAGGGAGTTTCACCCGCCGGTTCACCGAGTCGGTAGGTCTCTCGCCCACGCAGTACCGGAAGCTGTCGCTGGCAGCCCGCGACGACCCGGGGGAGCCCGCGGCGACCGGAGCGGCGCCGGCCGCGTCCGTGCCGGCGTCGGCCGACCGGTGCACCGGTTCCGTGACGGGGGCGCTGCGCACCGCCGAGGCCGCGCTCTCGCCCATCTACGTCGGCGCCTTCGACAGCCCCATACTCCAGGGTGCTCCCGTGTCCTGGAGCAACGCGTCCGCGCCGGGCCGCTTCACGCTGGCCCGCGTTCCCGAGGGCACCTGGTACATCCACGCGGTGGCCCAGGGCAGCCCACCTCACAGCGCCGCCGACCCGGAACTCGGCCTGCTGATGGCCACCGTGGGTCCGATGCAGGTGGGGGTCGACACCGCGCACCGTCTTGACATCACCCTGTCCCCGCCGGACTGGACGTGTCCGCCGGTCCTCTCCGCCCTGCCGGGCATCGACCGGCAGCCGCTGGCGGCCTGACCGCTGCGCAAAAGACTCTTCCCGTACTGAAGGCAGACTCTAGAGAAAGTAGAGCCCAGATATGGCAAGGCTATGCAAGCCCGCGGTGAGCGCGCCGGAACACATCATCACGATGGAAGAGACTCTCGAGTTCGCCGAGAAAGCCCATGCGGGAAAGCCGCAGCTTCCCTTGGCGCTCCGGCTGATTCGGAACACCGGAGTGCTGAAGCGGCATATCGTCCAGCCCATCGAGAAAACACTTCGGCACCCGGGCCTGACGGAACGCAACCGCATCTATGAGGCCGAGTCCAAGAGGTGGACCCCGCCGGTCATCGAAGAGGCTCTGAAGAACGCCGACGTGGCGGCGCGGGACATCGACGCGATCATCTACGTGTCGTGCACCGGCTTCATGATGCCGTCGCTGACCGCATGGCTGATCAACAAGCTGGGCTTCAGGTCGGACACCCGGCAGATACCCATTGCGCAGCTGGGCTGCGCGGCGGGCGGCGCGGCGGTCAACCGTGCCCACGACTTCTGCCTGGCCCACCCCGGCAGCAACGTCCTGATCGTCTCCTGCGAGCTGTGCTCGCTGTGCTACCAGCCCGACGCGGACGACATCGGCTCGCTGCTGTCCGACGGGCTCTTCGGCGACGCGGTCGCGGCCGCCGTGGTGCGCGGCAACGGCGGTGTCGGCATCGAGCTGGAGCGCAACGCCTCCTACCTCATCCCGCACACCGAGGACTGGATCTCGTACGCGGTCAAGGACACCGGCTTCCACTTCCAGCTGGACCGCCGGGTGCCCGGCACGATGGAGCCGCTGGCCCCGGTGCTGCGGGAGTTCGCCAAGGACCACAGCTGGGACGTCGGCAGCCTCGACTTCTACATCGTGCACGCCGGCGGTCCGCGGATCCTGGACGACCTCGCCAAGTTCCTCGATGTCGACCGGCAGGTGTTCCGGCACAGCTGGGCGACCCTGACCGAGTACGGGAACATCGCCAGCGCGGTCGTGTTCGACGCGGCCCGTCGCCTCTTCGAGGAGGACACCCCGGTCACCGACGCCACCGGCCTGATCGCCGGCTTCGGCCCCGGTATCACCGCCGAGATGGCGCTCGGCCGCTGGGCCGAGGACACGCCCGGCGGGCTGGGCTGAGCGCGGCGGAAAGGAATCCACGCATGACCGGCCTCATACTCCCGCCCGGCCAGGGGCGAAAGCTCATCACCAAGGCGCAGGAAGTGACCTTCAAGGCCACCGAGGCGCACGGCTCGTCCATCTCGGTCTTCGAGGTGGTCGTGCCCCCCGGCTTCGACGTCGGGGCCCATGTCCACGGCGACGCCCAGGAGTTCTTCTACGTCCTGGAGGGCGAGCTGGAACTCCTGGCCTTCGAGCCGGTGGAGCGCACCGCGGAGAACTGGCACGAGTGGCGGTCGCCCGACGGGGACGAGGTCGTCCGGGCGACCGAGGGCGCCTTCATGTTCGTACCGCCCGGCACCCCGCACGCCTTCCGCAACGCCTCGGACAAACCGGCGCGGATGCTCTTCCAGTGCCTGCCGTCACCCGTCCACGAGCTCTATTTCGAGGAGATCGCCGAGATCTGGTCGGCCGGCGGAGCCATCGACCAGGAGGCCATCGAGGACATGCGCCGGCGTTACGACGTCAGCCAGATCACACCACTGCGCTACGACCCATCCACCCGCGCCGACGCCCAGTCGGCCACAGCGCGTAAGGCATAACGGAGATGACGACCATCGACAGCATTCCCCTGGTTCACGCGAGCCTGGGTGAGCGCGAACTGGCCGCTGTCGCCGAGGTGTTCGCCTCGGGCTGGCCGGCCGGCCAGGGACCGAAGGGCAAGGCCCTCGAGGCCGAGTTGAAGGAGCGCTACGGGGCCGGCGACGCGGTCGCGGTGAGCAACTGCGGCGCGGCCCTGCACCTGGCGATGCTCGCGTTCGGCGTCAAGCCGGGCGACGAGGTCATCGTCGCCGACTACACCTTCCCGGCGCCCGCCCACGCGGTGCGCTACGTCGGCGGGACCCCGGTCTTCGCCGATGTGCGCGCCGACACCGGGACCGTGGACCCGCAGGCGGTGGCCGCCCTGGTCACGCCGCGGACCGTGGGCATCATCGCCGTGGACGTCGTCGGTCTGCCGGCCGACTACACCGAACTCCAGGCGATCGCCGACCGGCACGGGCTGTTCCTCGTCGAGGACGCCGCGTGCGGGGTGGGCGCCACCTACCAGGGGCGGGAGGCGGGCTCGCTGGCCGAGGTGGCCTGTCTCTCCTTCCACGGACGCAAGGGCGCCACCAGCGGTGAGGGCGGGGCCCTGATCGCCACCGACCCGGCCATCGGCGCGAAGGCGCGGCAGCTGTCGTCGTTCGGCATCGGCAGCATCTTCGACATGGGGAAGGTCATCGGCCTGCCGATCCCGGAGTTCACCGAGATCGGCTACAACTTCAAGCTCTCCGACATCGCCGCGGCCATCCTCCGGGTGCAGCTGGGCCGGGTCGAGGAGCTGATGGAGCGCCGCAACACGGTCGCCGCCCGGTACGCCGAGCTCTTCGCCGACGAGGAGCTGCTGACGGTGCCGTACGTACCGTCCGACCGCACCCACTCGTGGCAGTCGTACCTGGTGACGCTGGACGCGAGCGTGGACCGTGCGGCCGTCGCCACCGATCTGCGCGCGCAGGGCATCGGCTGTCTGCACGGCACCTGGGCCAGCCATGTGCAGCCCGCGTTCGAGTCCAAGCAGGTGTGCCCGGTCTCCGCGGACCTCTTCCAGCGCAACCTCGGCATACCCATGCACGCCGAACTGACCATGGACCAGGTCGAGCGGGTCGCGCGCGTCCTGCGCACCGCCCTGCGCACCCACGCCCGCCCCGCCGGCCGGCGCGCGGCCTAGCGCACGGCACCACCGAGGGCCCCACCGGCGCCGGCCGCCGAGGCCCACCCGCACGGTCCCGGCGGCCCCGGCGCAGTGGCCGCCGATCCCAGCGAGAGCGTGCCCCTGAAGGAGACAGTCCCATGAAGGGCTCCACAGCCTACAAATCGATACAGAAGCGCGGTCTGCACATCGGCCTGCTGCCGGAGATGGCCGCCGCCGTGAACCCGCGCACGCCGATCACCCTCGACCACGACCTGGATGTCCTGCCCGAGGCGGGCCGGCGTCTGACGGTCGCCCAGTACGCCGACCACGTCGACGACCTGGCGGCCCGGCTGTGGGCGGCCGGTGTCCGGCCCGACGAGCGGGTCGTCATCTACAAGACCGCCAACGCCGACCACTGGATGCTCGCCGCCGCGATCTCCCGTATCGGCGCCGTCGTCGTCAACCTCTCGCCCGCGCTGGACGCCAGGACGGTCGCCGTGCTGCTGGAGCGTGTCGGGCAGCCGACGCTGCTCACCGACGGCACCAAGCTCGACGAACTCGCCGAGGTGCCGCTCGAGGACCTCACCCGGCGGGTCATCACCTCCGCCTTCGACCGACCCGGCGCCGTCTCGCTCACCGGACTCGCGGGCTCGCCCCGGGTCAAGCCGGTGGTGCGGCCGATCGACGAGGCCGCCGTCATCACCCACACCTCCGGTACGACGGGCATTCCCAAGCTCGTCGTGCACACCGCCCGCACTCAGGGCGTCCGCCTGGTGCCGCAGTGGCGGCTGCTGAAGGCGCTGCGCAAGCAGGAGACGGTCGCCATCCATGTGCCGTTCGTGCACTCGCGGATGGTCGCGGCGATGTCGCTGGCGCTGCTGCGGGAGTACCCGGTGCTGCTGCTGCGGGAGACCGACCCCGCCGAGGTCGCCGAGCAGTTCCTGGAGCACCGCCCGGTCCTCATCGAGGCGCTGCCCAACTCCCTCATGGAGTGGGAGCACCTGGCCGACGACCCGCGTGCCCCGTTCTCGTCGGTGAAGGTCTTCAGCTCCACCTTCGACGCCATCCACCCCGGCACCATGAGCAAGCTGCTCAAGGCGTCCGACCGGCGCGGCGCGCTGTTCTTCCAGATCTACGGGCAGAGCGAGGTCGGCCCGGCCGTCGGCCGCGCCTACTTCCGCAACTCCGCGCACAAGGCCAACGGCCGCTGCGTCGGCTGGCCCATGCCGCTCGGTGCCGCGCGGATCCGCGTGGTCAGCCGGGACGGCGGGACGCCCACCGAGCAGAACCCCGGCCGGATCGAGGTGGCCTGGCCGGGCATCGCCAAGACGTACTACGGCGAGCAGGAGCGCTACGACACCAACCGCGACGGTGAATGGTGGGGCACCGGCGACGTCGGCTACCGCACGAGGTTCGGCTGTCTGCACATGCTCGACCGGGAGGTCGACATGATTCCCGGCGTCAAGAGCTCCCTGGAGATCGAGGACGTCGTCCTCGGCAAGCTCGCCGAGCTGAGCGAGCTGGTCGTCGTCAAGGGCCCGAACTCCGAGGCGGTGCCGGTGATCTGCACCGTCGACGACCGGCCGGTGGACCTGGAGCGCTGGCGTGCGGCCGTCGCCGGCTTCCCGCAGCTGGCCGACCCGGTCCAGATCCCGCAGGCCGAACTGCCGCGGACGGCCACGCTGAAGGTGCAGCGGCTGGCGCTGGCCCGCCGGTTCGAGGAGCAGGAGGAACGGCGGACATGACGAGGACGACAACCGCCCACGACCGAAAAGGAGCACTGCAATGACGTCAGACACCACGCTTCGCCGCCTGCGCGAGTACATAGTCGGGCCGACGCGCTTCATGACCCTGCTGTCCGTGTTCGAGCTCGGCATCGTCGACCGGCTCCGCCAGACCCCGGACCTGACCGCCGCCGAGCTCGGCGAAGCCGTCGGTGCCAAGCCCGACGCCGTGGAGCAGCTGCTGTTCCTGCCGGTGAAGGAGGGATTCGTCGCCTACGACGAGGAGACCGCCCGCTACCGTCTGGGCGCCCTCGCCGATGTCCCCGAAGCCGACCTCGCGCGCGCCCGTGGGGTCATGCACCTGGTCAAGGTGACGACGCTGCGGCAGCTCTACTACCTCACCGAGTCCACGCGCACCGGCACGGTCGTGGGCCTGAAGGAGCTCTACGACGCCGAGGGCACCCTGTACGACGCGGCGACCGGCAACCAGGACCTGCACGACGCCTGGCTGAAGCCGATGAACACCGTCAGCGCCACCATCGACCCCTGGTTCTTCGGCAACATCGACGTCCCGGCCGGCGCCCAGGTGCTCGACGTGGCCGGCAACACCGGCCAGGGGGCGATCCACACCTACCGGCACAAGGCGTCCGAGGGCCTGAAGGTGACCACGTTCGACCTGCCGGAGAAGGAGGCCGAGGCGCTGGAGAACTTCCGGGCCGCAGGCCTGGAGGAGCACCTGTCCTTCATCGGCGGCAATGTCTTCGACACGATCCCCGAGGGGTTCGACGTCGTCATGGTCAAGCACTTCCTGGACATGTTCGACAAGGACGACGTGCTGCGGATCCTCAACGGCATCAGCGCCTCGCTGCGGCCCGGCGGTGAGATCCACGTCCTGGTGCCGGTGTATCCCGAGGACGTCACGGACACCGACAACTACAACGTCGACTTCTTCCCCGCCTTCTTCATCGGCGCCGCCATGGGCCAGGGCGGTCCGCAGAAGGTGTCGGTCTATCAGAGCCTGCTGGAGCAGGCCGGGTTCAAGGTGACGAGGACCCTCGTCCGGGACCCCGCCGACATCCCGCCGGACGTCATCCCCGTACAGGCCCTGCTGACCGCGACGAAGATCGCGTAAGGCCCGTCGGCCGCCCAGGCACGTCCCACAGGCAACGAAAGGAGAGCACGGTGACCACCCTGATGCTGCTGCCCGACGGTATGCGCCGTTGGTCCCAGAAGTACGGCGTTTCCCTCGACGACGGCTACGCGGCGATGTCGGAGAAGCTGATCGAAGTGATGGGCTGGGCCAAGGAGGAAGGCATCGACACGCTCTACGTCACCGCCTCCTCCGCCGCCAACCACAGCCGCCCCGAGGCGGCGGTGACCACGTTCATGGAGGCGTTCACCGACCTGGTGCGGCGCGTCCACGACACCGCCGAGTTCGACTTCTCCGGCTCGCTCGACCTGGTCTCCGACCGCTACCTCACCGAGCTGGAGGTCCTGCGGGACAAGTCGAACAAGGAGTCCGGGTTCACCCTGCACTACATCCTGGGGATGTCCCTCACCCGCGAGGTCATCGGCATCTTCAACCGTCTCAACGGGAAGATCCCGGAGCTGACCGAGGAGATCCTCGCCGCGAACGCGTATGTGCCCAAGCCGGTCGACCACCTCATCCGCACCGGCGGCGCCACCCGTATGTCGTCCTTCTTCCCGCTCACGTCGCCCTACGCGGAGCTCTACTTCTCCCCGGTGCTCTTCCCCGACATGACGCGAGCCGACTTCACCGCCGCCCTCGAGGACCTGCGCGGGCGCGACCGGCGCTTCGGCGGCTACCCCGCGGCCTGAACCGGCGACGGCGCCGCCACCCCCGTACGACAAGCGTGGAAGTTTGCCACTGTTCGACTCTGGAGGACGATCGAATGTCCAGGACTGCCGAAATAGAGAAGGTCTATTCGGCTCTTGAGGAATCGGCCCGGCTGGTCGGTGCGGTCTGCGCACGTGAGAAGGTCCTGCCCGTCCTCGACGCCTTCGGGGACGAACTCCCCGAAGCCATGATCGTGTTCGGTGTGCAGGCCGGCGTGAGCCATGTCGGAGAGCTCGACTACAGCTTCACCGTGCCCTCGACGCTCGCCGACCCCTACGCCCACGCGCTCGCGAAGGGGCTCACCACCGCCACCGACCACCCCGTCGGCTCGGTGCTCGCGGACATCCGTGAACGCTGGCCCATCACCGAGCACTTCGTCGACGCGGGCATCGTCGGCGGCTTCAAGAAGCTGTACGCGCACTTCCCCGACACCATGCAGAAGGTGCCGGACCTGGTCGCCGTACCGTCCATGCCCGACTCCGTCGCCGCGAACGCGGACGTCTTCGCCCGCCACGGCCTGGACCAGGTGGCGATGGTCGGCCTCGACTACCGGCACCGGACCGTCAGCCTGTACTTCCACTTCGGCCCCGACGGCCGCCCCGAGCCGGCCGCCATCGGCGCGTTCCTGCGCGAGATCGGCATGCCGCAGCCGGAGCAGCGGGTGCTGGAGTTCGCCCACCGTTCGCTGCGGGTCAACATCACCCTGGGCTGGGACAGCCCGGACATCCTGCGGGTCGCCTTCGCCCCGCCGCCGGTGCGCGGCCTGGACCCGGCGGCCATCCCCGGCCGGATGGGCCCGCACATCGAGAAGTTCGCCAGCCGGACCCCCCGCGTGTACGAGGGCGAGCAGGTCAACCTGTTCGCGGTCAAGTGGGTGCGCGGCGAGGAGTACTTGGAGATCTGCTCCTACTACCAGCTCTCCGCGCTCCAGCAGAAGCTGCTCGCCGCGGCCCCGCAGACACAGCGGTAGGCGACCTCCGTGTCCCTAACCACGGAAGGGACGAACACCGGTCCCACGAACCCGGCGGCCCAGACGAACACCGGTCCCACCGACCTGGCGGTCCAGGCGAACGCACTCTTCCAACAGGCGATCGCGGGGCCGCGCGAGCAGCTCGGCGAACGCCTCCTGCGGATGTCCCTGACGGCCTGGGAGAACCCCGCCCTGAGGCCGCAGCTGCTGCGGCGCATCAGCTCCGCCACCACCGGTGAGGAGGGCGCGGCCCAGCTGCGGGACCACTTCACCGCCCTGTTCGTCGACCGGGTGGGGGAGGTGGTCCAGGCGCCGCGGCTGCGGCTGAACGCGGTGGTCGCCCAGGTCGTGGGCCTGATCATGCTGCGCTATGTGATGCGGATGGAGCCGATCGCGTCGGTGTCCGTGGACGCACTCGTCGAGACCTTCGCCCCGACGATCCAGCGCCATCTGGACGCGTCCCAGGACCTGTCCGGCCCGGGCCACCCACCGTCGATTCCTCAGATCCCAGGAGATTGAATGTCAGCCGCACCCGCCGCCGCAGACTCGCCCGCGCTCGCCGCGGAGAAGCTCTATTCGGCCATCGAGGAAACCGCCGGACTGCTGGAGGTGACCTTCGCCCGCGACACGGTCTGGCCGATCGTGACCACGTTTCAGGACAACCTCGCCAAGGCGGCGATCCTCTTCCGCGCGGCGACCGACAAGCGCCACGCGGGCGAGCTCAACCTGCACCTGATGATGTTGCCGGGCGACGTCGACCCCTATGCCCTGCTGCGCTCCGAGGGCCTGGCCGAGCAGACCGACCACCCCTCCGGCACCCTCCTCGCGGAGGTCGCCGAGCGCTTCCCCATCGACAGCTACGGCATCGACTTCGGGATCGTCGGCGGCTTCCAGAAGACGTGGTCGTGTTTCCCCACGAACGACATGCAGAGTCTGAAGGAGATCGCCGAACTGCCCTCCGCGCCGCGCGCCGTCGCCGAGAACCTCGACTTCTTCGCCCGCTACGGCCTCGACAAGAACGTCACCCTCGTCGGGATCGACTACGTGCACCGCACGATGAACCTGTACTTCGGCGAGGTCGAGGAACTGCTGAAGCCGGACAACGTCCACGCGATGCTGCGCGACCTCGACATGCCGCAGCCCAGCGAGCAGCTGCTCCACTTCGCCCAGCGGTCCTTCGGCTTCTACGCCACCCTCAGCTGGGACTCCCCGAAGATCCAGCGGTTCTGCTACGCGGCGATCGCCGTCGATCCCACGACCGTCCTCGCGCAGGTCGAGCCCGAGATCGAGCACTTCCTGAAGACCGTGCCCTACGGCCATGACGACCCCAAGGCCATCTACGCCGCCCTCTCCCCGAAGGACGGAGGGGAGTACTACAAGATCCAGTCCTACTACCAGTGGCGGCCCCGGCTGACCAGCCATATGCACGCCACCGTGTCCGACTCCGGCGAGTAGCCGCGTTTCCCGGTCCCGCCATCCGGCCAGCCCACTGGCCTTCCCCACCGGTCATTCCTATCGATTCGGACTCAACGCTGAGGAGCCGTTCATGGGCCTTCTTGAGAAGATCACATGTCCACAAGACGTGCGGAGGCTGGAACCCTCCCAGCTGCCCGGCATCGCGGCCGAGATCCGTGACTTCCTGGTGGCCACGGTCTCCAGGACGGGAGGCCATATCGGCCCGAACCTCGGGGTCGTCGAACTGACCCTGGCCCTGCACCGGGTGTTCGAATCGCCGAAGGACCGGCTGCTGTTCGACACCGGCCACCAGACCTATGTCCACAAGCTGCTCACCGGACGCCGTGCCGGCTTCGACAAGCTGCGCCAGCGCGGCGGGCTGTCCGGATACCCGAGCCGGGCCGAGTCCGAGCACGATGTCATCGAGAACTCCCACGCCTCCACCGCGCTCTCCTACGCCGACGGACTGGCCAAAGCCAACCGGCTGCGCGGCGACGACGGCCAGGTCGTCGCCGTCATCGGCGACGGCGCACTGACCGGAGGCATGGCCTGGGAGGCCCTGAACAACATCGCCGGCCGCCAGGACCAGCCGATGGTGATCGTCCTCAACGACAACGGCCGCTCCTACTCGCCCACCATCGGCGGCTTCGCCAGCCATCTGGCCTCCCTGCGCGGCGAGACGGACCCGGCCGCGCCCGACGGCAGCCCGGCCCCGGCGCCGCGGGCGATGTTCGAGGGCCTGGGCCTCGCCTACCTCGGCCCGGTCGACGGACACGACGTGGCCGCTCTGGAGGCGGCCCTCGGCACCGCACGCGGACTCGGACGCCCGGTGGTGGTGCACTGCATCACCAAGAAGGGGTACGGCTACGCGCCCGCGGAGAACCACGCCGAGGACTGCTTCCACGGCCCCGGCGCCTTCGACCCGCTGACCGGCACCTCGCTGGCGGCCCCCACCACCTCCTGGACCGACGTGTTCGGCGACGAGCTGGTGAAGATCGGCACCGAGCGCTCCGATGTCGTCGCCCTGACCGCCGCCATGCTGCACCCGACCGGCCTCGCCGAGTTCGCCGAGGCCTACCCCGAGCGCGTCTTCGACGTCGGCATCGCCGAACAGCACGCGGTGACCTGCGCGGCCGGCCTCGCACTGGGCGGACTGCACCCGGTGGTCGCGGTGTACGCCACCTTCCTCAACCGCGCCTTCGACCAGGTCCTGATGGACGTCGCGCTGCACCGCCTGCCGGTCACCTTCGCCCTCGACCGGGCCGGCGTCACCGGCAGTGACGGCGCCAGCCACAACGGCATGTGGGACATGTCGATGCTGTACCCGGTGCCCGGCCTGCGCATCGCCGCCCCTCGCGACGGCGCCCGCCTGCGCGAGCTGCTGCGGGAGGCCGTGGACGTCGGAGACGGGCCCAGCGTCATCCGCTACCCCAAGGGCGGAGCGACCGCGGACCTGGAGGCCGTCGGCAGACTCGGCGGCATGGATGTACTCTCCCGCTGCCCGGGCCTGGAGCAGTCCCCCTACGGCGTCGAGGACGTCCTGCTGATCGGTGTCGGCTCCCTGGCCGGGACGTGCGTGGACGCCGGACGGCTCATCGCCGCCCAGGGCCTCGGCGTCACGGTCGTCGACCCCCGGTGGGCCAAGCCCTTGGACCCCGCCCTCGTCGACGCCGCCCGCCGGCACCGTCTGGTGGCGGTCGTCGAGGACAACGGCCGGGTCGGCGCCGTCGGCGACGCGGTCGCACGGATGCTGCGTGACGCGGACGTCGACACACCGGTGCGGACGTTCGGCATTCCGCCGGAGTTCCTCCAGCACGCCGGCCGGCCCGAGATCCTCGCCGACCTCGGACTCACCGCCCAGGGCCTCGCCCGCACCCTCACCCACCTGTTCCACAGCGCCGCCGTCGACAGCGGTCTGCGCTCCCTGCCCCTGCACGCATGACCTTCAAGCGCCCCCCGCGATGAAAGGAGACGCTCCCGTGCCGAACGTAGATCTGGGCGTGCCGCAGTTCCCCCGGCGGCCGATTGCACCACGGCGCCGCTCCCGCCCGATCAAGGTGGGGGCGGTCGGAGTCGGCGGGGACCACCCCGTGTCGGTGCAGTCGATGACCACCACCGTGACATCGGACGTGAACGCCACCCTCCAGCAGATAGCCCAACTCACCGCAGCCGGCTGCCAGATCGTCCGCGTCGCCGTGCCTTCCCAGGACGACGCCGACGCCCTGCCCCTGATCGCCCGCAAGTCGCAGATCCCGGTCATCGCCGACATCCACTTCCAGCCCAAGTACGTCTTCGCGGCGATCGACGCCGGCTGCGCGGCGGTACGCGTCAACCCGGGCAACATCAAGAAGTTCGACGACCGCATCGGCGACATCGCCAAGGCCGCCTCCGACGCCGCCATCCCCATCCGTATCGGCGTCAACGCCGGCTCCCTCGACAAACGGCTGCTCGCCAAGTACGGCAAGGCCACCCCCGAGGCGCTGGTGGAGTCCGCGCTGTGGGAGGCCTCGCTGTTCGAGGAGCACGGCTTCGGCGACGTCAAGATCTCCGTCAAGCACAACGACCCGGTCGTCATGATCGAGGCCTACCGGCAGCTCGCCGCCGCCTGTGACTACCCCCTGCACCTGGGGGTCACCGAGGCCGGCCCCACCTTCCAGGGCACCATCAAGTCCGCCGTGGCCTTCGGGGCGCTGCTCGCCGAGGGTATCGGCGACACCCTGCGGGTCTCGCTGTCCGCCGCCCCGGTGGAGGAGGTCAAGGTCGGCATCAAGATCCTTGAGTCCCTCGGCCTGCGCGAGCGCGGCCTGGAGATCGTCTCCTGCCCGTCGTGCGGGCGCGCCCAGGTGGACGTGTACAAGCTGGCCGACGAGGTCAACGCCGCCCTGGAGGGCTTCCCCGCTCCGCTGCGGGTGGCGGTCATGGGCTGCGTCGTCAACGGACCCGGCGAGGCCCGCGAGGCGGACCTGGGCGTGGCGTCCGGCAACGGCAAGGGCCAGATCTTCGTCCGCGGCGAGGTCGTCAAGACGGTGCCCGAGTCACAGATCGTCGAGACGCTCATCGAGGAGGCCATGCGGCTCGCCGAGGAGATGGGAATCGACCCCCTCGCCGTCGATGACGCCGCACGGCAGGTGGCCTGAGTCATCCGGACGTCGTCCAGGATCACCCTCGCGCTCCTTGAACTCCCCTTGAGGACAAGGGGAGTTGGTGGACACGCAGAGGTGCGGTTCCTAGCGTGGTCGTCGCTGGACACGAGGCAGGGGGCACGTGGGCAGGCGGGGCCTGGGGCTCCGAGGAGTGATCCGGCCCTCCCCGTGGACGGACATTCCCTTGTGACGACCTAAGGAACACCACCATGACGACGTCCGGACGTTCCCCTGTCTCCGATTTCTCCTCGAAGCGCAGGTCGCTGCTGGTCGGCACCGCCTCGACCGCGGCGCTGGCCACCGTGGGCGGCACCGGCAAGGCCGCGGCCGCCGACGGGAAGACCGAGACGGCACAGACGGCGACGCCGGCCGCCGAGCCGGCCGCCACGGCGACCGCGGCACAGCCCGGCTTCGACCTCGACAACGGCAACTTCTACCGGGACCTGCTCGGCGCGGCCGGCGACTCCTCCGGGGCCACCCAGAGCATCGCCCCCACGGACATCCCGCTCATCATCTGGATCGAAGACATCATGCAGACGGCGTGGTTCGACGCGCTCGCGCCCTACCACCCCACCGCCATCGGCGTGCACTCCCGCATCGCCCGCCGCCCCGCGTCCGAGGCGGCCACCAACCGCAACAAGAACATCGCCGCCCTGCACGCCGCGAACATGGCCGTGAAGGCCCTGTATCCGGAGCGGGCCCCGATCATGCGGCAGGTCCTCGCCATGGTCGGCCTGAACGCCGACGACGACTCCACCGACACCACCACCGCTGTCGGCATCGGCAACACCGCCGCCAAGGCCGTGCTCGAGTCCCGGATGCGCGACGGCATGAACTTCCTCGGCGACCAGGGCCGTAAGTACCACGGACAGCCCTACGCCGACTACACCGGCTACGAGCCGGTCAACACCGCCTACGAGCTGTCCGACCCCTCGCGCTGGCAGCCCGCGCTCACCACGCACCGCCGCCGCGCCGGCGGCGGCCCCGGCGACCAGGGCGTCTTCGCCGCCCAGCAGTTCCTCACCCCGCACCTGGGCCGGGTCAGCGCCCACACCTTCCGCGACGCGGGCCGCCTCAAGCTCGCCCGGCCCGGCCACACCGACCACACCGACCGCGCCTACCGGCACGCGGTGGACGAGATCCTCCAGGCGTCGGCCGGACTGACCGACGAGCACAAGGTGAAGGCGGAGTTCTTCGACAACGCCTACCAGGGCGTCCTGCAGTCCACGAAGTACGCGGCCCTCGCCCACAACGCCGACCTGGACCTGGACGGCTGGATCCACCTGCTGTTCACCAGCTCCGTCGCCAAGTTCGACAGCTTGATCGCCGCCTGGCACCACAAGCGCGAGTACGACGCCGTACGACCCTTCAGCGCCGTCCGGCACACCTACGGCAGCCGCCCCGTCACCGCCTGGGGCGGAGCGGGCAAGGGCACCGTCAGCGACCTGCCCGCCGACGAGTGGACCAGCTACCTGCCCGTGTCGAACCACCCCGACTACCCGTGCGGCACCACCACCGTCATCGCCGCCGAGGCCCAGGCGGCCCGCCGCTTCTTCGGCGACGACGTCCTGAACTGGACCGTCAAGGCCGCCGCCGGCTCCTCGGTGACCGAGCCCGGGGCCGTCCCCGCCAAGGACGTCGAACTGCACTACGCCACCTGGTCCGACTTCGAGAAGGACTGCGCCCGCAGCCGGGTATGGGCCGGCCTGCACTTCAGGAAGACCGCCGAGCGGTCCCTGGAGTTCGGCACCCAGTTCGGCGACCGCGCCTACGAATTCGTGCAGCGCCACATCAACGGTGACGTCGAGGACTGATCCCGACCACGGCGGCGGGCCTCCTCCCCCTTCGGGGCCCGCCGCCGAAATCCGTGCGGCCGCGATGTCACAGAACGGCCGCCGAGATCGTCCCAAGGGTGACGGCTCGAGTTCTTTCGATGGGAGAAGTTCATGGCAACACCCAAGGCAGCCCCCGCGCCCGGGCCGAGTGCACCCGCGGCCGACCCCCGGCGGTGGCTGGTCCTCGCGGTCATCTGCACCGCCTACACCATGGTGGGCCTCGACCTGACAGTGATGAACCTCGCGCTGCCGTCGGCGCAGTCCGACCTCGGCTTCAGCGACGCCGACCGGCAGTGGATCGTCACCGCCTACGCGCTGCCCTTCGGCAGCCTGCTGCTGTTCTGCGGGCGGTTGTCCGACCTGATCGGCCGCAAGGAGAGCTTCCTGGGCGGCGTGGCCGGCTTCGTCGTCGCCTCCGCCGTCGGCGGTGCCGCGAACAGCTTCGGCATGCTGGTGACGGCCCGCGCCTTCCAGGGCGCCTTCGCCGCGATGCTGGCTCCGGCCGTCCTGGCCCTGGTGGCCACCACGTTCACCGACCCCCAGGAGAAGGGCAAGGCCTTCGGCATCTTCAGCGCCGTCGCCTCCAGCGGCGCCGCCCTCGGCCTGATCGTCGGCGGTGCGCTCACCAGCGCCCTCGACTGGCGCTGGTGCATGTACATCAACCTGCTCATCGGTGGTGCCGCCCTCGTCGGCGGCCAGATGTGGATGACCAAGCAGCCCAGGACGGGCGCCCGCATGGACATCCCCGGCGTGCTGCTCGCCTCCGCGGGCATGTTCTGCGTGGTCTACGGCTTCTCCAACGCCGCCGAGGACAGCTGGAGCGCCCCCACCACATGGGGTCTCCTCCTCGCTGGTGCCGTGCTGCTGGCCGCCTTCGCCGGCTGGCAGGCACGCGCCCAGAACCCGCTGCTGCCGCCCCGCATCGTGCTCGACCGCAACCGCGGCGGCGCCTACCTGACGGTGCTGTTCGTCGGCATGGGCCTGTTCGGCGTCATGCTGTTCCTCATCTACTTCATGCAGCACAACCTGGGCTACTCGGCCATCAGCTCGGGTGTCGCACTGCTGCCGATGATCGTGTTCACCACCGTCGCGGCCAGCGTCGGCGCTGTGAAGCTGCTGCCGAAGCACGGACCCAAGCCGCTGATCACCATCGGCATGGTGCTCAACGCGGTCGGCATGGCCTGGCTCACCATGATCGACACGGACTCCACGTACGCGGCGGACCTGCTCGGCCCGCTCCTCGCCATCGGGTTCGGCATGGGCCTGGTCTACTCCGCGGCCGCCCGCACCGGCACCTCCGGTGTGGCCCCGCACGAGGCGGGCATCGCCTCGGCGTGCATCAACACCGGCCAGCAGATCGGCGGCGCCGTCGGTACCGCGCTGCTCAACACCATCGCCGCCACCGCCGGCGCCAACTGGCTGGAGGACCACGCGCAGGGCCGGCCGACGGCCGACCAGATCGGCCTCGCCGCGATCGAGGGCTACATCACGGTGTTCTGGTGGTGCGCCGCCATCTTCGCCTTCGGCGCCGTCCTCGTCGGCCTGCTGATGCGCTCCGGCCCGCTGCCCGTACCCGCGGCCCCCGGCCAGCAGCCTGCCGAACAGACCAAGCCGGCACACTCCTGACCCCGGCCTGCCCGGCCCCCCGGTGCAGGCCGCCCAGACCAGCGGGGAGCGGTGGTTCATTCCCCCGTCCCGCCGCCCCCCGCTTTCCTTGGCCGCCTGCTCTGCTCACCGGCCACCCCTGTCCCCCCATCCCTGACCACCCCCACCTCCCGATCCCTCTCCGACCACTCCCCTGCTTCCCCCACTCCTCCGGCACTGCCCCATCACGCCTCGTGCCCGTGTCACACCTGAGCGGGCCGGCTCGTCCTAGGTTATGAAGGCGCTGGAGGGCACGACCGAGGAGGATCCGCTGAATCCGCAAGAGGAGACGACGGCGCGCGGAACGGCGCAGACGGTCCGGCCCCCGCACAAGACGGTCGGCGGCCCCGACGGCACCCCGGCCCGTGCCATCGAACGCCCCGCCCATGACGGCGACACCGCCCCCACCCGGACCGAAGAGTTCGAGGCGCTGCGCCCCCTGCTGTTCTCGATCGCCTACCGCCTCCTGGGCAGCGTCAGCGAGGCCGAGGACGCGGTCCAGGAGACCTGGCTGCGCTACGAGACCAGTCCCACCCGTCCCGTGTCCGTCAAGGCGTTCCTGTCGGCCACGGTCACCCGCCTGTCGATCGACGTCCTGCGCTCGGCACGCGTACGGCGCGAGGAGTACGTCGGCAACTGGTTCCCCGAACCCCTGCTGACCGACCCCTACGAGGACCCGGCACGCTCCGCGGAACTCGCCGACTCGATCTCCATGGCCGCCCTGCTCCTGCTGGAGCGGCTGTCCCCGCTCGAACGCGCTGTCTTCGTCCTGCGCGAGGTGTTCACCTTCGGCTTCCCGGAGATCGCCTCGGCGGTGGGCCGCTCCGAGGCCGCCTGCCGACAGCTCGCGGTACGCGCCCGCCGGCACATGGACGAGGGCCGCCCCCGCTTCGAGGCCGACCGCCAGGAGCGGCAGGAACTCGCCGAGCGGTTCTTCGACGCCCTCAAGGGCGGAGACGTGGCGGGACTGCGTGAACTGCTCGCCTCGGACGTGCAGCTGGTCGGCGACAGCGGCGGCAAGGTCCCGCAGTTCGCCCGCCCCGTCTCCGGTGTCGACAACGCGTCCCGGCTGCTGTCGTCGTTCATCGCCATGCTGATGCGGGTCGACGCGACGGTCGAGCCGCACCAGGTCAACGGCCAGCCCGGCGCGATCTTCCGCGACCGCGACGGCAAGGTGCTCAACACCTGGGCGCTCGATGTGCTCGACGGGCAGATCCAGACGATCCGCTCGGTCAGCAACCCGGACAAGCTGACCCACCTCGGACCGGTCGCCGACGCCTGGGCCGTCAACCGTGAGGCCAACCAGGTGCGGAGGTCCACGTCCTGACACTCCCTAGGCCACCGCGTCCCGGCAGAGCCCAGGCAGTGGTACCCCAACGGACGCGGTACAAGGGAGGGCACCCGTGAGCCGGAGCGAGGAATTCGAAAAGGCACGGACCTCCCTCTTCTCGATCGCCCATCGCATCCTGGGCAGCGAGGCCGAGGCCGAGGCCGAGCAGGCGGTGCAGGAGACCTGGCTGCGTTATGCGGCCGAAACCGTGGCGCCCGCCTCGCCCGAGAAGTATCTGATGGCCGAGGTCGCCCGGATCGCGATGCGTCGGCTCGTCCGGCCGCGGCCCGGGGGGCCGACGGCGGCCGTGGCGCTGCTGGAGCAGCTGTCCCCGCTGGAACGCGCGGTGTTCGTGCTGAGCGAGATCTTCGGCTGTGACGTGTCGGAGATCGCCTCGGCGGTGGGGTGCTCGGAGGCGGCCTGTCGCCGCCTGGCCGGTGCCGTGTCCCTGATGTGCGAGCCCGTGCCCTGGCCGAGGCGCATCGAGGGAGCGGAACTGGTGGCCAGGACCCTCGCCGCGATCGTCCCGGCGCTGCTGCGGATCGGAGTCACGCTGGAGCAGCAGGAGATCAGCCGCAGTCCCGGCGCGGTCTTCCGTGACCGTGAGGGCAGGGCCCTCAGCTCCCTCGCGCTCGACTTCCTCGACGGGCGGATCCACTCGATCCGCTGGCTGACCCGTACCTAGAGCAGGACGTGAGACAGGACAGGAAAAAGGGTGCGCGGCAGCCGCGGTGCCGGAACACCGCGGCTGCCGCGCACCCGCTGTCACTCGCCGGCGGCCGACTCGGCGTTGTCCGCGATCAGGTCGTCGAAGTTCAGGTTGAACAGGGCGTGGTTCCCGGTGAGACCGGAGACCAGCTTCACGAAGTCGACCTGGGCGTCGTTCTGCTTGTCGGGGTCGGTGAGTTCCTGCGCCAGGTTGAAGTAGAAACCCTTCGTCTTCGACCGGTCGTAGAACTGCTCCACGAAAATGCGGATGTCGTTGAAGAAGTCGCTGTACGCGGTGGCGTACCGGTCGAGCGCCTTCTCCTCGATCTGCGGGTGCTCGACGATCGAGTCGACGACCTTCGACAGCGCGCTGCCGGCCATGGTCGCGAGTGCGACACCGGTGGAGAACAGCGGGTCCACGAAGGCGGCGGCGTCGCCGACCAGCACCCAGCCGTTCCCGTAGAAGCGCTCATTGGTGTACGACCAGTCGCGCGCCGAACGGAATCCGGCGGTCTGGTGAGCGTCCTTGAGGAGTTCCTTCAGCTTGCTGGTCTGCGCCACCTCGGACTCGAAGAGCTCCTCGAGAGCCTTGTCGGACGCCTTCGCGGTGGCCGAACGCGTCACATAACCGACGCTGAAGACGCCCTTGTCGAGCGGGATTCCCCAGAACCAGCCGTCCTTGACGCCTTCGATGAGGATGTTGCTCCACTCGTCGCCGGGCAGCCGGTGGCAGCCGTCGAAGTAGGTCCACACGGCCACGTTCTGCAGCTTGTCGTGCCAGTTGACCTCGGAGTACTTGCGGCCGATGACCCGGGCCTGCCCGGAGGCGTCGATCACCAGGGACGCGTTGGCCTGCTGGACGCCGTCGAGACCGCGCACGGCGAACTTGACGCCGACGACGCGGCCGTCCTCCTCGATGGTGTCCTTCACCGTCGCCTCTTCCACGACGGTGGCACCCAGCTCGCGGGCCCGGTCCAGAATCATCGTGTCCAGGTCGGCGCGGCGCGTGTGGAACGCGTACGGAATACGCCCACCCGTGCTGAACTCGAAGTTCCACGGCACCTGGTTGTTGCCCCAGACCAGAGTGCCGCCGTACTTCCGCTCGAATCCACGCGCCTCCATGCGCTCGGTCAGACCGAGCTCCTCCATGGGGATCATGAATCCGGGAATGAGCGACTCCCCGACGTGGTAACGGGGGAACCGCTCCCGGTCGAGGACGAGGACGCGGCGCCCGCGCTGGGCGAGCAGCGCCGCGGTGGTCGCACCGGCGGGCCCGCCGCCGATGACGACGACGTCAAAGTCGTCAGAGATACCGAACAGGCTGGGCGACATGCGCTACCTTCCGCAGATCCGACATTCGCGCGTCACGTGCGGACAGGAATCCCCCGCTGTCGCAAAGCGCGCTCACGGATCAGCGTGCAGGTGCCGATCAGGCGGTGTCATCGCCTAAATTGCTCAGCCGGTTCTCGAGCGTTTTCCTGGAATCCGGCACAGGTACCCCTCTATTCCGACCGACGCCGGCACCGTGAGCAACGGCCGTACGCCGGTCGGGACGAACGCGGGCGCCTGGACCTCAGTCGGCGGCGGGAGTCGAGACGTCGGCGATCAGGTCGTCGAGGTCGGGGTTGAACAGGGCGTCGTTGCGGGCGAGTCCGGAGATCAGCTGGACGAAGTCCACGTGGGCGTCGTTCTTCTTCTCCGGGTCGGTGATCTCCTGAGCCAGGTCGAAGTAGAAGCCCTTGGTCTTCGAGCGGTCGTAGAACTTCTCCACGAAGATGCGGATCCCGTTGAAGAACTCCTGGTACGCGGTGGCGTACCGGTCGAGCGCCTTCTCCTCGATCTGCGGGTGCTCGATGATCTGGTCGACGACCTTCGCCAGGGAGCTGGCCGCCATGGTCGCGAGCGCGACACCGGGCGAGAACAGCGGGTCCACGAAGGCGGCGGCGTCGCCGACCAGCACCCAGCCGTTCCCGTAGAAGCGCTCGTTGGTGTAGGACCAGTCGCGTGCGCTGCGGAAGCCCGAGGTCTGGTGGGCGTCCTTGAGGAGGTCCTTCAGCTTGGAGGTGTTCGCCAGCTGGGAGGCGAAGAGGTCCTCCAGGGACTTGTCGCTCGCCTTCGCGGTGGCCGAAGGCGTCACATAACCGACGCTGAAGACGCCCTTGTCGAGCGGGATTCCCCAGAACCAGCCGTCCTTGATGCCCTCGATGAGGATGTTGCTCCACTCGTCGCCGGGCAGCCGGTGGCAGCCGTCGAAGTAGGTCCACACCGCGACGTTCTGCAACTGCTCGTGCCAGTTGACCTCGGAGTACTTGCGGCCGATCACCCGGGCCTGCCCGGAGGCGTCGATGATCAGGGAGCCGCGGGTCTCGACGATGCCCTCGACGCCGCGCACGGCGTAGCGGACGCCGACGACGCGGCCGTCCTCCTCGATGGTGTCCTTCACCGTCGCCTCTTCCACGACGGTGGCACCCAGCTCGCGGGCCCGGTCCATAATCATCGTGTCCAGGTCGGCGCGGCGCGTGTGGTAGGCGTACGGGATCTTTCCACCGGTGGCGAACGCGAAGTTCCACGGGATCTCGTTGTTGCCCCAGACCACCGTGCCGCCGTACTTGCGCTCGAAGCCCTTCTCCTCCATGCGCTCGGTCAGGCCGAGTTCCTCCATGGGAAGCATGAATCCGGGAATGAGCGATTCCCCGATGTGATAGCGGGGGAACCGCTCCCGGTCGAGGACGAGAACACGACGGCCGCGCTCGGCGAGAAGCCCCGCGGCGGTCGAACCGGCGGGCCCGCCGCCGATGATGATGACGTCGAAATCGTCGGTTATCCCTTGCAGAGTGGACGACATGCGAGACCTTCCCCAGATCCGAAATTCGCGCGTCGCGTGCGCACAGGAATCCATCGCTGTCGCAAAGCGCGCTCACGGATCAGCGTGCAGGTGTCGATCAGGCGGTGTCATCGCCGAAATTGCTCAGCCGTTTCTCGAGCGATTTCCCGTACTCCGGCACAAGTACCCCTCTATTGCGCCTCGTTAGCCTCCGGCCTATAGCCATGATCCACCCAGGCAGGAGCTGACACGTATGTCTGTGGAAACCACTGCGCCGCCGGAACCCAGGGCCACCACCGAGGACGTCCGTCGACTGCACCGAGTGGTCATCCGTTTCGCCGGGGACTCGGGGGACGGTATGCAGCTCACGGGCGACCGTTTCACCTCGGAGACAGCCGCGTTCGGCAACGATCTGTCGACGCTGCCGAACTTCCCCGCCGAGATCCGGGCGCCCGCCGGGACGCTGCCGGGTGTCTCGTCCTTCCAGCTGCACTTCGCCGACCACGACATCCTGACCCCGGGCGACGCGCCGGACGTCCTGGTCGCGATGAACCCGGCCGCCCTCAAGGCGAACATCGCCGACGCACCGCGCGGCGCCGAAGTCATCGTCAATACGGACGAGTTCAGCAAACGGGCGATGCAGAAGGTCGGCTACGCCACCTCCCCGCTGGAGGACGGTTCACTCGACGGCTACCGGGTGCACCCCGTGCCGCTGACCACCCTGACGGTGGAGGCGCTGAAGGAGTTCGGGCTGTCCCGCAAGGAGGCCGAGCGCAGCAAGAACATGTTCGCGCTGGGCCTGCTGTCGTGGATGTACCACCGGCCCACCGAGGGCACGGAGAAGTTCCTCAGGGCGAAGTTCGCGAAGAAGCCCGAGATCGCGGCGGCCAATATCGCGGCCTTCCGCGCGGGCTGGAACTTCGGGGAGACGACGGAGGACTTCGCGGTCTCCTACGAGGTGGCGCCGGCGGCGAAGACGTTCCCGACCGGGACCTACCGCAACATCTCCGGGAACCTGGCCCTGTCCTACGGACTGATCGCGGCGTCCCGTCAGGCGGACCTGCCGCTGTATCTGGGTTCGTATCCGATCACCCCGGCGTCCGACATCCTGCACGAGCTGAGCAAGCACAAGAACTTCGGCGTCCGCACCTTCCAGGCGGAGGACGAGATCGCGGGCATCGGCGCGGCACTGGGCGCGGCCTTCGGCGGCAGCCTCGCGGTGACGACGACCAGCGGTCCGGGTGTCGCCCTGAAGTCGGAGACCATCGGCCTGGCGGTGTCGCTGGAGCTGCCGCTGCTGATCGTGGACATCCAGCGGGGCGGGCCGTCCACGGGCCTGCCGACCAAGACGGAGCAGGCGGACCTGCTCCAGGCGATGTTCGGCCGCAACGGCGAGGCCCCGGTGCCGGTCGTGGCGCCGGCCACCCCGACGGACTGCTTCGACGCGGCGGTGGAGGCTGCCCGTATCGCGCTGGCCTACCGCACACCCGTCTTCCTCCTGTCCGACGGCTACCTGGCCAACGGCAGCGAGCCGTGGCGCATCCCGGAGCCGGCCGAACTCCCGGACCTGAGGGTGCCGTTCGCGCAGGGCCCGAACCACACGCTGGAGGACGGCAGCGAGGTCTTCTGGCCGTACAAGCGTGACCCGCAGACGCTGGCCCGCCCGTGGGCGATCCCCGGCACGCCCGGCCTGGAACACCGCATCGGCGGCATCGAGAAGCAGGACGGCACCGGCAACATCTCCTACGACCCCGCCAACCACGACTTCATGGTCCGCACCCGGCAGGCCAAGATCGACGGCATCGACGTACCGGATGTCGAGGTCGACGACCCGCACCGGGCGCGCACCCTCGTCCTGGGCTGGGGCTCGACCTACGGACCGATCACCGCCGCCGTACGCCGGCTGCGCGCCGCGGGGAAGACCGTCGCCCAAGCCCATCTGCGCCACCTCAACCCCTTCCCGAAGAACCTCGCCGCGGTCCTCGAGCGCTACGACAAGGTCGTGGTGCCGGAGATGAACCTCGGCCAGCTCTCGACGCTGCTGCGCGCCCGCTACCTGGCCGACATCCGGCCCTTCACCCAGGTGAACGGCATGCCGTTCAAGGAAGAGCAGCTCGCCCACGTGCTGGAGGCGATCATCGATGACCACTGAACTCCGCCTCACCGCCAAGGACTTCAAGTCGGATCAGGAAGTGCGCTGGTGCCCCGGCTGCGGTGACTACGCGATCCTCGCCGCGGTCCAGGGCTTCATGCCGGAACTGGGCCTGGCCAAGGAGAACATCGTCTTCGTCTCCGGCATCGGCTGCTCCTCCCGCTTCCCGTACTACATGGACACGTACGGCATGCACTCGATCCACGGCCGCGCGCCCGCGATCGCGACCGGACTGGCCACCTCCAGGCGGGACTTGAGCGTGTGGGTGGTGACCGGCGACGGCGACGCGCTGTCGATCGGCGGCAACCACCTCATCCACGCCCTGCGCCGCAACGTGAACCTCAAGATCCTGCTGTTCAACAACCGGATCTACGGTCTGACGAAGGGGCAGTACTCGCCGACGTCGGAGGTCGGGAAGATCACGAAGTCGACGCCGGCGGGGTCGCTGGACGCGCCGTTCAACCCGGTGTCCCTGGCCATCGGTGCGGAGGCCTCGTTCGTGGCGCGCACGGTCGACTCCGACCGCAAGCACCTGACGGAGGTGCTGCGGCAGGCCGCGGCGCATCCGGGGACGGCGCTCGTCGAGATCTACCAGAACTGCAACATCTTCAACGACGGCGCCTTCGAGGTCCTGAAGGACAAGCAGCAGGCCGAGGAGGCCGTGATCCGGCTGGAGCACGGGCAGCCGATCCGTTTCGGCACCGACGGCGCCAAGGGCGTCGTACGGGACCATGTGACCGGTGATCTGAACGTGGTGACAGTGACCGCCGAGAACGAGGCCGACATCCTGGTCCACGACGCCCACTCCGCGTCCCCGACCACCGCCTTCGCCCTCTCCCGCCTCGCCGACCCGGACACCCTCCACCACACCCCGATCGGCGTCTTCCGGTCGGTGGACCGGCCGGTCTACGACACGCTCATGGCCGACCAGCTCGACGCGGCCGTCGAACAGTACGGCAAGGGCGACGTCGCGGCCCTGCTCGCCGGGGCCGACACCTGGACGGTCGCCGGCTGAGACGGTCGCACGGCTCCACGTACACGACCTGACATCCCCACAGAAGCGCTCGGGCCAGGATCAGGGCATCCGTCAGAACCGGTCAGGACCCGATAGGGAAGCGCTCGAAGGAGACGCTGCCCTCCCTCGAGCGCGCGGCTGAAAGATGCTGTTGGCCCCTACCGGGGCCTCGGCACCGCAGCGCCGCTGACACTCCGCTGCGGGTCCGTTCCTCATGCCGCCTGCCGACGGCCCGCCCCGCGCCCCGTGTCCCGCACCGGGGGGCGCGGGGCGGGCCGTCGCCCACGGAGACGGATGTCATGGATACGCATCAGACCACATCACTTCTCGTAGGCCTCGCAGCCATGGTGGTTCTGGCACGCCTGCTCGGCGTGCTGGCCCGGCGGCTCGGCCAGCCCGCGGTGATTGGCGAGGTCCTCGCCGGCATCGCGCTGGGGCCCACCCTCTTCCACGGGGCGATATCCGACGCCCTCTTCCCCACCGACATCAGGCCACTGCTCGCCGCGCTGGCCGCGGTCGGAGTCGCCGTCTTCATGTTCATCGTCGGCCTGGAATGGGACGCGACGCTGATCCGGGGCAGCGGCAGCCTGGCCGCCACCGTCTCGTTCAGCTCCATCCTCCTGCCCTTCGGCCTCGGCTCGCTCCTCGCGCTGTACCTGGTGGACGACTACGGCACCGGCGACCAGACGGCGTTCACGCTCTTCATGGGCATCGCCATGTCGATCACCGCGTTCCCGGTGCTGGCCCGCATCCTCACCGACCGCAAGATGAACCGCACCCCGCTCGGCGTGGTGGCCCTCGCCTGCGCCTCCATCGACGACGTCCTCGCCTGGACCCTGCTGGCCACCGTGGTGGCCATCAGCGGCTCGGCCGGTCCGGACCAGTGGCGCATCCTGCTCGCCATCCCCTACCTGGTGGGCATGTTGTACGGGGTACGGCCGCTGCTGCGCCGTTACGCGGACCGCCGGCCCGAACTGCGGCTCACCCCGACCGTGCTCGCGTTCGTCCTGGCCGGCCTGCTGCTGTCCGCCGCCGCCACCGAGTGGGTCGGCCTGCACTACATCTTCGGCGCGTTCCTCTTCGGCCTGGTCCTGCCGCGCGAGGGCAGCGAGCGGCTGCGCGCCGAGGTGCACGACCGCCTCGGGCAGCTGAACGGCCAGCTGCTGCTGCCGGTGTTCTTCCTGGTCGCCGGCTTGAAGGTCGACCTGTCGGGGGTCGATGCGGCCGGGCTGGGCGCCCTGACGCTGATCCTCCTGGTCGCCATCGGCGGCAAGTTCACCGGCGCGTTCGTCGCCGCCCGCCTCAACAAGATGTCGCCCCGGCAGTCCGTCGCGCTCGCCACCCTGATGAACACCCGCGGTCTGACCGAGCTCATCGTCCTGAACGTGGGCCTCCAACTGGGCTTCCTCAACCAGGAGTTGTACTCGCTCATGGTGGTCATGGCCGTGGTCACGACCGCGATGGCGGGCCCGCTGCTGACCTGGGTGCTCGGCCGCCCGACCGAAGTCGCCCGGCACGGGGACCACGAGGCCCTCGACACCCTGGCGAGCACGGCGGGCAAGAAGGCCGCCTAGCTCCCCTCCTGCCCCGCCCCCACGCCACCCGCTCCGTCCGCCGCCCCCCTGCGCCCCGTGGCGGCCCTCCCCCCGCGCCCTCCCCGTGTCTTACCGATGAAAGGGGCCGTTCATGGCCACGGATGTTCCACCACGCCTGAGCCCACAGGAGTTCGTCGACGGCAGCCGGATGAGCCGCAGGCAGTGGCTCATCGTCGTACTGGGACTGTTGACGATGATCGCCGACGGGCTCGACTCCACGGTCGTCTCCTTCGTCTACCCCCGGATCCGCGAGGACTGGGACGTCGACATGAGCACCGTCACCGCCATCGTCACGGCGAGCGTGCTGTCGATGATCATCGGTGGCGCGGCCGCGGGCCCGCTCGCCGACCGCTACGGGCGCAAGAGCGTCGCCGTCACCGGCATCGCCGTGTTCGGCCTCGGCACGGCCTGCCTGGGACTCACGCAGAACGTTGCCTCCTTCGCCGCGCTGCGGCTCGTGGCCTGCCTGGGACTCGGCGCCATCCTGCCGACGGTGATGGCGCTGGTCGCGGACTGGACGCCGGCCGCACGCCGGGTCCAGTCGGTCGCGCTGGCCTTCTCCGGAGTGACGGGCGGCATCGTCCTGGGCGGCGTGCTCGCCTCGGTCCTGGTCCCCGCCGTCGGCTGGCACACGCTGCTGCTGGTCAGCGGACTCGCCCCGCTGCTGCTGATCCCCGCGGTCCTGCGCTACGTCCCCGAGTCCGTCGGCGTCCTCGCCGCCCGCGGCGCCGCCCCGGACCGCATCCGCGCCGCCCTGACCGCCGTCGCCCCGGACCAGGACCTGTCCCACGTCGACTGCGAACCGAGCGCCGCCCGCCGCCAGACGCGCCGCCCGGCGAAGGTCGTCCTCTCCCGGAGCCTCGCCCGCACCACCGTCCTGCTCTGGCTGAGCTTCTTCCTCGGACAGGCCATAGGCGCCGGACTCATCACCTACCTGCCGCTGCTGGCCGAGCGGACCGGCCTGACGGCGGCACAGGCGGCCGTGGCCGTCGCCGCGTTCGGCTGGGGCGGCCTGACCGGGCAGCTCTCGGTGTCCTTCGTCCTCAAGCACTACGACCGCTTCCGCGTCCTGTGGACCCTGTGGGCGGCGACCGCGGCCGGTTTCGCGGTGGCCTCCCTGGTGGCCACCCACTTCGCCGCGCTCATCGCCCTGATGTTCCTCCTCGGGCTGTGCCTTCCGGCGGCCAACTCCGTGCTCCAGGCGATCGCCGCGGTGGCCTACCCGGCGCCCGCCCGCGCCACGGGTGTCAGCTGGGCCAACACCGCGGGCAAGCTGGGCCCCGTGGCCAGCGGTCTGCTCGGCGGCCTGATGGTCGACGCGGGCTGGTCCCTGGGCAGGGTCCTGCTCACCCTCGTCCTGCCGGTCGGCGTGTGCGTGGCGGCCGCACTCGGGCTGAGCGCCCGCGACAGGCGCCCGCAGCAGAGCGCCGCGTACACCGCACCGGCCCGCCCCGCTCCGGCCCTGGCCTCCGAACAGTCGTGACCGTGATCCTCCATGGCCCCCGGACACCGGGGGCCATGGAGCGTCAGCTCACCGGGACGGCCCCTGCCGTTCCTGATACCGCCGGAACACCGCACGGGCGTCCGGTATGAACGCCTCGTGGTTGACGAACTCGGCCAGTTCCCCCTCCGTCAGCCAGGCGTGCCAGGCGATCTCGCCGGGATCGGGCCGCGTCGGAGGTGTCACCACGACCTCGTGCACCCCGAGGAGATACGGCCCCGCACACCGGAACTTGAAGACCAGCCGCGGATCAGCCCGCACCCCCAGCTCCTCCGACAACTCCCGCGCCGCGGCAGCCTCGTACGACTCACCCACCCCCGCGGCGCCCCCCAGCATCCAGTTGAACTGCCCGGGATAACGCGGCACCCCGTCCGGCCTGCGATGCACCAGCAGCCGCCCCTCAGGATCCCGGCACACGATGCTCGCCACCCGGTGCAGCCAGCCGTGCCGCACCGCGGCGGACCGGCCCACGACGTCCAGCACCTTGTCCTGCTCGTCGACGCGCTCGACCAACTCATCCATGGCGCTCACCATCGCAGCGCCCACTAGAGCAGTGATCAAGAGCCGCAGCTCAGCAGCCGGTCGCCCCGTTCCGGACCCCCGCTAGGCCGCCCGCGTCGCCTCGCGGGCCAGGAGGTCCCGCAGGCGCCCGCGGTCCGGTTCGCCGCTCGCGGTGCGCGGCAGGCCTCCCAGGAGGGTGAGTTCGGCCGGCAGATGCGCGGGCCGCACCCCCCGGGCGCGGAGATGCTCACGCAGGTCGAGAAGGCCGGGTGGATCGCCGTCCGGGACGACGACGGCGCAGGCCAGTTCGCCGTGCAGCGGGTCGGAGCGGGCGACGACGGCTGCCTCGGCGACCCGGGGATGGACCCGAAGCAGCGCCTCGATCTCGGTGACCGGCACGAGGAACACCCCGCCGATCTCCTCGACGTGCGCGGCGTCCGCGTCCGCGGGCTCCCAGGCCGGCGTCAGGCCCGCGCTCTCGCGGCGCCATACCGCGAGCGGCGAGGCGGCGCGCCCGCCCGCCCGCCCGGCGGGCAGTGCGCCCGGCCACGCCCCGAACGCCGAGCTGACCTGCCGGGCGAGCGCCGCCGGCGTACCCGCGGGGTCGGAGGTGAAGGCGCCGTCGAGAGCGACCGCTTCACCCCGCCCGCGCTCGCGCGCCGCGACGAGCTCCGCCCATTGCGCGGGCGTCGCGTACGTCTGGGACACCTGCGCCGCGTCCATCACCCCGAGAGCGGCCTCGGGATCCCACACGTCCTGGAGCACGACCGTCCCGCCCAGGCTGAGCGGCCTGATCACCGTGTGCAGCAGCGAGGGCAGCGAGGCCAGCGGCACCGCCGAGAAGGCCACCGGCGCCGCATCCCGTTCATCTGACGGCGCCAGGTTCGCGTACAGCGTGTTCGCCGAGTGCAGCGCCATACTGTGCGCCGCGCGCAGCCCCAGCGACGTGACCGCCAGCCCCACCCGGTCGGCCGCCGCCGGCGGCATCCGCAGCCGCCCCGGAGGGCCGTACCGCTCGTGCGGAGTGTCCACGAAGTGCCGTACGAGATCCACCGCGCCGTCGTACACCGCGTTGCCCAGCACCACCCGGTGGCGCAGCCACGGCAGCCGCGGCGCGAGCGAGGCGAGCGCGCGGGCGGGCTCGGTGCCCTCCCACACGTCCGGCACGACGACGAACCGGGCCTCGGCCGCGCTCAGCACGGCGTGCAGATCACGCGCTCCGTAGCCGGGCATCACCGGTACGGCCACCGCGCCCACGCGCCAGCAAGCGAGCAGCAGCGCGCAGGTCTCCCACCGGTTGGGCAGCTGGAAGGCGACCGGGTCGGCCGGACGGGTCCCGAGCGCGTCCAGCGCGTACGCGAACCGGTCGGTGACGGCGGCGAGTTGGGCGTACGACAGCCGTGTCACCCGGCGCCCGGCCGACAGCCGGGTGCGGTGGGAGACGATCGCGGTGCGGTGCGGATGCGAGGCCGCTCCCCGGTACAGGTCGTGCAGCAGGGTCTCCTCCCGCCACCAGCCCCGGTCCGTGAACGTACGGACGACATCGGCGGGCGGGCGCAACGGCCCCAGCAGGCCCGTCAGCGGCGGCGCGGGCGCCGAGCCGGAGGAGCCCATCACTGTCTCCGGCCGACGGCCCAGGCGACCTGTACCCGCGAGCCGCAGCCGAGCTTGCGCATCACATGCCGGACGTGATTGACCACCGTCCACTCGGCGATGTCGAGCTGCTGGGCGATCTGCCGGTTGGTCAGGCCGTCGGCGACCAGCAGCGCCACCTGGAGCTGGCGCGGGGTCAGCGCGGCGGCGTCGCCGGGTTCGGCGCGTTCCTCGCCGCGGCCGGTCTCGGCCGCGGCGAGTGCCTCGGCGGCCATCGCCTCCGGGCGCAGCCGCCGGCCCTCGGCCCAGGCGGTCGCGAACGCCGCCTCGCCCAGCCGGCCGCGCAGTGCGTCGACGGCGTCGCGCAGCCGGTCCGCGCACTCGGTGTCGACGTTCACGCCGGTGTGTGAGCGCAGCGCGCCGGCCGCGGCCAGCAGCCGCACGGCCCGGTGGGGCCGGCCCGCCCGTTCGAGGACGAGCAGCGCGAACGTGTCGAGGACGGCGGGCAGTTCGGTGCGTTCGTCGATCGACTCGTAGAGCTTGATGCTCTCCCTGATGGCCGCCCGCGCCCCGGCGTCGTCGCCCTGGAGCAGTCTGAGCCGCGCGTCCGCGTGGACGGTGCGGGCGAGGTCGCGCAGGGCGCCCTGTTGCCGCTGGATCCGGCCGGCCCGCTCCAGCAGGGGCCGTGCCTGTTTGGTCTCGCCGCCCGCGAGCAGTACCTCGGCGAGGGAGGTCGCCGTCTCGGCGGAACCGGCTGTGTCGCCCTGCGCGTCGAGCACGGTGAGGGACGCCGTCAGCAGGGACCGGCCCCCGGAGCGGTCGCCGCAGCGGAACAGCGCGTGGCCCATCCGGGCCGAGGCGAGAGCGCTCGCCCGGGCGTCGCGCAGCCGCTTGTGCAGGGCGAGGGCCCGCCGCTGCCGGTGCACCGCCCCGTCGTGGTCGCCGAGCGCCGCGGCGAGCACGCCCGCCCCGGAGTACAGGCGGGCCCGCAGATACAGCCACTGGTCGTCCTGGGCCTGCGCACCGCCGTTCTGCATGGCCTGGCCGGTGGTGTCGAACCAGCGCAGCCCTTCTTTGAGTTCACCGTGCACGAGCCAGGGCTGCAGACAGGCGCCGACCAGGGCGGCCCGGTCCGCAAGCGCCGAGGGGTCGGCTTCCAGATGGTGCAGGGCGGCCAGCACGTTGTCGTGCTCGGCGATCGCGACGTGGAGCCAGCGGCGCTGTTCCGATCCCTGGAAGCGGCCCTCCAGGGCGGGCAGCAGTTTGCGGTGGTGGTGTGCGTGGGTGCGCCGGGCTGCCGCCGCGTGCTCGGCGCCCCCCTCCTCCAGCAGGGCGAGCCCGTAGGCGCGGATGGTGCGCGGCATCGTCAGCCGGGTGTCGGCCTGCGGGTGTTCGCGCAGCTGGAGCAGACCGCGGTCGAGCATCGTCTCCAGGGCGACCGCCGTTTCGGCGGCGCCCAGCGGGGAGACCTTCTCGGCCGTCGCGAGCGTGGTTCCGCCCTGGAACAGGGCGAGTTGGGCCAGCAGCCGGCGCTGCCCGGCACTCAGGCCGCGGCAGCTCCAGTCGGCGATCGCGAGGGCGGAGCGCTGGCGTGGCGGCACGTCCACCGGTCCTGGCAGATGGCTGTCGCCGCCTCGCCGCAGCCATGCGGCGAGTTCGTGCGGCGGATACAGGCGCACCCTGCGCGCGGCCAGTTCCAGCAGCAGCGGCACCCCCTCCAGCAGATCGCATATCTCCACGACCGGGTCCACGTTCTCGCCGGTCAGCGCGAACGCCGGGTTCGCGGCGCGGGCGCAGCGCGTGAACAGCCGTACGGCCGGGTTGTCCTGCACCTCGGCGACATCGGGTTCCAGCAGCGGGCCGGGCGGTGCCAGCGGGGTGACGGGGATGACGCACTCGCCGTAGATCCCGAGGATCTCCTGGCCGGTGGCGAGGACGGTGAGCAGGGGAGTGGCGGCCAGCTGCGCGGCGAGCGCCGGCGCCAGCTCGGCCGCGACATGCTCGACGCCGTCCAGGAGAAGCAGCGTGGGTTCGGTGATGTCGCGCACCGTCTTGTCGATGCCCTTGAGGGTGGACTCCAGGTCGACGCAGGCGGGCAGGTCGACGGGGTGGATCCCGCCGGGGAACCGTTCCGCGAGCCCGGCGGCCGCCTCGGCCGCCAGCCGGCTCTTGCCGACCCCTCCCGCACCGACCAGGGTGACCAGTGGCACGGACGGATCCTGGAGCCTGCCCCGCACGGCGATCAGGTCGAGCTCCCGGCCCATGAGTTCGGTCGCGGGGCGGTATGTCCACGGGTCCGTCGACATCCCTCCCCCTTCACGGCCGCCCAGCTTTCGCCGGGCCATGGTCTGAGGGTCGCCCGGCACCCTCGAACCCGGCTTGAAGGCGTGCTGAGGACGGGCAGCGAACGGGCAGCGAACGGACAGCGAACGGGTCTATCGCCGGGCGCGGGGGCGGATCATCCCGCTCTCGTAGGCGATGGCGACCAGCCGGGTGCGGCTGCGGGCGCCCAGTTTGACCATGGTGCGTCGCACGAGGGTCTTGGCGGTGGTCTCGGCCACGACGAGCCGGTCGGCGATCTCCTGGGTGGACAGACCGGTGCCGACCAGGGACAGCACTTCGCGTTCACGCCGCGTCAGCCCGTCCAGCGTGGGCACGGCCGACGCGGCGGGTACGGCGGCGCCGCGCACGCACGCCTCGATCAGCGGTCCGGTCAGCCGCGGCGACACCAGTGCCCCGCCACCGGCGACGAGCCGTACCGCGCGCGGCAGTTCGGCGCGGTCGGTGTCGTGGAGCAGCCCCCGCGCGCCGGCCGCGAGCGCCGCGAACGCGCGGGGCACGGGTCCGCTCCCGGCGAGGACGACGACCCGCACACCGTGCGGTGCGTTCCGCCCGGCGAGCCGGCGGGTCAGCTCGACCCCGTCCAGCCCGGACAGACGCAGGCCCGTCAGTACGACACCGGGCAGCAGCCGCCCGGCCTCGGCAAGGGCCCGCACGCCGTCGCCATGGGCGCCCACGACCTCGATGTCCGGTTCCGCTGCGAGCAGCGCGCTGATCCGGGCCCGCGTGGACGGGTCGGAGTGGGCCAGGAGGACCTCGATGGGCATGCGGTGGCTCCAAGACATCGGATCAGTCCGTCAGGAGAGGCAGTACGGCCGTGGCGACCAGGCCGCCCGAGGCCGCACGGGCCAGGTCGAGCCGGCCGCCCGAGGCGTCCAGCAGGGCGGAGGCGATCGACAGGCCCAGGCCGCTGCCCTCCCGTCCGGCGCCTGCCGCACCGCGCCACGACGGGCGTCCCGCACAGGCGAGTTCCGCATCGCTCATGCCGGGCCCCTCGTCCGTGACCGAGACCCGCACGTCCGGCCCCGCCACCCGCACGGCACAGGTGACCGTGCTGCCGGGCGGACCCGCCTGGACCGCGTTGTCGAGCAGCACGTCCAGGGCGTGATCCAGCGCTCCGTGCACCTGCCGGGCCGTCACGGCCGTCCCTGCCAGGTCCATGCGCACGCCGCGCCGGTCGGCGAGCACGCTCCACGCGTCCACGCGCGCCGCGGCGACGTCGAGGACCTCGACGGCCTCGGGCGGCCGGTGCCGGCCCGCGCCCCAGTCCAGGACGTGGTTCAGCAGCGCCGACAGCCGGTCCACCTCCTTGAGCAGGGAGGGGAGTTGGGGCACATCGGGCCGGTCCTCGCCGAGCAGCTGAAGCCGCAGCCGGATCGAGGACAGCGGGCCGCGCAGTTGATGGGCGGCGCTCGCGGCGAGATCGTAGGGGCTGCCGGCGGGGTGGGCGGTCACCGCGTGAGGGGACGGGCGGGTGCTCATCGCTCGGCCCCGACGCCGAGGACCTCGGGCACCGTCAGCCGGTAGCCCACGCCGCGGACCGTCTCGATCCACAGGGTGCTGCCGAGCTTGCCGCGCAGCGAACCGACGTGGACGTCGAGGGTGCGGGTGGAGCCGAACCAGTTCTCGTCCCACACCCGGGCCATGATCTCCTCACGCTGCATGACCGTGCCCGGCTCCTCGAGAAGCATCGCGAGCAGGTCGAACTCCTTGCGGGTGACGCGGATCTCCTCGTCGTCGAGGAAGACCTTGCGGGTGCGCGTGTCCAGCCGCAGTGGTCCCGCGCGCAGCTTGCGGTCCCGGCCGGCGGCCGGTTCCTCGGCGGGCGCCGCACGGCGCGGGCGCGGCGCGGCGGCGGGCGCGGTGTCGGCGGGCGGGCCCGGGTGGGGGCGGCAGCAGGCGCTGCGCCGCAGGATCGCCTCGATCCGGGCGAGCAGTTCGTGCCGGCTGAAGGGCTTGGGCACGAAATCGTCGGCGCCCGCGTACAGGGCCGTCACCCGGTCCAGTTCGTGGTCGCTGCCGCTGAGCACCACGATCGGCACACAGGAGCTCTCCCGGATCCGCCGGCACACCTCGTGCCCGGCCAGGTCGGGCAGGCTCAGGTCGAGCAGCACGAGCGTCGTACCGGTCAGGTTCGCCAGGGCCTCGGTGCCGGTGCCGGTGCGAAGGGTGTCGTAGCCGTGCTGGCCGAGCATCTGTTGGAGGGCCTCGGCCATGGCGTCATCGTCCTCGACGACCAGTACGTTCATTGCGCTCACGCTCCTCTCGGGGAATCCGGGGGAATCCGTACGCATGACCGGAATGCCTGCGAGGTTGGTGAGCGGGCGTGACGGACGTCAACGTTCCGCAGTGCCGCGGCGGAAAACCGTGCGCCCGGCCGGAACTTTCATGGCTGACCCCTGCCATGCGGGGCGGTGTGCGACGCCTGTCTGTCATGGCGGGTGCGGTCCGCGGCGCAGCCTTGTCATACCCCTGGGAAGATCACCGCGAAGGTGCACGCCAAAGGGGGTGGCGGCCGGGCCGTGCCAGGTGTCCGGGACTGTTCGAGGAGGGCTCAGGTGGCCCGCGAGGGGGTCATGCGGCGCGTGGTGGTGGCTACGGGAGGGGTCCTGGGGCGCGGCGTGACGTCCACCGGCAGAACAGCTGCCCCGCCTTCCCTCACGCCGCCCGTGAAGCTCCTGAGTGCCCTGCCGGTCCGTGGCCGCCGCCCAGGGTGTCGAGACAGGCGTGCAGGTCCGGCCGGCACACCGAGAGGGAGACACCGGCACGCGCACCGGCGGCCGCGAGGCGGGTGCGGGTGGCCGTCAGGGAGGTGAGGGCGCGGGCGATCGCGGCGGGTACGGCGGCGCCCACCACGGCCCGGTAGGGGTCGGCGGCGGTGGCCAGCGCGAAGAAGTCCAGCGGGAGCCCGGCGGTCGCCCGGTCCAGGTGGACGGCCCCGCCGACCGCGTCGGCCACCGCCTCCCGCGCCACCGCCGCGGACAGCCGGGCCAGCGGGCGCACCTCCCCGCCGCTCGCCCAGTGCAGTACGCCGTCCAGGCCGCCGTGGGCCCGCAGCGCGGCCTGCACCGCGGTGCGGACGTCGTCGTAGCGGCTCGGGCGGCCGGACACCCGCAGTACGCCGCGTGTCTCGCCCTCGCCCGCCTTCAACAGGGTGACGCGGGCGCCGAGTTCGCGCACCAGGCGCTGCGCGAGCTGCTCGCCCGGTCCGTCGGCGTCCGTCGTGACCAGATAGCGGCCGCCCCGGCGCAGCAGGGTCCGGGCGTCCCCGGGCCGATGGTCGGCGCGCAGCACCCGCACCTCCCGGCCCGCCGGGGTGTAGCGGACCTCCGCCAGCCCCGGCCGGGGCAGGGCGAGTTCGGCGCGCGCCACCTGGAACGGATCCTGCGCCCACGCGGGCGGCGCCGTCACCCGTACCGACACCGCGCGCAGCCGGCCGTCCTCCACGGCGGCGATCTGCGCCAGCGCGCCCAGCGCCGCGGCCAGTTCGGGCCGGGCATGCCCGGTCGCCAGGAACGCCACATGCAGCGGACCGCAACCGGTCGAGCCGCAGGCCGCGCGCAGTATCGGCAGCACCAGGTCCATGGCCCGCTCGACGCCGGTGGTGCCGGCCGGCAGGTCGACGACGATCCCGGCCGGACGCACCTCGTCCAGATACGTGGACCAGGACATCGCACTGCCTGTGACGTCCCGGCCCGCCCGCACCGTGCGCACCGAACCCGGCACCCAGGCACGGGCGTTGTCGCGGCCGTCGACCACGAGCAGCAGCCGCTCGGCCGGGAAGAGCGGCGGAGCCAGCGGATGGGTCGCGGCGGGCGCCC
The DNA here is from genome assembly GCF_053592055.1 of Streptomyces sp. NPDC002817. Taxonomy (NCBI): domain Bacteria; kingdom Bacillati; phylum Actinomycetota; class Actinomycetes; order Kitasatosporales; family Streptomycetaceae; genus Streptomyces; species Streptomyces sp. NPDC002817. The sequence continues at coordinate 57,840 of NZ_JBSFUY010000033.1, forward strand.
ACACCGGACGGTGCCGGACCGCCGTGTCGTCCGGACCGCCCGGCCACCGCGGCCGGTTCACCGCCGATGCGCTGCTCGTGTCCATGGCTCCACTCCGTCGTCGTAGCCGGTGACCGGGGTCAGGTGCTGCTGTCAGCATCGGGCGGGTCACGACAGCTCCACCGCACGGCCGTGCCAACCGAACCGCATCGGCATGTCAACATTCCGCAAGCCGGGCGGGCCGCCCCCGCCGGATCGCTGGCCAAGCCCGTGCCACCCGTTGCGCATCCTCTGCACTTGCCCTGACCGGGAGTTGGCACGGTGTTTCCTAAAGTGGCCGAAATGCTGCACGCGCCGTGGAAACAGACCACCCCGGAGGTGAGTCATGCGTCAGGCGTCAGCCGACCTGCTCAGTCCACGACCGACACCGCGTCATGAGATGCTCGACACCGCCGCACGCACCGCTTCCGCCGGACACACCGCCTGGCGGGTTCTGATCGTCGACGCCCGCGCCGAGGACGCCCAGCCGCTGGCCGAGGCCCTGCGCCGGCACGGCCACCACGTCGACCGCGCCCGCAACGGCTACGCGGCGCTGGAGACCTACGGCGAGACGGATGTCGACGTCGTCCTGCTCGACCTCGACCTGCCCGACGTCGACGGACTCCAGGTGTGCCGTCAGCTCTCCGCGTCCGGGCACACCGCCGTCATCGCGCTGACCGCCCGCGGCGCCGAACTCGACGTCGTCCTCGGCCTCCAGGCCGGTGCCGACGACTACCTCGTCAAACCCTGCGGCCTCAGAGAACTCCTGGCCCGCATCGAGGCCGTCATGCGCCGTGTCCAGCCCCGCACCACCCGTCGTGTCCTGTCCATCGGGGCGCTGCGTATCGACGCGCAGCTGCGCGAGGTCCGCCTCGGCGGACGCACCGTGGCGGTCACCCGCAAGGAGTTCGACCTGCTCCACCTGCTGGCCTCACGCCCCGAGACCGTCGTCACCCGCGAGCAGCTGCTGCGCGAGGTGTGGGCGGACTCCTGGTCCCGTCGCACCGTCGACACCCATGTCAGCAGTCTGCGCGGCAAGCTCGGCTCCCGCGACTGGATCGTCACCGTGCACGGGGTGGGATTCCGCATCGGACGGGCCTGAAATCCTCTCCCTTTCCGTAGGGCGTACGTCGCCGACGTACGCCCTTTTCCGGACGCAATCAGCAAAGTCGCCTGTCTGTCCAACAGCTCACGGGGGATTCGAAATGAACCAAGTGAACCTGCCAGGAATGACGTCCACTCAGACCCGTATCCGCTGCGAGGGCGAGGACTGCCGGAAGTCGGCGTCGGCGGAATACGCGGCGCACCGCACACGTCTGTGCCCCGGGTGCCTGCGACTGTTCGTCGAGCGGCTCCGCAGCATTCCCGGCCTCCACGAAGAGCTGGAGCAGGCCCTCGGCGGCGCCCGCGGTGACGAACTGCGCGAGCGGACCAGCGGCGGGCCGGTGCCGTCCGGGCTGCCCTTCAACGCCGCCGCGGCCGACGTGCGCGCCGACATCGTCACCACCCTGAGCTCCTGGTGCGGGGTCGTCGTCGAGCAGCGCCGTGTCCCCACCCCGCTGCGCACCGTCGGCTCACTGGCCGCCCTGCTGGTGCGGCACGCCGCCTGGCTCGCCGCGCACCCCGCCGCCTCGGACGCCACCCGCGAGGTCGCCCGCCTGGTCCGCGCCGCCCACCGGGTCGCCCGCCAGGAGCCGTCGCGCCGGCTCACCGTCGGGGAGTGCGTGGCACCCGGCTGCCCCGGGGCCCTGGTCACCGAGCCGGGCCAGGGCGCCCGCATCCAGTGCGACACCGACCCCGCGCACTCCTGGCCGGGCGGTCGGTGGACCGAACTGCGCCGTGCCATGCGCAGTGGACAGGCCGTACCGGAACGCTGGTTGACCGCGGGTGACGTGGCCCGGCTGTGGTCCACCACGACCGGCACCGTCTATCGCCTCGCCAGCGAGCAGCGCTGGCGCCGGCAGAGCCGCGCGGGCCGGACGTACTACGCCGAATCCGATGTCCACGCGTGCTTCACCCGCCGTCAGGGATCCGGTCCCGCATCCGGCATCTGACAGTCCACGGCAGTCGCTTGAGAAAACTCTGACATGGATCTGCACGGATGGGCGTTGTTATCCGGACAGGGACCGAAGAAGCTGTAAGTGAGGATCCGGTGAACTGTCCGCACGGCGATGCGAATTCAAGAAATTCCCGCCCAGTGCGCTCCCGATTCCCTTTCCGCGCAGTCCACGAGATCGCGGAGTTCTTGTTCGGAAACGCATCCGGAATTTCCCCCAGGGAGAGAGCCCATGCACAGCACATTGATCGTGGCGCGGATGGACCCGGCGTCCATCGGTGATGTCGCCCGGATCTTCCAGGAGTTCGACGGCACCGAGATGCCGCACCTGATGGGCACGCGGCGCCGTGAGCTGTTCGCCTACCGCGGCCTGTACTTCCACCTCCAGGACTTCGACGACGACCAGGGCGGCAAGAACATCGAACAGGCCAAGACCCACCCGCGGTTCGTGCAGGTCAGCGACGACCTGAAGCCGTTCATCGAGGCCTACGACCCGGCGACCTGGCGCTCGCCGGCCGACGCGATGGCCACCCGCTTCTACCACTGGGCGTCCTGATGGCGCGCCAGGTAGTGATCACCGGCATCGGTGTGGTGGCCCCCGGCGGGGTCGGGACCAAGGACTTCTGGAACCTGCTCAGCACGGGTCGCACCGCCACCCGCACCATCACCTCCTTCGACGCGACACCGTTTCGCTCACGGGTGGCCGCCGAGGTCGACTTCGACCCCGAACTGCACGGTCTGACCCCGCAGGAGATCCGGCGCATGGACCGCGCCGCCCAGTTCGCGGTCGTCACCACCGCCGAGGCCCTGACCGACAGCGGACTCGCCCTGACCGACCTCGACCCGCACCGCACGGGCGTCACCGTGGGCAGCGGCGTCGGCGCGACCATGGCCCTGGACCGCGAGTACCGCATCGTCTCCGACGGCGGCCGCCTCGACCTGGTCGACCACCGCTACGCGGTGCCGCACCTGTACGACTACTTCGTACCGAGCTCCTTCGCCAGCGAAGTGGCCTGGAAGGTCGGCGCCGAGGGCCCCGCCGCCGTCGTCTCCACCGGCTGCACCTCGGGCCTGGACTCGGTGGGATACGCCACCGAGCTGATCCGCGAGGGCAGCGCCGACGTCATGTTCGCCGGCGCCGCGGCCGCCCCCATCTCGCCCATCACGGTGGCCTGCTTCGACGCCATCAAGGCGACCACCCCCCGCAACGACGACCCCGAGCACGCCTCCCGCCCCTTCGACCGGACCCGCAACGGCTTCGTCCTCGGTGAGGGCGCCGCCATGTTCGTCCTGGAGGAGCGCGAGCGGGCCGAGCGGCGCGGGGCGTACATCTACGCCGAGATCGCCGGCTTCGCGACCCGCTGCAACGCCTTCCACATGACCGGGCTGCGGCCCGACGGACTGGAGATGGCCGAGGCGATCCGGCTCGCGATGGACGAGGCGCGCATCAACCCCGAGCAGGTCGACTACATCAACGCCCACGGCTCGGGCACCAAGCAGAACGACCGGCACGAGACCGCGGCGTTCAAGCACAGCCTGGGCGCGCACGCCTACGAAACCCCGGTCAGCTCCATCAAGTCCATGGTCGGGCACTCGCTCGGCGCGATCGGCTCCCTGGAGATCGCCGCCTCGGTCCTGGCGATCGAGAACAACGTGGTGCCGCCGACGGCCAACCTCCACGAACCCGACCCCGAGTGCGACCTGGACTACGTGCCGGTGCACGCCCGTGAACAGCGCACCGACACGGTCCTGAGCGTGGGCAGCGGATTCGGCGGGTTCCAGAGCGCCATGGTGTTGCGGAGGGCGGCATGAAGACGACCGAGGCCATGAGCACGGCCACCGCCACCCCGGCCACGACCACCCGTGTCGTCGTCACCGGACTCGGCGTCACCGCCCCCAACGGCCTGGGCACCGACGACTTCTGGCGTGCCACCGTCGAGGGCCGCAGCGGCATCGGCGAGATCGGACGCTTCGACGCCTCCGGCTACCCGGCCCGCCTGGCCGGCGAGGTCCCCGGCTTCGTCGCCGAGGACCACCTTCCGGGCCGGCTGCTGCCGCAGACCGACCACATGACCCGCCTCGCGCTGGTCGCCGCCGACTGGGCGCTCGCCGACGCGGGCGTCACGCCCGGCGAGTGGGCGCCCTTCGACATGGGTGTGGTCACCGCCAGCTCCTCGGGCGGCTTCGAGTTCGGCCAGCGCGAACTGCAGGCGCTGTGGAGCAAGGGCGGCCAGTACGTCAGCGCGTACCAGTCCTTCGCCTGGTTCTACGCCGTCAACACCGGCCAGATCTCCATCCGGCACGGCATGCGCGGCCCCAGCGGCGTCGTCGTCTCCGACCAGGCCGGGGGCCTCGATGCCCTCGCGCAGGGCCGGCGTCAGATCCGCAAGGGCAGCAAGCTGATCGTCTCCGGCGGCGTCGACGGCTCGATCTGCCCCTGGGGGCATGTCGCCCAGCTCGCCGGCGGCCGCCTGTCCACCAGCGACGACCCCGGCCGCGCCTATCTGCCCTTCGACATCGAGGCGGCCGGCCATGTGCCGGGCGAGGGCGGCGCCCTGCTCATCCTCGAGGACGCCGAGGCGGCCAGGGAGCGCGGAGCCCGGGTGTACGGCGAGATCGCCGGATACGCGGCCACCTTCGACCCGCCGCCCGGCACCGGCCGCGAGCCGGGCCTGGAGCGGGCCATCCGCCAGGCACTCGCGGACGCCGGCACCGATGCCGGTGACGTCGACGTGGTGTTCGCGGACGCCGCGGCGATCCCCGAGCTCGACCGGGCCGAGGCGGACGCGGTGACCAAGGTCTTCGGCCCCGAAGCGGTCGCCGTGACCGCGCCGAAGACGATGACCGGACGTCTGCTGTCCGGCGCCGCCTCCCTGGACGTGGCCGCGGCCCTGCTGTCCATCCGGGACGGCGTGATCCCGCCCACCGCCCACGTCATCCCCGACCCGGCCTACCGCTTGGACCTGGTCACCGGCGAGGCGCGCAGTGCCCGGGTGGACACCGCGCTGGTCCTCGCCCGCGGCCACGGCGGCTTCAACTCCGCGATGGTCGTGCGCCGGAGCACCTCGTGAACGCCGGCCGGGCCCCGACACAAACGGCTCAGACAACGTCAGAAGAGAGGGTGGCGCGTATGGCCAGCAAGGTGATGGCCAAGGGCCAGGCCAAGAGGTCCGACAACGTCCAGCACTGCGATGTCTTCATCCTGGGATCGGGCCTGGCCGGCTCGGTCGCCGGGGCGATCCTGGCCCGACAGGGCACCAAGGTGGTCCTCGTGGACGCCGGGCAGCATCCGCGGTTCGCGGTCGGCGAGTCGATGACGCCGCAGCTCATCGAGTGGCTGCACATTCTCAAGTCGCGCTTCGACGTCCCCGAGCTCGGTCATCTGCTCAGCGCCAAGGCGGTCGCCGACAACATCGGCCCGCACCACGGCAAGAAGCAGAGCTTCGGGTTCATCAAGCACGAGGCGGGCCAGGAGCCGGACCCGGAGCAGGCGACGATGTTCGTCATCCCCAAGGTCCTCACCGACGCCAGCCATCTGTTCCGCCAGGACAGCGACCAGTACTACTTCAACGTCGCCGCCAAGTACGGCTGCGTCACCCGGCAGAACTGGTTCGCCACCGACCTCGACTTCGACGACGACGGCGTCACCATCACGGGCCGCAACGGCGAGGTGTTCCGGGCCAAGTACCTGATCGACGCGAGCGGCTTCCGCTCCCCGCTGGCGGAGAAGTTCTCCCTGCGCGAGCAGCCCGCCCGCTTCAAGCACCACGCCCGCTCGATGTTCACGCACTACATCGGCGTCAAGCCCTTCGACGACGTCTCGCACCACCCGGTCAGCAAGCGGCCGCCCGCCCAGTGGCACGGCGGCACCCTGCACCACCTCATCGAGCGCGGCTGGTTCTGGATCATCCCGTTCGACAACGTCAAGGGCTCCAAGAACCCGATGTGCTCGGTCGGCATCACCATGGACGAGCGCACCTACCCCAAGCCCACCGACCTCACGCCGGAGGAGGAGTGGCGCGGCTTCCTCGACAAGTACCCGGCGGTCAAGCGGCAGTTCGTGGGCGCCAAGCGGGTCCGTGAGTGGATCTCCACGGACCGCCTCCAGTACTCCTCCAGCCGTTCGATCGGCCCGCGCTGGTGCCTGATGTCGCACGCGGCCGGCTTCCTGGACCCGCTGTACTCGCGCGGCCTGTCCAACACCTTCGAGGTGGTGTACTCGCTGTGCACCCGCATCCTGGAGTCGGTCAAGGACGACGACTGGTCGGTGGAGCGGTTCGAGTACGTCGAGCAGCTGGAGCGCGGTCTGCTCCAGTACAACGACGACCTCGTCAACGCCTCCTACATCTCCTTCTCCCACTTCCGGCTGTGGAACGCGGTGTTCCGGGTGTGGGGCGGGTTCCTCACGCCGGGCGTGATGCGGCTGCACCGGGCCCGCGCGCAGTACGAGCTCGACGGCAACGAGCAGCACCTGAAGGAGCTGGAGAACACCCCGTACCCGGGCTTGTGGTGGCCGCACGACGAGTTCAAGAAGATCCTCGAACTGACCGCCGAGGTCTGCGAGAAGTACGAGATCGGCGAGCTGGACGGGGACACCGCGGCGGACACGATCTTCGCTGCGCTGCGTGAGTGCGAGGGCCTGAACCCGGTGTTCGGCTGGAAGGACGACGACTCCACGCGGTTCGTGTACCCGACCACCGCGATGGTCGCCAAGTTCATGAACTGGTCGCTGCGCAAGGCCCCCGAGGGCGAGATGCGCGACATCGCCCGCTCCCTGGTGAGGAGCGGCCTGCGCTCGGCTCTCCAGGGCAAGAAGGCTCTCTGAGGAAGGACGGCCATGTCCCAGACCACCGCACGACCCGAGGACGAGGCGGCGCTGTCCTCCTGGTCCTCCACCCGCCCCCAGATGGAGGACACCAACCCGCTGGTGCAGGCGTTCACCCGCTTCAACGTCTACCTGTACTCCAAGCCGCCGAACAAGTACGTCAAGAAGGTCAACAAGTCCTTCCTGCACCTGCATCTGTTCCTGTACCGCAAGTCCCGCGGAAAGATCATGGGGCACTTCGGGCGCCTCGACGCGATGCTGCTGACCACCACCGGCCGCAGGACGGGCCTCAAGCGCACCCTGCCGGTCGGCTACGTCTACGACAACGGCCGCTACATCGTGTGCGCCGCCCCCGGCCACTTCGACGTGCCCGGCGGCCCGCAGGCCAGCCACCCCGCCTGGTTCCACAACGTGCGCGCCACCCCGCAGGTGAGCGTGGACATCGGCCCCGAGCAGTTCCCGGCCACCGTACGGATCCTCGCCGGTGACGAACGCGACCGCAGGTGGCGCGAGTTCTGCGAGGTCTTCCCGTTCATCGCCGAGTTCCAGAAGCGCGCCAGCCGCCCCATCCCGGTCCTGGAGATCACCCCCGACGACCTCGACCCGCAAGAGCTCTGAGCACCCCCCGCCACCAGGAAGGAAACAGATGAAGATCGAGGCGCTGGACCCGGCCACCCCCCTCATCAAGCAGTTCCAGGAGAAGAGCGGGCCGATCACACTCGTCAACGTCTTCGACGTGCCGACCGAGCTGTACGACGAGTTCCTCAAGATCTGGCAGGAGGACGCCGCGTACATGAAGGGCAGCCCAGGCTGCATCCAGACCCAGCTGCACAAGGGCATCGCCGGCAGCCGCCTGCTGGTGAACGTGGCCGTGTGGGAGTCCACCGAGGCCCTGTTCGCCGCCTTCAGCAAGCCGGAGTTCCAGCAGTCGGCGGCCAAGTACCCCGACGGGATCACGGCCTACCCGCACGTCTACGAGAAGATCGCCGTCGAGGGCATCTGCGTCGCCTGACCGGCCGGCAACGCCCTGGTCGTCGTACGGCCGAAGTCGTACGACGACCAGGGCGCGGCCACCAACTGCGCCTGCCTCACTAGGAGTTCGCCGTGACGACCGGCACCGCACCGACCTCTGACCTCACCGGATGGAGCCGGCGCTCCTTCGCCGCCGGCTCCGTCACCCACGATGTGTACGAGAAGGGGGCCGGGCCCGGGGTGATCCTCGTCCCGGAGATTCCCGGCATCACCCCGGAGGTGCTGGGCCTGGCCGAGCACCTGGTCAAGGAGGGGTTCACGGTCACGGTCCCCTCCCTGTTCGGAACGCCCGGCCGCGCGGACTCCCCGCCCTACACCCTCGGTGTGGTGGCCCGGCTGTGCGTGTCGGCCGAGTTCCGGGCCTTCGCCACGAACGCCCGCCGCCCCGTCGCGGACTATCTGCGGGCGCTCGCCCGTGACCTGGCCGCGCGCACCCCGGGCCCCGGCGTCGGCGTCATCGGCATGTGCTTCACCGGCGGGTTCGCGCTGGCCGCCGCCGTCGATCCCGCCGTACTCGCCCCCGTCGTCAGCCAGCCCTCGGTGCCGTTCCCGACGAGCCGCACCCGCAAGGCCGATGCCGGGCTCGCCGCCGACGAGCTCGACACCGTCGTCGCCCGCACGCGCGGCGAGGGGCTGTGCGTGCTCGGCCTGCGTTTCAGCAAGGACGGCATCTCCCCGGCCGAGCGGTTCGGCACGCTCCGTGCCCGGCTCGGGGACGCCTTCGAGGTCATCGAACTCGACTCCGCTCCCGGCAACGCGGGCGGTTTCGCCAAGAGCGCCCACTCCGTGCTGACCGCCGAGGTGCGCGAGGCACCGGGCCACCAGGCCCTCGCCGCCCGCACCCGGGTCGTCGCCTTCCTGCGGGAACGCCTGACCCCCACGGCCTGAATGTGACGTGCGTCTCACCGCCGCTGGTGCATGTCACACCCGGACCGGCACCGCCCTCTTGGGTGCACCGCCACACAACGTGAGCGCCTTAGACGCCGCGACAAGGAGAGGAACATGACTCAAGAACGGCAGACCAACCCGTGGGCGGTTCTGAGCGTCCTGTGCCTGGGGTTCGTGATGACCCTGGTCGACCTGACGATCGTGAACATCGCCATCCCGGACATGACCGACGACCTCGGTGCATCGCTCGACAAGATCCTGTGGGTCGTCAACGCCTACACCCTGGTCCTCGCCACGCTGATCATCACCGCGGGGCGGCTGGGTGACATCCGGGGCAAGGGCAACCTCTTCCTGTCCGGCGTGGCCCTGTTCACCCTCGCCTCCCTGGCCTGCGGTCTGGCCCAGGACCCCTCCCAGCTGATCGCGTTCCGCGCGCTGCAGGGTGTGGGCGCGGCGATGCTGATGCCGCAGACCCTGTCGATCATCACCGACGTGTTCCCGCCGGAGAAGCGCGGCGCCGCCTACGGCGTGTGGGGAGCGGTCGCGGGCGTCTCCGGAGCGATCGGCCCGACGCTCGGCGGTCTGCTGGTCACCCACCTGGACTGGCGGTGGGTGTTCTTCATCAACATCCCGGTCGGCCTGCTGGTGCTGGTGCTCGGCTTCAAGCTCATCCCCAAGAACGTGCGGGTGGTCAAGCACCGCTTCGACCTGATGGGCGTCATCATCGCCTCGGGTGCGCTGTTCTGCCTGGCCTTCGGCCTCATCGAGGGTGAGCGCTACGAGTGGAACGGCTGGATCTGGGCGCTGCTCGTCTCCGCGGCCGTCCTGATCGGCGCGTTCCTGATGTACGAGCGCGGCCAGCAGGACAACGAGCCGCTGCTGCCGTTCTCCCTGTTCAAGGACCGCAACTTCTCCGTCGTCAACCTCGTCGGCATCGCGGTGTCCTTCGGTGTCCTCGGCATCCTCCTGCCGACCACCATCTACCTGCAGTCCGTGCTGGGCTTCAGCCCGATCAAGACCGGCCTGGTGCTGGTGCCCCTCGCGCTCGGCTCGATGTTCACGGCCGGCCCGGCCGGCATCCTGTCGGAGAAGTTCGGCGGCAAGTACATCCTGACGGCGGGCCTGTCGATGTTCGGCATCGGCATCACCTGGATCTTCATGGTCGCCGACACCGACAGCTCCTGGACCGCGTTCGTCGGCCCGCTCTTCGTCGCCGGTCTCGGCGCCGGCTGCACCTTCGCCCCGATGGGCGCCGAGGTGATGCGCAACGTGCCGCCGCACCTGACCGGCGCCGCCTCCGGCGTCAACAACGCGCTGCGCCAGGTCGGCTCCGTGCTCGCCGGCGCCATCATCGGCGCGGTGCTCCAGGCCAAACTGGTCTCCGCGCTGCGCGAGGAGGCCGCCACCGCCGCCCAGTCGCTGCCCCAGGACTACCGCGCCGACTTCGTCTCCGGGTTCGCCGACGGCGCCCAGAACGTCGAGGTCGGCACCCAGCAGGGTGCCTCACTGCCGGCGAACGTACCGCAGGACGTCGCCAACACCATCCAGGAACTGGCCGGCAAGGTCTTCCACCAGGGCTTCGTCGACGCGCTCCAGCCCACCATGCTGGTGCCCGCCCTGACGATGTTCGCCGGCGCGGCCCTGTGCCTCGCCCTCAAGGGCGGGCCGACCCCCTCGGGCATGGGACACGGCGCGCCGCCCGCGCAGCCGGAGACCGCGCCCGCCAAGGACGCCACCGCCGCGCACTGACCGCACCACCGTCTGCGCCCCCGGCCCTTCAGGGCCGGGGGCGCTTGTATTGGGACCGGACATGATCAGTCGAAGAACACTTCTCGGAGCCTCCGGCGGCGCCCTCGCGCTCGCCGCCCTCCACCCCTCCCCAGCCCGCGCGGCCGCTCCCTGGGAGCAGCTGCGCGGCCGTCTTTCGGGCACCCTCGTGCTGCCCGGCGAAGCCTCCTACGCCACCGCCAAACTGCTCGAACTGCAGCAGTTCGACACCATCGACCCGCAAGCCGTCGCGTACTGCGCGAGCGCGGCCGACGTCGCCCTGTGCCTGGCCTTCGTGCAGGACAACGACCTGCCCGTCGCCATCCGCAGCGGCGGCCACAGCCTGGGCGGCTACTCCACCACCACCGGCCTGGTCGTCGACGTGTCCCGGCTGAACTCGATCAGTCTCACCGGCGCCACGACGACGTTCGGGCCCGGCGCCCAGAACGTCGACATGCTGAACGCGCTCGCCCCCGCGGGGCTCGCCGTGGCCGGCGGCGCCGGCCCCACCGTCGCGGCCGGCGGCTTCGTCCAGGGCGGCGGCCTCGGCTTCCTGACCCGCCCGCTCGGCGTGGCCTGCGACGCCGTGACCTCCGCGACCGTCGTCCTGGCCGACGGCCGGATCGTGACCGCCGCACCGAACCGGCACAGCGATCTGTTCTGGGCGATACGCGGCGGTGGCGGCGGCAACTTCGGCGTCGTCACCTCCTACACCGCCACCGCCTCCGCCGTCACCGACGTGGCCACCGCGACGCTCGTCTTCGCCTACGACAAGGCGCTCGACATGCTCGACGGATACGCCCGCTGGCTGGTGGACGCCCCCCGCACCATCGGCGGCGCGGCCGTGGTCACGCTCCCCGACGCGGCGCCCGGCGTCACCCCGGTGCCCGCGATCCGTCTGGTCTCCACCGGCACGGCCGCCCAACTCGCCGACGAGGCGGGCCGGTTGCTCGCCCTGACCGGGCCGCCCGCCTCCCGCGTGGACGCCGTCATGCCGTACCGCTCGCTGATGATGGGCGTCTACGGCTGCGCCACCAGGACCGCCGAGCAGTGCCACCGGGCCGCCGACCTGCACCCCGAGGGGCAGCTGACCAGGCCCGCGTTCGGGCTGGAACGCAGCCGCATGTTCAAGTCCCCCATGGCCCGCACCGGGTGGGCGGCGGCCCTCGCCGTGTTCGACGCGGACCGCCGGGCCGGCCAGATCCGCCAGCTGCAGGTGCTGCCGCTGGGCGGAGCCGCCGCCGACCTCGCCCGCACGGCCACCGCGTTCGTGCACCGCGACAGCCTCTGCACCACCAACTACCTGGCCACCATCGCGAGTTCACCGACCGACGAGGGCCGGGCGGCCGCCCGTGCGTGGGTGGACCGCGGGTTCGCCGCGATCGACCCCTACTCCAGTGGCGAGACCTACCAGAACTTCATCGACCCGGCCCTGAAGGACTGGAAGCGGTCCTACTACGCCGAGAACTACCCGCGGCTCGCCGCGACCAAGGCCCTCTACGACCCGTACGGCCTGTTCAAGTACGCCCAGAGCATCCGCTGAGCCCCTCGCCGGGGCCTTCTTCCCCCAGGGGGCGCCCATGACCACGACACAGCCAGGCATCCTGCAACAGCGGGCCGACGGTCCCATCGACGGCAAGGTGCTGCGCAATGTGTGCGGCATGTTCGTGACCGGAGTGACCGTGATCACCAGCGGCAGCGGCTCGCACGCGGCCGGCACCACCGTCAACTCCTTCACCTCGGTCTCCCTCGACCCGCCGCTGGTGCTGTTCTGCCTCCACAAGGCGTCCCGCCTGCGCGCTGTGGTGGAGGAGTCCGGCGCCTACACGGTGAACTTCCTCGCCGGCCGGCAAGAGCCCCTGGCCTGGGCGTTCGCGGGCAAACACACCGCGAACCTGGACGGCGTCGACCACCACTACTCCACCGCCGGCGTGCCCGTGCTCAGCGGCGCCATGGCGTTCCTGTCCTGCCGCCTGGTCAACGCCGTCGAGGGCGGCGACCACACGATCTTCATCGGTAAGGTCGCCGAACTGGGCGTGTCCAGCGGCGAGTCCGAACCACTGATCTTCTTCCGCGGCTCCATGGGCTCCCTGGAGGCCGAACAGCGCGGCACCCACCCCATGTTCGACGTCTGACCCGCACGCTTAAGGAGTTCCGGATGTCCGCCATCCAACGGCGACTGGCCCGCTTCAACCGCACCTTCGCCAACCGCTTCGTCGGCCCCGTCCTGACCCGGATGCCCGGGTTCGGCGCCGTCCTGCACGTGGGACGCAAGTCCGGGCGCGTCTACCGCACCCCGGTCAAGGTGTTCAAGCGCGACGGGAACTACGTCATGTCGCTGCCGTACGGCCCCCAGTCCGACTGGGTGCGCAACACCATCGCCGGCGGCGGCTGCGAACTGCACACCCGGGGCAAGCTGATCCGCCTGGACCAGCCGCATGTGTTCACCGACCCGCAGCAGTCCGTCGTACCGGCGCCGCTGCGGCCCCTGCTGCGCCGCTTCAAGGCCTTCGACTTCATCGAGCTGCGTCCCGTCGACGCTGCCACCTCCACGTCCGCGCCGGCCCGACCATGACCGCCGCCGCCCCCTGACAGGAGACTGCTGTGCCCCACTCCGAGTGGATCACCGTCACGGCGATCGGCGGCATCGCCCTGATCCTCGCCCTGGCGGCCGCCGTCACCGCGCTGTGCCGCCGTATCAGACAGCCCGCCGTCATCGGCGAGATCACCGTCGGCATCTGCCTGGGACCGAGCCTGCTCGGCCTGTTCCCCGGCGACCTGCCCGACCGGCTCTTCCCCGCGGAGATACGCCCCCATCTGGGCGTCGTCTCCCAGGTGGGCCTGCTCCTGTTCATGTTCATCATCGGCTGGGAGTTCAACGGCGGCGCCCTCAAAGGCCGCTTCCGCTCCACCGGCACCATCTGGATCAGCTCGCTGGCGCTGCCCATGGCGCTCGGTGTCGGGCTCGCCTGGCTGATCTACGGCTCGCACGACGTGGTCGACGGAAGGACCGTGCCGTTCACCGAGTTCGCGCTCTACCTCGGCGTCGCGATGTCCATCACCGCCTTCCCGGTACTGGCCCGGATCATCGCCGAACAGGGACTGCAGAAGACCCGCGCCGGCACCCTGGCCCTCGGGCTGGCGGCCGCGGACGACGTGCTCGCCTGGTGCATGCTGGCCGTCGTGGTCGCCCTGACCACCGCCACCGGCACCGCCGGATTCCTGACGGTGATGGCCTGGTCGGCGGTCTACCTGGTCGCCATGCTGTGGCTGGTACGCCCCGTGCTCGCCACCGTCGGCGACCGGCTGCGCGTCACGCACACGCAGTACGTGCCCGTGCTCGTCGCCTCCGGCGTGTTCACCTCGGCGTTCGTCACCTCCCACATCGGCATCCACGCCATCTTCGGGGCGTTCATGTTCGGTCTCGTGATGCCCCGGCGTCACGACAGCCTGCTCCACCGGGTGGCGCTGCCGCCCCTGGAGAGCGTCGGCAAGCTGCTGCTTCCGGTGTTCTTCGTCGTCACCGGCCTGTCCGTGGACCTCACCACGCTCAGTGCGGGCGGTGTCCTGCAGACGGTGGCCATCATCGTGGTCGCCTGCCTCGGCAAGCTCGGTGGCGTCGCCCTGTCCGCCCGGCTGACCGGCATGGAGTGGAGGGACGCCACCGTGCTCGGGGTGCTGATGAATACCCGCGGGCTGACCGAACTGGTGCTGCTGAACGTGGGGTTGAGTCTCGGGCTGCTGACCGTGCAGCTGTTCTCCGCGATGGTGCTCATGGCCCTGGTCACCACCGGGATCGCGGCGCCCGTCCTCAACCGGCTGCTGCGGGACGACGACCGGGCGCCCCTGGTGGGGAGCGCAGCCGGCACTCCGGACGCCGCCGGGGCGGTCGCCGGTCCGCGTGCCGATGTCGCCGAAGCGGCCGCCGGCCACGGGCGCGGCGCGCACTGACACCCACGGCCCTCAGACCTCCGTCTCGGCGGGCTCGTCGGCCTCGCCGGACCGCACCCGGGCCAGCTTGTCCGGGTTGACCACGGCGTAGATGCCGCGCACCTGGTCGCTGTCGGGTGTGAGGTCCATGACCAGCACCGCGTAGGGGGAGTCCTCGGAGAACACCACCGCCGAGGGGTCGCCGTTGACGTGCCGGTAGTGGATGTCGAGGTCCTTGGGGGTGCGCCCCGCGTAGCCCGCGAGCAGCCGGCAGACCTTCTCCCGGCCGATGACCGGACGCAGGCCCGCGGTGCGGACCTTGCCGCCGCCGTCGGTCCACATGGTCACGTCCGGTGCCAGCATCTCCATCAGCAGACCGAGGTCGCCGCCGAGCGCGGCGTCGATGAACCGCTCGGTGACCTGCTGCTGGACGTGCGGATCAGCCTGGTAGCGGGGGCGCCGCGCCTGTACGTGGGCGCGGGCCCGGTGGGCGAGCTGGCGCACCGAGGAAGGGTTGCGGTCGAGGATGCCCGCGATCTCGGCGTGCGCGTAGCCGAACACGTCGTGCAGCACGAACACCGCCCGCTCCAGCGGGGAGAGCGTCTCGAGGACCACCATCAGCGCCATCGACACCGACTCGCTCTGCAGCGCCCGGTGCGCGGGCTCGGCGACCGGCTCCTCGTCGGCGGCGCCCCGGGTCACCAGCGGCTCCGGCAGCCAGGGACCCACATACGTCTCACGGCGTCGCTTGATGACGGCCTTGCGGGCCAGCGCGTGGTTGACCGCGATCCGTACGAGGTAGGCCCGCGGGTTGTCGATCTCCTCGTGCGGGGAGCGGCTCTTCTTCGCCGACCACGACAACCAGGTCTCCTGGAGCACGTCGTCGGTGTCGGCGACGGTGCCGAGCAGGTTGTAGACGATCGAGAACAGCAACTCGCGGTAGCCGACGAAGACCTCCGTCGAGGCTTCGACGGAACTGGCCGTGTGGTCGCCTGCCTGGCTGTCGGACATGGTGCCTCCCTGTGACGAGCTCACACCCGAGACGCCTTTCGCCCGGGGATTGTGACATCACCCCCCGCGAATGTGATTCAGATCACAAATGTGACGGTTCGTGTCACATCCGGCCATGGCCGATCCCTCTCATTCGCGAGGGCATCCCGGGCCGCGGGGCGTGGGGAGCTCGGCCGCAAGGGTCCGAACTCCCCACTCGCGACAGCGAGTTACCCCATCCGCCGACCGGCCGCGACCGGTCACCCAAGAAAGGCATGCACACCATGGCAGTCGCACAGCAGGCCCCGATCAACTTCGCCGTCATGTACGCCACGCACGACGCGTTCCGGCGCGACATGAGGCGGCTCGCCGCGGCGGTCGCCGCGGGCCGCTCCCAGTCCCCGGAGGTGCGCGACGGCTGGGCGAACTTCAAGCACCAGCTGCATGTGCACCACACCGTCGAGGACTCCGACCTGTGGCCGCGGGTCGCGGCCGCCGTCGCCGGCCGGCCCGCCGACCAGAAGCTGCTCGATGAGATGGAGGCCGAGCACGCCCAGCTGGACCCGGTGCTCGCCGCCGTCGACGACGGCCTGGCCCGCAACGCCCCCGACCTCGCCGACCGCGTCGCCGAACTCATCCGGGTCCTGGGCGACCACATGAAGCACGAGGAGAGCGAGGCGCTGCCGCTCATCCAGGACGCCTGCACCACCAAGGACTGGGACGCCTTCCGCGGAGCGATGGCCCGCAAGCAGGGTCCCAAGGGCGCGGCCGTCTACTTCCCCTGGATCACCGACGAGCAGAACGACACCGAGCGCAAGGCGTTCCTGGACACCATGCCGGCGCCGGTGAAGGTCCTCAACAAGCTCTTCTGGGAGTCGAGCTACAAGAAGCGCCACCTGTGGGGCGTCTGACCCCCACGGCCCGCTGGACGGGCCGCCTGGAGCACGCCCCTGCCGGCGACATCCCCCGCCCCGGCAGGGGCGTTCCCATGCCCGGGCGGGGCTGCTCCCCCAGGGGCGCGGGGAACTGCGCGACCAGCCACAACGAGCCCGCAGCCGCAAGAAGACAGACCCTCCCGAGTTCCTAGGCGCTCTCTCCTGTTCAACCCGATGCCCCTGCCGAGCCCCACCGGCAGGGGCATCGCCATGCCCACCCCATCACCACCCCAATCCCCGAAGGGACCCCTCATGAGCTCCTCCGCGTTCGCCCTCGCCGACCTCAAGCGCATCCTCCTGGAGGGCGCCGGCGCCGACGACGGCATCGACCTGGACGGCGACATCCTCGACCTCGACTTCGAGTCGCTCGGCTACGAGTCGCTGGCCCTGCTGGAGACCGGCGGCCGCATCGAGCGCGAGTACGGCATCGCCCTCGACGACGACGTCTTCACCGACAACCGCACCCCCCGCACCCTCATCGCCGCCGTCAACGAACTGCTGTCGCCGGCCGCCACCGCCGCCTGATTCGACCGGACCCAGGGAGAAGCCACCATGCAGCAGGACCAGCGCGTCGCTCTCGTCACCGGCGCCACCAGCGGAATCGGCCTCGCGGCCGCCCGGATCCTGGCCGCCGGCGGCCACCGCGTCTTCATCGGCGCCCGCACCGCCGAGAACGTCACCAGCACCGTCAAGCAGCTGCGCGAGGAAGGCCTCGACGTCGACGGAGCCGCCGTCGACGTCCGCGACTCCGACAGCGTCACCGCGTTCGTCACCGCCGCCGTCGAGAGGTTCGGCACCGTCGACGTGCTCGTCAACAACGCGGGCCGCAGCGGCGGCGGCGTCACCGCCGACATCGACGACGAGCTGTGGGACGACGTCATCGACACCAACCTCAACAGCGTCTTCCGCATGACCCGCGCGGTCCTCAACACCGGCGGCATGCGCCACAAGGACCGCGGCCGGATCATCAACATCGCCTCCACCGCCGGCAAGCAGGGCGTGGTCCTCGGCGCCCCCTACTCCGCGTCCAAGCACGGCGTCGTCGGCTTCACCAAGGCTCTCGGCAACGAGCTCGCGCCGACCGGCATCACCGTCAACGCGGTCTGCCCCGGCTATGTGGAGACCCCGATGGCGCAGCGGGTGCGCCAGGGCTACGCGGCCGCCTACGACACCACCGAGGACGCCATCCTCACCAAGTTCCAGTCGAAGATCCCGCTCGGCCGCTACTCGACCCCCGAAGAGGTCGCCGGTCTGGTCGGCTACCTCGCCTCCGACACCGCAGCCTCCATCACCGCACAGGCGCTCAACGTCTGCGGCGGCCTCGGCAACTTCTAATCCCCCTGCCCTGAAGGGAGTTCAGCCATGACGCTCCGCGAGGTCGAGCACACCGTCGACGTCGACGCCCCCGCAACGGCCGTCTACCGCCTGATCGCCGAGGTGGAGAACTGGCCGCGGATCTTCCCGCCCACCATCTTCGTCGACCGCGTCGAGGACGACGGTGACAGCGAGCGGATCCGTATCTGGGCCACCGCCAACGGCGAGCCGAAGAACTGGACCTCGCGCCGCACCCTGGACGCCGAGGGCCTGGTCATCACCTTCCGTCAGGAGGTCTCCACCCCGCCGGTCGCCGCGATGGGCGGCACCTGGATCATCGAGCCGCTCACCGAGTCCACGTCCCGGGTGCGGCTCCTGCACGACTACCGGGCCATCGACGACGACCCCAAGGGCCTGGCCTGGATCGACGAGGCCGTCGACCGCAACTCCCGCTCGGAGCTCGCGGCACTGAAGACCAACGTCGAACTCGCCCACGCCACCGAGGACGTCACGTTCTCCTTCGAGGACTCCGTCACGATCGCCGGCTCCGCCAAGGACGCCTACGACTTCGTCAACGAGGCCGGCCTGTGGCCCGAGCGGCTGCCGCACGTGGCCACCGTCCGCTTCGAGGAGCCCGCCCCCGGTCTGCAGAGCCTGGAGATGGACACCCGCGCCAAGGACGGCTCCACACACACCACCAAGTCGTACCGGGTGACGTTCCCGCACCACAAGATCGCCTACAAGCAGGTCACGCTGCCCGCGCTGATGACCCTGCACACCGGCTACTGGACGTTCACCGAGGCCGCCGACGGCACCACCACCGCCTCATCCCAGCACACCGTGGTCCTCAACACCGCGAACATCGCGAGGATCCTCGGCGAGGACGCCACGGTCGCGGACGCCCGCGCGTACGTCCACGGCGCGCTGAGCACCAACAGCCGCGCCACCCTGGGCCACGCCAAGGACCACGCCGAGAACCAGCGCTGACCATGGCGTACCAGCGGCTGGAGGCCGACGTCGTCGTCGTGGGCGGGGGACCGGTCGGGCTGATGCTCGCCGGTGAACTCCGCCTCGGCGGCGCCGACGTCGTCGTACTGGAGACCCGCGAGGCCCCGACCACCGAGTCGCGGGCCTCGACCCTGCACGCCCGCACCATGGAGATCCTCGACAGCCGGGGCCTGCTTCAGGCCTTCGGCACCCCGCCGTGCGAGGTGCGCGGGCACTTCGGCGGCATCCCGCTGGACCTGACCCTGCCCAGCACCCACCCCGGTCAGTGGAAGGTCCCGCAGACCGAGACCGAACGCCTGTTGCAGGACTGGGCGACCGGCCTGGGCGCGCGCATCAAGCGGCGCCACACCCTGCGCGCCCTGCGCACCACGGCCGACGGCGTGGAAGCGGTGGCTGCCAGCCCTGACGGTCCGGTACGGATCCGGGCGGCGTACCTGGTGGGCTGCGACGGCGAGAACTCGACCGTTCGCCGTCTGCTGGGCGCCGACTTCCCCGGCGAGGACGCCCACCGCGAGCTGCTGCGCGCCGACGTGGCGGGTATCGACGTCCCGAACCGGCGTTTCCAGCGCCTTCCCGGCGGCATGGCGGTTGCTGCCCGGCGCGGCGACGGCGTCACCCGAGTGATGGTGCACGAGTTCGGCCGCGAGGCCCAACTCCGCACCCGGGAGCCGGACTTCGCCGAAGTGTGCGAGGTCTGGCAGCGGGTCACGGGGGAGGACATCACCTCGGGCACCCCGCTGTGGGTGAACTCCTTCGGCGACGCGAATCGCCAACTGTCTGCCTACCGGCACGACCGCATCCTGTTCGCCGGCGACGCCGCCCACCGTCAGATGCCGATCGGCGGCCAGGCCCTCAACCTCGGCCTCCAGGACGCGGTGAACCTCGGCTGGAAACTGGCCGCGGTGGCCACCGGCAGGGCCCCGGCGGACTTGCTCGACACCTACCACGATGAACGGCACGAGGTGGGTCGCAGAGTCCTCGCCAACATCAAGGTCCAGTCCCAGCTTCTCCTGGGCGGCCCGGAATCCAGCTCCACCAGGGCCCTGTTCACCGAACTCCTGCCCTCCGAGAAGGTCCGCACCCACCTGGCGTCGATGATCGCGGGCCTGGACATCAGCTACGGCGACCAGGGCGTACGCCTGCCGCGCACCACCCTGAGGGCAGGGCACCGCGAGTACACGACAACGGAGTTGCTCCACCCGGCCCGTCCCCTGCTCCTCCTCCTGACCCCGAGGGCCGCCCCCTTCCTCGAGCAGGCGGCCCCCTGGTCGGACTACGTCACCACACTCACCGCCACAGCCGACCTCCCCGGCACCGACGCCCTCCTGCTCCGCCCCGACGGCCACATCGCCTGGACGTTCCCGAGCGGCACCCCCCTGCCGGAGGCCCTGACCCACTGGTTCGGCCCGCCCACGACGGAACGCCCCACAGCCGACGACGCACGGACGCCGAGTCCACTACGCGCGCCCAAGTCCGAAGCCGCCGCGCTCTTCACCTCCGAACCGGCAGCCGCCCACGGCGGTCGGGCGCCGACGACCGCGTCCGCACCCGGATCCGTAGCCGCTCCATCCCCTGCCCCCGAACCGGCAGTCGCCGACGGCGATTCCGTCCCACAGGGGCCACCCGCACCCGAATCGACAGGTCGCACGGGCGATGCGGGTGGGACCCCCAAGGCCGACGGCGAAGCCGAGGCCGCCAACGACTCCCCGAAGGGTGACCCCATGAACACGAAAGACCCCGCGCACGAGCGCTACGACGTGGCCATCCTCGGCGCGGGCATGGCCGGCGGCATGCTCGGCGCGGTCCTCGCCCGCAACGGCGTGAAGGTGCTCCTCATCGACGCCGGCACCCACCCCCGCTTCGCCGTCGGTGAGTCCACGATCCCGTACACCTCCGCCATGACCCGGATCGTCGGCGAACGCTACGAGGTCCCCGAGATCGTGCACATGGCGAGCTTCCGCGGCATCCAGGACCACGTCTCCCCGATGAGCGGCCGCAAGCAGAACTTCGGCTTCGTCTACCACCGCGAGGGCCAGGACCAGAACCCCGACGAGATCAACCAGCTGGTCGTCCCGGAGTGGCAGCGCACCGAGAGCCACCTGTTCCGCCAGGACACCGACGCCTACCTGTTCCACCTGGCCGTCCGCTACGGCGCGACCCCGCTGCTCGGCACCCGTATCACCGACATCGAGACGGGCCCCGACGGCGCGGTGCTGCGCTCGGACCGCGGCGTGGAGTACCGCGCCGAGTACCTGGTCGACGGCAGCGGTTTCCGTTCCCCCGTCGCCGACGCCTTCGGCCTGCGCGAGGAGCCCACCCGCGCCCGCCACCACTCCCGCACCCTGTTCACGCACATGGTCGGCGTCACCGCCTACGACGACGCCCCCTCCGCCGCCCGGCACCAGCAGCCCAGCCCCTGGCACCACGGCACCCTGCACCACGTCTTCGACGGCGGCTGGCTGTGGGTCATCCCCTTCGACAACCACGACGGCGCGATCAGTCCGCTGTGCAGTGTGGGCCTCACCCTGGACGAGCGGAAGTTCCCCAAGTCCCAGGACCTCACCCCGCAGCAGGAGTTCGACGAGTTCCTGGAGAAGTTCCCGCAGATCGCCGAGCAGTTCACCGACGCCCGCGCGGCCCGCCCCTGGGTCGCCACCGGCCGTCTGCAGTACTCCTCCTCCAGCACGGTCGGCGAGCGCTACTGCCTGACCGCGCACGCCGCCGGCTTCATCGACGCGCTGTACTCGCGCGGCCTGACCAACACTCTCGAGGTCGTCAACTCCCTGGCCTGGCGCCTGATCGAGGCCTCCCGTGACGGCGACTGGTCCACCGAGCGCTTCGAGTACATCGACCGGCTCCAGCAGGGCCTGTACGACGTCCACGACGACCTCGTCTACAGCTCCTTCGTCGGCTTCAAGCACTACGACCTGTGGAACGCGGTCACCCGCGTGTGGGAGTCGACCAGCATCATGCCGACGATGACCGTCGAGCGGGCGTACCGCCGCTTCATGGAGAACCGCGACGAGCAGATCCTCAAAGACCTGGAGAAGACCACCACCCCCGGTCTGCCCGCGCCGGTCGGCGAGGACATCAGCTCCCTGCTCGCCCTGACCCGCTCCACCTGCCAGGCCGTCGAGGTCGGGGGACTGGAGCCGGGCGAGGCCGCCGAGTTCCTCTTCGAGCAGCTGCGCGAGTCCAAGTTCCTGCCGGAGCCGTTCGCGCTCGGCGACCCGGACAACAAGTGCTTCGAGGCGACGCCGGACCTGCTCGGCCAGGCCCTGGAATGGGGCCGCACCAAGGCGCCGGAGCACATCGCCGGACTGTTCGGCTGACCACCACTCACGAGTAGGGGAGAGGAGAGACCATGGACGCCGACGTCATCATCGTCGGGGCCGGCCCGACCGGTCTGATGCTCGCCGGGGAACTGCGCCTGGGCGGCGCCCACGTCGTCGTGGTGGAACGCCTGGAGCAGCCCACCGGCCAGTCCCGCGGGCTCGGCTTCACCGCACGCGCCATGGAGGTCTTCGAACAGCGCGGCCTGCTGCCGTGGTTCGGGGACCTGGAGAAGGCCCCCATGGGTCACTTCGGCGGCGTGCAGTTCGACTACACCGTCCTTCAGGACGCCCATTTCGGTGCGCGCGGTGTCCCGCAGTCGCACACCGAGGACGTTCTGGAGCGCTGGGCGATCTCGCTGGACGCGGACATCCGGCGCGGCTGGGAGTTCCTCGAACTCGACGAGAAGGGCGACCACGTCGAGATCACCGTCGCCACCCCGCAGGGCGTCCAACGCCTCACCGCCGCCTACCTCGTGGGCTGCGGCGGCGGCAGCAGCCCCGTACGGCGAGCGGCCGGGTTCTCCTTCCCCGGCACGGACGCCACCCGCACCATGTACCTCGCCGACGTCGCCGGCTGCGACCTGCGCCCGCGCTTCCTCGGCGAGCGCCTGCCGGGCGGCATGGTGATGGCCGCCCCGCTCGGCGACGGCGTGGACCGCATCATCGTCGTCCCCGACGTCGAGCCCGGCCGCGAACGCGAGCGGTCGGTGAGCTTCACGGAGGTCGCCGACGCCTGGCAGGACATCACCGGCGAGGACATCAGCGCCGGTACCGCCCACTGGGTCAGCTCCTTCACGGATGCCACCCGTCAGGTCACCGAGTACCGGCGCGGCCGCATCCTGCTCGCCGGGGACGCCGCGCACGTCCATCTCCCGGCCGGTGGCCAGGGGTTGAGCACCGGTGTCCAGGATGCCGCCAACCTCGGCTGGAAGCTGGCCGCCGAGGTCCGCGGCCGCGCGCCCATCGGTCTGCTCGACACCTACCACGGTGAACGCCACGCGGCCGGTGCCCGCCTGCTGATGAACACCCACGCCCAGGGCATGCTCTTCGTCGGCGGCCCCGAGATGAGCCCGCTGCGCGAGCTGATGGGCGAGCTCATCCAGTACGACGACGTCAAGCGGCACCTGTCCGGTCTGGTCTCCGGCCTGGACGTCCGCTACGACGTGGGCGAGGGCACCCACCCCCTCCTGGGCCGGCGCCTGCCCCCGCGCACCCTGACCGGCGCCGAGGGCCCCACCACCACGATGGAACTCCTGCACCCGGGACGCGGCGTCCTGCTCGATCTCGCCGACGACCCGGCCCTGCGGGAGGCGGCGGCCCCGTGGCAGGACCGGGTGACGACGGTGACGGTCCGCCCGCAGGACACCGAACCCGTCCTGACGGCCACCACCGCCCTCCTGGTCCGCCCCGACGGCTACATCGCCTGGGCCACCGGCACCACGGCGGACCCGGCCGAACTGCGCACCGCACTGCACCGCTGGTTCGGCGAGGCGGGGGACAGCACATCGGGGAGCACGGCGTGAGCGTGGCCATTCCACCAATGGGCGGGGCGTGCACGGCAGTTGACGCCCCGCCCGCCACCGGGCCCCGCCGCATCATGCTGGACGCGGCGGGCCTGCGCCTCTCCGCCCTGCTCGCCACCCCGCCCGGCGGCGCGCCCCGCGCCACCGTCCTCGCCCTGCACGGCGGCGGCATGACCGCCGGCTACTTCGACGCCCGGGCCCATCCCGGCCAGTCACTGCTCACCCTCGGGGCCCGCCTGGGCTACACGGTCCTCGCCCTGGACCGCCCGGGCTACGGCGCCTCCACACCCGCCCTGCCGACGGGCCAGACCCTCGCCGAGCAGTCGGCCACGGTCCGCACGGCCCTCGCAAACTACGCGACCACCCACGACCTGGGCGCCGGCGTCTTCGTCCTCGGCCACTCCTACGGCGGCAAACTCGCCCTGATCTGCGCCGCGGACGGCCTCCCGGCACCCCTGCTGGGCCTGGACGTCTCGGGCCTGGGTCACCGTCTGGCCGTACCGGCACACGATCTGCCCTCGGCCGGCGGCCAGGGCCACTGGAAACACAACTGGGGCGCCCTGCGCCTGTACCCGCCCGACACGTTCCGCACCTGCCCCGTCGCGCCCATGCCCGAGAGGGAACGCGCCGAAGTACGGTCCTGGCCCGCCCGGTTCGCGTCGGTGGCCGCCCGGCTCCGCGTGCCCGTCCGGTTCACGTTCGCCGAGCACGAGAAGTGGTGGCGCCACGACGAGCACGCGTTGGCCGAGCTGGCCGGCCTGCTGCCGCGCGCACCCCGCGTCCTGGTGGAACGCCTGCCGCAGGCCGGCCACAACATCAGCCTCGGCTGGACCGCCCACACCTACCACCTGCGCGCCCTCGCCTTCCTCGAGGAGTGCCTCGCAGGGCACGCGGTCACCGGCACCACCGTGCCGCTGCCCGCGGCCGCCTGACAGTCCAACCCCCCACGCACACCACCGCCCCGCGCCCCCTCGACGGAAGCGACCAGTCCATGAACCACACCAGCACCCCGTTGTTCGTACGGCCACCCGCACCGTCCGCGCTGCGCGCCATGGACCTCGACGCCCGCACCCGGACGATCGTCTCCTGGCTCTGCCGGGAACTGGCCCACGTCCTCGACGTGCCGCCGGCCCACCGGGTGGGACCCGACCGGCCGTTGCGCGCCCTCGGCGTGGACTCCCTGACGGCGCTGTGCCTCAAGCGCCGCCTGGAGGACGAGCTCGACGTCCGGATCAAGACGCACGACCTGCTGCGTGACGATACGGTCGGCGAGATCGCCGTCCTGCTGGCCGAGTCGGTGGCCGTGCCCGCCTACGGGACGGCGCGATGAGCCCAGCGCGCTCCACCGCCCCATTTCTGCGCACCGTCCCCCGGCTGAGTGTCGACACGCAGCAGATCCATCTGTGGGTGATCGGCACCGAATGGGCGGGCGACCACCCTGAGCACATGGTCACCGGCGAACTGGACGACCGTGAACGAGAACGGGCGGCGGCCTTCGTCCGCCCCCTGGACCGCCTGACCTATCTGATGGCGCACATCGCGCTGCGCCGCCTGCTGTCCGCCTACACCGGTATCCCGCCGGCCGAGCTCCCGCTCGGCAGGGACACCTGCCCGTGCTGCGGCGGCCCGCACGGCCGCCCCGTCCTGCGCGGCACGGGGCTGCACTTCTCCCTCTCCCACAGTCACGGCATCGCCCTGATCAGCATCGCGGACGCGCCTTTGGGAGTGGATGTCCAGCGGGTGCCGACGGTGGAGACGGTCGAGCTGTGCCTGCCGGAACTGCACCCGGCGGAGCAGCGGGAACTGCGGGCCCTGCCCGACGCCGAACAGCCGCTGGCCTTCGGCCGGTTGTGGACCCGCAAGGAGGCCTACTTCAAGGGCCTGGGCACCGGCCTGGGCCGCGAACTGAACTCGGACTACCTGGGCGAGCGCACCGACCCGGACGCCCCCGCCCGCCCTCGGGGGTGGCGCATCGAGAACATGCCGAGCTGCCCCGCGCACGTGGCCGCCGTCGCCATCGCGGCCCCCGCCGGCGCCGCCGCGCCCGACATCCTCGCCCGCCGGCTGCCGACCGAGTGCCTCTACACCGACGACGCCACCGAACGGATCGCCGCCGAGCGGCAGGTCTGCCCCAACTGGGAGTGATGGCCATGCACACCACACCGTCCACCGCGGCGACGCTGGAACTGAAGGAGATCAAGGACCGTATCCTCGAGGGCCCCGATCCCGCCGCCACCGAACGTCAGCACGCCAAGGGCAAGCTGACGGCCCACGAACGCATCGCCCTCCTCCTCGACAAGGGCAGTTTCACCGAGATCGAGGCCCTGCGGCGCCACCGGGCCACCGGCTTCGGCCTGGAGGACAAGAGGCCCTACACCGACGGTGTCATCACCGGCTGGGGCACGGTCGACGGCCGTACGGTCTTCGTCTACGCCCATGATTTCCGTATCTTCGGCGGCGCCCTGGGCGAGGCCCACGCCACCAAGATCCACAAGATCATGGACATGGCCATCGCGGCCGGCGCCCCCCTGATCTCCCTGAACGACGGCGCGGGCGCCCGCATCCAGGAAGGCGTCTCGGCGCTGGCCGGCTACGGCGGCATCTTCCGCCGCAACACCCTGGCGTCCGGCGTGATCCCGCAGATCAGTGTGATGCTCGGCCCGTGCGCGGGCGGAGCCGCGTACTCGCCCGCTCTGACGGACTTCGTCTTCGCGGTCCGTGAGATCTCGCAGATGTTCATCACGGGCCCCGACGTCGTCAAGGCGGTGACGGGCGAGGAGATCTCCCAGAACGGCCTGGGCGGCGCGGACGTCCATGCCGCCACCTCCGGGGTGGCCCACTTCGTCTACGACGACGAGGAGACCTGCATCGCGGAGGTCCGCTACCTGGTCTCGATGCTCCCGGCCAACAACCGGGAACTCCCCCCGGAGACCCTCACCGAGGACCCGTCGGACCGCAGCTGCCCCACCCTCCTGGACACGGTCCCGGCGGACGGCAACCGCTCCTACGACATCCGCACCGTCATCGAGGAACTGGTCGACGACGGCGAGTACATGGAGGTCCACGCGGCCTGGGCCCCCAACATCGTGTGTGCCTTCGCCCGCCTGGACGGCCGCACGGTCGGCATCGTCGCCAACCAGCCCGCCTCCATGGCCGGCGTCCTGGACATCAAGGCCAGCGAGAAGGGCGCACGCTTCGTCCAGTTCTGCGACGCCTTCAACATCCCCCTGGTCACCCTCGTCGACGTCCCCGGCTTCCTGCCCGGCGTCGACCAGGAACACGAGGGCATCATCCGCCGCGGCGCCAAGCTCTTGTACGCCTACTGCAACGCCACCGTCCCCCGCGTCTCGGTGGTGCTCCGCAAGGCGTACGGCGGCGCGTACATCGTCATGGACTCCCGCTCGATCGGCGCCGACGTGGCGTTGGCCTGGCCGACGAACGAGATAGCGGTGATGGGCGCGGAAGGCGCGGCGAACGTGGTCTTCCGCCGGGAGATAGCGGCAGCGGACAACCCGGAGGAGATGCGCGCCCAGAAGATCGACGAGTACAAGCGGAACCTGGTCCACCCCTATTACGCGGCGGAACGCGGCTTGGTGGACGACGTCATCGACCCGGCCGACACCCGCTTGTCACTCATCAGCGCCCTGAGGATGCTCGCTGCGAAGGACGCGTCCCTGCCCCGCCGCAAACACGGCACGCCGCCCCAGTGAAAGGCCACTGATGTCACCTCTTGAGCTGAAGATCGAGCGAGGCAACCCGACGCCCGAGGAGCTGGCCGCGGTGATAGCGGTCCTGCAGCAGCGCCTGATGAGCGCGCCGTCCGATCCCACGGAGGGCCGCCGACCACCCACGGCGGCCCGCTGGCACCGCCAGCAGCCCACCCCGTTCCAGCCCCGAGCCTGGCGCAGCATCCAGTTCCAGCGAGCAGCCTGACCCGCACGTCTCACTAGAGAAGGACTCGAAGATGCGTATATCCCAGGACGAGGCCGGCTTGGAAACCCTCAACCGCCAACTGCGGCTCCTCAACGACCGCCTGGAGCTCACCCAGCTCTGCGACCGCTACGTCCACCACCTCGACAAGGACCGCGGCAGCGACGCCTGGCTGGACAAGATCTTCACCGAGGACGTCCACCTCATGTTCCCCTTCGGGGAGTTCAAGGGCCTGGAAGGCCTGGCGGACTTCCAGCAGATGGCCCGTACGACCTTCGCCCGTACCCACCACATCAGCGCCAACCACACCGTGGATCTGGACGGCGACGAGGCCCGGGTGGCCGCCCATCTGATGGCGGTGCACGTCCGCCAGGCCGACGAACCGGCGGCGGACTTCACCATCGGCGGCCACTACGAGGCCGAAGCCCGCCGTACCCCTCACGGCTGGCGCATCCACCGCTTCACCTTCGACCTCGTCTGGCAGGCGGGCGAGGCCCCGCGAGCCAAGACGGAAGCCGCCTGAATTACTCGACCAGGACTCGACCACACCTGTGGAAGGCTGGCGGAGTGAGCGACTGAGTGACTGAGCGCCACACCACCCCGCAGCCGCCCTGGAGTTGTGAATGAAGCAAGGTCCGCTGTTCTCGATCGCCCGCTGGACAGGCCTGATCTTCGGCGGAGTCTTCACGGGATTCCTGGTCTGCGTCCTGGTCCTGGAGACCTCCCTGCGCGACTACGACGCCAAGGTCTACGCCCAGGTCCGCCAGGTAGAACTCGACTCCCTGGACACCCTGGCCTCCGCCACCTTGATCCCCACGATCATCGCCACGGTGATCCTGGTGGTAGGCGCCTGGAAGGCGAAGGGCAACGACCTCTACGTCCCCCTGGCAGCCCTGGCCCTCCTCCTCCTGATCCTGATCCTGACGATCGTGGTGAACCTCCCGATCAACGCGGACCAGAAGGACTGGACGGTCACGTCCCCGCCGTCCGACTGGGCCGACGTGAGGGACAAGTGGCAGACGTCCCACGTGGTACGCACGGTCGCCTCGCTGGTGGCCTTCGGGCTGTTGGCCTTCTCCGCGATAACTCACCGGGTCACCGGCACGGCCTCCGCCGCACCCGCCCCGGCCCCGCTCTCCACGCGCTCCTAGCCCCCTCTCCTCCGCTCAGACAGCAGAACGCGCCCGGCCCACCAGCAGCAGCTGGTGGGCCGGGCGCGTTCGCGTGACCACCACACCGACGAAAGACGAATGAGGACGCGACATGACTGCCTACGTCATAGCCGAAGCCGAACTCAACGGCGACGGCGACCCACAGATGGTGGCCACCTACAGCGCCAAGCTGGTCTCCACCATCGAACCCCACGGCGGCCGCTACCTCGTACGCGGCGCCCCCTGGCAGGTCCTGGAGGGCGAGAGCAAGGCCTTCACCGGCGTCATAGAGTTCCCGAACGCCGAAGCGGCCCAGCGCTGGTACGACTCTCCCGCCTACCAGGAGATCGTTCCCCTGCGCGTACGCAACACCAAGGGCAGGATCCTGATCTTCGAAGGCGTGCAGGCCGCCTGAACCCACCTGCGTCCAAGGCTCCCGTTCCGCCGGATCTCCCGGCGAAGCGGGAGCCTTTCTGCGTTTCCCGAGACACAGCCATCACCGGCGTCACATCTTCTCAGGGCAGGGTCACACCGCGCAGCTTGTCCGGGTTGAGCTGGAGCCGTACATGGCGCACCAGACCGTCCGACACCCCGAGCGACATGGTGCCGATGGTCTGGCCGCCCAGGGTGATGAGCAGTCCCGGCTCGGCGTTGATCGTGGCCGGCTCCAGGGCCGCACCGGCCGACTCGGGCTTGGCCAGCACACCGAGCAGCCAGCGTGCGACGTGATCGGTGCCGTACAGCGGCCGACGGGCTGCCGTGATCTTGCCGCCGCCGTCGGACCAGGCGACGACGTCCGGGGCGAGCAGCTCCATCACGACGTTCAGGTCACCGCCGGCGCAGGCCGCCCGGAACCGCGCGGTGACCTCGTGGTGCCGCACGCTGTCGGCGTCGTAGCGGGGTCGCCGTTCGTCCACGTGCTTACGGGCCCGGTGGGCGATCTGCCGTACGGTCGGCTCGGGCCGCCCCAGGACCTCCGCGATCTCCGTGTGGGAGAAGGCGAACGCCTCGCGCAGCACGAACACCGCCCGCTCCACCGGCGCCAGTGTTTCCAGCACCACCAGCAGTGCGGTCGAGACGGTGTCGGCGAGCTCGGCGTCCTCGGCGACGTCCGGCGAGGTCAGCAGCGGCTCGGGCAGCCAGGGTCCGATATAGCTCTCGCGGGTGGCACGGGCCGAGGTGAGCCGGTTCAGGGCGAGGTTGGTGACCGTACGCACCAGGTACGCGCGGGGATTGCGGACCCCGGAACGATCCTCTTTCTGCCAGGCCAGCCAGGCGTCCTGGAGCACGTCCTCGGTGTCGGCGACGCTGCCCAGCAACCGGTACGCGGTACCGAACAGCAGCCGCCGGTGCACAGCGAACGGATCCTGGTCCAGGGCCACTTCGCGCTCCGACTCGACCACCGGTGCATGCTCCCATCGTCGGCCAGGAATCCACTGGACGATGCCACCCTCAAAGCGCCCACACGTCAACCCGTCGACATGTCAATGCGTCGGCGCCGCCGGCCGCCGGGTAGCGCGCCCGCCCCGGGAAAGGGTGGCACTGACGTTCACGCGCTTGCTCAGCCGGTACAGCTTCACCGGAGAGCCACTGACGGCCTCCTTGTACCGGACCGCCCACACACCCTTGAGATACCAACGACGCGGACTGTCGTCGGCGTGCGTGAACTGGATGACCGCATCCCGCCGCCCGATACTGACCGGCTGATGGAAGTACCCGAACCGGAACGGCTTCACCGGCTTCCCGCGCAGCCGCAGCGCGACGGCGTCGGCGACGTACTGGGCAGTGGGCATCCCGCTCTGACAGGTCCCATGGACAGGCCCCCACGCCTGGCGGACGGCGGCAGCATCACCGATCGCGTAGATCTCGGGATGCGACACCGACCGCAGCCCGGCGTCCACGACCACCAGCCCTCGCGCATCCGTCGCGATCCCGGACTCGACGGCCAGCCGCGGCACCCGCACGCCGGCAGTCCACAGCGTCAGCCCGGACGGCAGCAGCTCACCACCCGCCAACTCGACCGTGTCGGTCAGCACCTTGGTGACAGTCACACCCGCACGGACGGTCACACCGAGCCGGTCCAGAGCACGGTGCAGATACGCGCGCGCCGCCTCACCCATCATGGCGCCCGGCACCTCCCGGCACACGAGGGTCACATTGAGACCGGGATGAGCCTCGGCGATCTCAGCCGCGGCCTCGACACCGGTCAGCCCACCACCACACACCGTCACGGCACCACCGGCACCGGCCAGGACGGCCAGCCGGGCGCCGAACTCATGGGCGGCACGCGGGTCGTTGAGGGTGACCGCGTACTCGTCGACGCCAGGCACGACACTCGTGTCGGTACTGCTGCCGAGGGCGTACACGAGAGTGTCGTACGCCAGCACCCGACCACCATCGACAGTGATCGTCCGCACCTCCGGATCGATCCCGGTGGCCCACCCCTGCACGAACTCGACACCACTACCGGCCAGCAGTTCGCGAATCCGATGGTCGGCCAACTCCTGCCCGGCCGCGACCTGATGCATCCGAAGCCGCTCGGTGAACCGCCCCGAAGGATTCACCAGCACGACCCGGCCCCCCACCCGCCGCGTACGACGCGCCAGCCGGACCGCGGCCAACATGCCGGTGTAACCGGCGCCGAGAACGACAATGCGATGCTCGCTGCTCATACAGACCACTCCGGGTGCTCGTCACGCCTACGGGAACGCCCATGGGACAAACAAGCCCACCCATCCGTGACAGCCCTCGCAGTGACCCGTGCCACACTGCCGCGCCAAGGGGAATGACTCCGACAGCACGGGCAGCGGTCAGCCACGTGGGGAACTCGTTCAGCAGCCGGTCGTACAGCAGTTGATCGTCAACGGCTTGATCGCCGAACCGACGAACTGCCAGAACAGCGGAAGCCGGACGGCCTTGCACGGATAACGCTCGGCAGCGGTGCGACTCGTGGGTCCGCCGTCCGTCTGGAACACCACCAGGGCGGGGGAGCAGCTGCCGGAAGCGAGGAAGTGGAGGGCGCCCGGGGCGCTGTACGCCCCGGGCGCCTTTGGTCGTTCGAGGACCTCCCCGCCGGTCCGGTGTCAGCCGATCTTGTCCGTGAAGCCCACCGACAGGTACGTCCGATGGGTGACCTTGCCCTTGCTGGCTCCCGCCGTCCACGTGAAGGTGTACTCCAGAATGGAGCTCGTCTTCGGGTCGACGATCACCCGGCCGACGCTCTTGGCCTCCGCGAACTCCAGGGCCGTCCCGCCGCGCCCGGTGCTGTCCTTGACGGTCCCGACGAGCTTGACGCCCTTCAGTCCGGCCATCGCTTTGAACAGCCCTGCCCGCAGTTTCGGGCTTGCCGGGGACCCGCCGAGCAGGGTGACCGCCTGGTCGAAGGCGGAGATGCTCTTGGGCCTCGGCGGAGTCTGGAGCAGCTGGAGCAGCTTCGCCGGGTCCGTGGTCAGCTGGTCCAGGGCCTTCCAGTCGAGGTCCTTCGGCCCGAACTGCCAGTCGGGTTGGCGCCCCTTCTTGTAGGCCTTGCCGTCGTTGACGACGTAGAAGTCCATGGACTGCGAGAGGTACGAGTCGCCGACCGTCAGATGCGTCTTCCAGTACTTCCCCGAGGAGACCGACTGGGCGGCGGCCACCGTGGAGATGTCGTCGAGGAAGACGGACGAGGCGTCCGCGCGCGCCTCGCTCCGCGTGCCCGTAGGTGTCTCACCGGTGTTCGCGTACGTCACCACGCCGGCCGCGACCGCGGCTGCGGTGAACAGGCCGACGAGGACCCGGCGGCGCCCGGACATCCCCCGCAGCGGTGCGCTCACCACGGCGCCCTTCTCGGGCCCGGAGGCGTGCCCGGCCTCCTGTGCGGCCACCGCAGCCTCGATCCCTGCCAGCGCCCTGGCCAGCGCCTGTGCCGACGGCGGCTCGATGCGCCCGGCGGCCACCAGTTCATCGGCGCCGGGGAAGTCCAGCAACACCGCCCGCTCGGTCATGCCGGTCTCCTTCACGTCCTGCGTACTCATGCCGGTCCGCTCCACGTCGTCGTACGTACTCATGCCATGTCTCCCGTCACGCTCAGGTGCCGCCCGGCCGGTCGTGTCGGTGCGAGCCGGTCGCGCAGCCGCCCCCGTGCCCGGTGCAGCCGCGAGCGGGCGGTGCCCGCCGGGATGCCCACGGCGGCGGCCGCCTCGGCCGGGGTGAGCTGCTCCCAGCTGACGAGCAGCAGCACTTCCCGCTCCTCGACGGGCAGTTCGCCCAGCGCCCGGCGCAGCGCGGGGGCCAGCGCGGCCGCATCGAGCCGCTGGTCCACCGCCTGCCAGGGGTCGGTGATCTCCACTCCCGGTACGGCCTCCTGGCGCCCCGCCCGCCGCAGGTGCTGGGCCAGTACGTTGCGGGCCACCCCGAACAGCCAGCCCCGCGCCGAGCCGCGCGAGGGGTCGAACGTGCGCCGCGCGGCGAACGCCTGCAACCACGCCTCGGCCAGCAGATCGTCCGCCGCGCCGGGCATACGCCGGGCGAAGTAGCCGTGCAGGGCGGGCGAGTACGTCTCCACCAGCGGGGTGAACGCCGCCGCGTCCCCCGCCGCCGACCGTGTCAGCAGGGCGTCGCTGTCACCGTCACGGTCGGGGGCGCCGTCGCGGCGCTCCTCGTGTTGCCGGGTATCCGGTTTCACGGAATCTCCGTCTCCGACCGCCGGACGACGGTCTCACCCCGTACTTGTCATCAAGCCGCGGGTCCGTTCGCGCCCCCTGCCAGAGCGGCTCCCCGTCAAAGTGGCCTCGTCCTTTGTCGGCGCGGCTCGAACGCACGCATCATTGCTCGGCCGTGGTCAATGGAGCGGGCGAATGACGGATGGCGCACTAGGCGCAAAGGAAGCAGCACGCTCAACAGGCTCTGCCCCTCTTGGTTTTGTCCATTGATTGTCTACGGGTACCGGTTGGGTGTTGAAATGCCTGCTCAAGACGGTTGGATGAGGGTGTGCCGTCCCATGCGAGTCCCGGGCCGGCCCCGCCCGTTTCGACCGCTCGACTGCTTGAGGAGGAGTGGAGGCACTCGTGATCCGCACAGCCGATCGGAACTCGCCCCGGGGGCCGTCATCCGCTCAACCGGGACGGTACGCCCACCCTGTTCCTCCCAGGACGTGGCCTGAGGGCTCCGATCATCGTCCGGGCCCCTGACATCTCAGGTTTGGGTGACAGGTTCGGTCACGCGGCCTGGAGGGTCGGTGTGGTCATGACGGTTTCGTATTCGATGGGGGTCAGCCGGCCGAGCGAGGCCTGTCGGCGGCGTCGGTGGTAGGTCCTTTCGATCCAGGTCGCGATCGCGATCCGCAGCTCCTCGAGGGCGTTCCAGCGCCGGCGGTCGAGGACACCGCCACCGCCCTCGGGATCGACACCGATCGTCTCCAGCAGGTACTGGTGGACGGGCGCGAGCCGGTCCCACCCGGCCACCTGCTCCGCGATCCACACCCTGGAGTGAGGGGGTGCTCGGTCGGGTTGAGGCTTCTCGGGACGCTTCAGGATTCCCGAAATCCTGATCTCTGTTCCCGCGACTGTCCGTCACTTGGCGAGGGTTCAGCCTCTCCGTGCGGGTTTTGCGGACAATGCGCCCTATTTCACGTCGCCTGCAAAGATCGTCTTCGGCAACCCCGTTGATGGCGTCACCTCCACCTGCAGATATTTCCCTTCCTTCGGCAGCTCGCACGCCACTGTCGCCTTCGCTGTCCTTCCCGGCCGCAGTTGCATCGAGGGCAGTCCGTGCAGTTCTTCATCGAAGATCTGCCGGGATTCCTGGCTTTCGTCGCCGTGGTAGCACATGAGGTAGCCGGTTGCGGCGTCCAGGGCGGACTTGGACTTGTTCTCGATCTTTACGGTGAAGGACACGTACGGTGTGTTCGCGGGCGCGGCGATTGCCGATGATGTGCCGCGTTTGTAGTCGGACAGCGTCACCTCCACGCCGTTTGCGTACACCACTGTGTCCTGCAGTCCTCTGACGTCCGGCTCGGTGTTCTCGGGCGTCGGCTCGTGTTCTTCCTCGGTGATGGCGGTGTCGTCCGATGGCGTGGAACGCGGCGCTGCGCTGTTTGGGCTCCCGCCGTCGTTGCGGGTCTGCACCACGATGATTCCGGTGACGACGATCGCGGCGATGACCGCTGCGGCCGCCCCGATGATGACCCGGTTGGTGCGGCTCTTCTTGGGTTTTGCCAGTGGACCCGGTGGCGGGGCTGCGGGCGTCGGCGGCGTGTTGTTCAACGTTTCCCCCAGGACGTGACGTGGGGCGGATCGTAAGCGCCGACGCAGGACACCAGGCTGGCGAAAGGCGGAGGCTCGCCCCATCGGGGGATGGAGTTCACTGCCGCGTGCCACACGCCCGCCTCGTCCGTGCCGTCGGCTACTGGCCAGCGGGCGGTGGGGTGTCGGGTGGTGGGGTGGGTGGTGTGCGGCGTCGGGTGTGGTGGTCCCAGCGTGTGGTCCACCAGGTGAGGCGGTCGTGGGAGTTCTGGGGGGCGAGGGCTTGGAGGGCGGACTGGGCGAGGACGACGGTGAGTCCGGCGAGGGCGAGGGTGAGGACGGCGGGCCAGGGGGCGCCGGTCGTCATCAGGGTGAGAGTGCTGACGCTGCCGAGTCCGGCGCCGGCGAGTGCGGGGACGCGGGAGGGCCGTCCGGGCGCCGACGGGGCGGGTTGGGGGTGATTTTGCGGGTTGCTCTGCGGTGTGGGCTGCGGATCGCGCATGGTGGACTCCTGCCGGATGTCGGTTGCGGCCGGTGGGTGTCCATCACCTTGCGGGCCCCTTGATTGACTCGGCAGCGGGGCCGCGGCGCGTGCCGATGGTTCTGTGGGGGAACCAACTCGGGGGCAAGGGCGCGGTATGGCGCAGGGGGAGGAGGGCCGGCGAGCGGGCCGGCCGATGAAGCCGATCGATGAGGGTCTGCCGGTCACGGTGGTTGCGTGGCTGAGGTTGTGGCGGGCGGTGGTGCTGGAGCCGCTGCGGGCTGCGGATCCGCCGTGGACGCTGGAGCGGATGTCGGCGGAGCTGTCCCGGCGCGCGGGCGGGGAGCGGCCTGGGGGCGGGGCGCGGGGGGATGTGTCGGGGACGGCGAAGCCGACCTTGCAGCGGTTCTTCGCCGGGGAGCGGGTCCCGGCGCGGGATGTGGTGCAGCATCTGCTCGACATCGCCGCCGAAAGCCTTGATCCGTCGCCCGCACGCGAGCAGGTCACTGAGCTGTGGAGGGCTCATCGGGCGGCGCTGCACACCACGTTCCCGCTGCTGGCCGAGCTGTACGACTCGCTTGATCAGCGGGATGCGGCCCGCAACCGGGCCGAAGGCCTGCAGCGCGAGAAGGACCGGCTCACCAGCGACCTGGCGTTGTCCCGCAGGCAGGAACAACGCGCCACGGCCCTGCTCGCGCACGCGGCCGCTGAGCTGGAGCACGCCCAGCAGGCCGCGGTCATCCAGTACGAGGGAGCCCGCCGTGCGCAGACAGAGGCCGTCGAACTGTCAGTCCGGGTGCGTGACGTGGAGGAGCAGCTGGAGCAGTGCCGACGGGACCAGGAGTCGGTGGAGCAGGAGATCGCCGTGCTGCGCGAGCGGGAACAGCTCAGCGGTGTCCGCTCTGGCCGGATCACCGAGTTGCAGAGCACCTTGGCATCGGTGTGGGAGGAGAACGAGGAACTCGCTCAGATGCTCCGCACCATCACCCGCGCTCTGTACGACGCTCAGCAGCGGGCAGACGAGTACCACGCGTTGGGCGGCCAGGCCCTCGATCAGCAGAACCAGCTGACCCGGCCGGGCCCGCGCAGTGTTCCAGACCGCGAGCGACAGCATGCGGCGGCCCTGCAGGTGGTGGAACACCTGGACGAGCAGTTGCGCACCGTCTTCCATGATCTGGCCCAAGCCCGGGCGGAACTCATCCGCCGGGACGGAGACCTGGCCCGGCTCGTGCAGGAGCACGCCGAAGAGATCGCCTCGCTGCGCGCCGGCCACGTGCTGGCCGAGGCCGACTCCGTCCTCAGCCTGGCTCTGCAGAGTCTGGACCCGGCGCCCGCCGCGCTGCCGCCGGCGGAGGATGTCCCCGCTGGGGAGACAAGTAGTCCTCCCAGCTCAGTTGGCGTGGCCGCAGTGTCTGGCCTGGCCGGTCCGGACAGCCCACCGGCACAGGAGCGAGGCGCCTCAGAGCCGGAGGGCGGGCCTCCGGACGAGAGAGCGGAGACGGACGTCACCGCCGGTGGCCCGCCTCGTCCTCCGCATCCGGGCACCGGCACCGCGGGCCAAAGGACAGTGCCGACGAGAGAGACAACGGCGGCCGGCAGGACATCGCTTCGCAAGAAGGTTGGGATCGCGGCCGTCGGCCTGATCCTCGTGGCGGCGTTGGGTCTCGGCATCGGTTGGGCGATGAACCGGTCAGGGGGCAACGGGGACGAGCCCAGGAACAATTCCAAGTCCGGATCGGTGAGCGCGTCCGGATCGGCAACTGTGTCCAGCTCGGCGGACGTCTCTGAGTCTGCCCTGCCGAGCGAGCCGACGCAGGATCCGGTGGCGGACAACGGCGATCAGGAGGTCAACACCGCGGCGGTGATGAAGCTGGGGCCGTGCGTGAAAGGCGACATCACCGCCACGGTCAGCCCTGCAGAGAACAGCTTCAGCGGCCTGCTGATCGATATCGGGCTGGAGATCAAGGCGGCCGAGGCAGGGCGGGTGCCGTGCCGGGTGGATGCCGCCCGCAGCCGTGTGGCGATCGCCATCTCGACAGCCGACAGCGGCGAGCCTGTGTGGGACAGCTCGGAATGCGCCGGCGGCTACGAAGGGCACCGCTGGCTCCAGGTCACCCGGAGCAAACCGGCTGCCGTTGACTTCGAGTGGGACCGCATCCCCAACGACGCCGGCTGCCAGCAGAACACCTTTGCTGCAGCCGGCTCGTACCTCGTGGAGACAACCATCCTGGGCAAGAAGGCCCGGACCAGCTTCGTCCTGGAAGACGTCAGCGGCAGCGACGGCGGGGGCGGCTTCTTCGGTGGGCCGGCAGGATGACGTCCTGAGGACCCTTGGCGGTACCGCCTCACGGCCGTCCCGGTGCCGCCCCCGCACTACGCCGGAGTCCACCCGAGCACGGCCGCGGCACAAAGCCAGGCCGATGTCAGGTGAGGCGCGGGGCGCTTTGGGCGGTGCGGGGCGTGCGCCTGGTGGTGGGGGGCGGCGCGCGATGTGACGTACGTTACTCTCCGCGCCCGGGTGATCATTCTGTGTGCGGTTCGGGCGGGTCGTGCCCGGCTGTGTCCGTCAACGTGCCGTGTGGGTAACGGAACTGACAGGCCGCCAGTTCCGTGAAGGGCGGCGCATATGCCAACTGTGGTGCCGGTTGGGTGTGTTGAGCGGGGTTGGCGCCGGATTGTGGACTGGTCGACAAAGCAGGAGTGGCGCCGGGTGACCCGCCGATTTATGTTCGATATTTCGTCGATCATCTGAAGTCGGCGAAATATCTATCGCGCTTGCATAATGCTCCGCACGAGACCGGGAGGGCGAGGGGAAAAGAATTCCGGTGCAGCCGAGGAAGCGTTCCTCCGGTAGCGGCGATCGCACGGCTGGCCGAGGGGGTGTGCTGCTGGGGAAGGTCTGCGCCGACCGTCACTGTTGACTCTTGAACGAGATTAATCATTTGATCGCGCTCTCAGGCCTGCCGAGGGTGGGGGCGTTGTGCGGCAGGGGGCGCATTTGGGGCAAAGCGTGCGCGGGTTTGTGTGCCGTTCCGTCATGCCCCTCGGTGGCGCGGAGGGTGTAACAAACCCCCGGAGCCGAGGGATCTGTGCGAGTTTCGGTGGCGCACCGGGTGGTAGAGACCCTCTGGCGGCGGATCGGGAGTGACCTTAACACCGGTCGTGGTGTTTACTGGACACCGGTCTGATCCTGGTGGGTCCGGACCCTTTCCGGGAGGTTCTGGGGGTGGTGCCCCAGGGCCTCCCGTTTTTACCTCCCGTTTCCATGCGGGCCACCCGCGCCCGGCGGGGAGAGAATCTTCCGCCCCTCGTGCATAAGCATTCGAATAAAGAATGCGGGCGATTTCCCGGAAAAGATCGGCATGTTTCCCAGCGTGCGGTAGCGACAGGATGCGTAACAAACCCCTACCCGTGGGGGGTTTCCGTCGTGATCGAATGGTCTTCGCCCCGCCGTCGAAAGCGCGACTGGCTCTCGGGTTGCGGCGAGAGGTAGCTTTATCCCGCCTGAGGTCTTCTCCACCCGTCCGGCCCCACCAGCCGGGCATGCCCCACCTCCCGGAGAGGGCGAAGGACCCACCATCTGGGACCCCGCTGACCAGCGGGGTCCCAGACTCGATCAGCCACATAAGGACCCCTCATGCGCACCGCCAACGCTGCCGGCGCCGCCCCACCGCCCCACCACGGACCCGCCGCACCGCGGGCCCTGACCTGCCGTCACCACCACGCTGTCCAGGGCGTGCACGCCCGCACACACGCCCCCGCCACCCCCTTCACTGCCCCGGCCGCCGTAC
The DNA here is from genome assembly GCF_053592055.1 of Streptomyces sp. NPDC002817. Classification (NCBI taxonomy): domain Bacteria; kingdom Bacillati; phylum Actinomycetota; class Actinomycetes; order Kitasatosporales; family Streptomycetaceae; genus Streptomyces; species Streptomyces sp. NPDC002817. The sequence goes on from NZ_JBSFUY010000033.1 coordinate 97,035, forward strand.
GAGCGGGGGAGTGAACGTGCCTCCTGCCCTTGAGACCGCCCGTCCCACCGACCTGCTGCAGGGCCGTGAGGACATGCCTGCGGGAAGCTTCCTGCAGCTGATCTCACCCGACACCTGGCACCGCCTCCTCAAGGCTGGCCTGCGCAGCCGCACCTTCGCCCGCGACGAGCTCCTGCCGATGGGCCCCCAGGACGGCATGGTCTACATCATCTGGGAGGGCGTGGTCCGCCAGGACCGCCACCCGCTCGGCGCCGCTCCCGGCATCCCCTCCATCACCCGCTTCCGCGGCGCGGGCCAGCTCGTCGGCGAGGCCGCCCTCATCATGCGCGGCTCCACCGTCGCCACCCGCTGCCTGTCACGCACCGTCGCCATCCCGTGCCGCGCCAGCCACTTCAGCTTCCTCATCGAGCGCCGCCTGCCCGAGGCCCGCCACGCCCTGCTGTGCAGCCTGGAAGACCGCAACCGCACCGACGAAGCCGTCTACACCATGGCGATCCGCCCGCCCCTGGAACGCGTCTCGCGCCTGCTGGCCCACCTCGCCGACACCGCGGGCGTGCCCGACCCGAACACCGCGCAGCACATCATCATCAACGGGCCCGGCCAGAAAGACATCGCCGCCGCCCTCCAACTCGCGGTCTCCACCACCGAGAACGCGCTGCGCACCCTGCGCCACCACGGTGTGCTCGAGGCCAGATACCGCCAGTTCGTCGTCCGCGACGTCGACGGCCTGCGCCACTTCGTCGGGACCTGACACCACCCCCGACCACGCGCACACCACCACCCGGGCCCGCCCACTGACGGCCCCCGGACCCACCACCCCCCTTTCTACGCCGCATGCCCGCACCCTGCGCGGGGCCGGCGTTTCCCTTGGAACGGACCCACACACGATGACGACCAGCACGCTGGCGATCGGCACCGGTGCCGGCACCCTCGCAGTGAGCATCATCGCCGCCCTCTTCACCGGTGCCCTGGGCACCTACACCCTGCTCCACCACAAGCAAGTCCTGGCCTGGATGAAGAACATCCGCAGCACGGACCAGGCGAACACCGAACTCGACAAGCCCTCCGAGTGGCTGACCGACCTGTACAAGGCGCAGTGCCGCCTCGCACACAAGCCCTGCCGCAGCGAGGACTTCGAGGACGTCACCCAGATCGGCAACATGATCCGAGGCGTCGTCGACCAGACGCCCACGATCGCACCCGAGCTGGCCAAGACCGTCGAACGCGTCGAGGAGTACGTCGCCACCGCGCTGCCCGACCCCGGCCCGGCGGTGAAGGTCTCCCTGCTCGATCACCGTACGCAGTTGGTGAAGGCGATGAAGCAGGAGAGCGCCCGCAGCGACCTGGTCCGGACCGTGGTGGCCGCCCAGCAGAAGATCACCCAGCTCAAGCGCGGCTGACCCACAAGACCAGGGGCGCGGCAGCCCGCCACCCTCCGCCAGCCCTCCCCGCAGCGGCACCGGATCCGTCGCCACTGCCAGCCACGCTGGGCTCGGATCCGATGCTGTGGGCAGGCCCGCCCCCGGGGACGGAGCGCCGTGAAGACCGGGTCTCGGCGGGCACGCGGGCCATACGCTGACAGCAGCACGGGGAGCGTGGTTTCGGGGGACACGATGAGCGCGATTGATGGGTCCGGCAGGGCATCTGACGGTACGTCGGACCGGCGCTGGTTCACCAGTCATGCCGGTGCGGATCGTGCGTGGGCGGAGTGGGTCGGCTGGCAGCTCCTGGACGCCGGGCACCAGGTGGAGCTGGATGACTGGGACTCGGGTGCGGGCGACAACTTTGTGATGAAGATGAACGCCGCCCGCGAACGGGTCATCGCCACCGTGCTCGCCCAGGTCGGGAACAGAGATGCGCACATCCCACGTGACAGGAGCCGGTACGGCGGATGACCAGGGCGGCAACGCCGTGATCATCCGCCGTACGGTAAGTGCTGTCGGTCAGAACCAGCCGGTGCATTCGATGCTGCCGCCCCGGCCGTTGGTGCCGCAGGCGCGCATCAGGAGGCCGGAGTCGTTCCACTGGGTGGTGTACGCGTCGTTGCCCGAGGTGACTGTGGTGTAGCCCAGCATCGGCTGCCAGGTGTTTCCTCCGTCGGCACTGCGGTCCACCCAGATCTCGTCGCCGACCGTGCCCCCGGTGATGCGGCCCCAGGCGCACTCCGTGGTGCCGTTGTAGCGGAGCTCCACGGTACGGCCGAAGACGGTGGTCGACTTGGCCGTCCAGGCACCCGCGGAGTCTGGCTGTGTACCGTCGCCGCAGGACGTGTTGTTCTCCGCGCCGGCCAGAGTTCCGCCGATCGGTGGGAAGTCGCCGCAGGATGGTACGTCCTTGAGTAGCGCCGGCCCTTGGACGAAGAGATTGCTGATCCAGCTGTTGTAGTCCGGCAGATACGACCAGACGTTGTTCACCATGCCGTCGACCGTGGCCCGCTCGCCCACCCGCTGGCACAGCACCCGTACCTCCACGGAGATGCCGTTGCCGTTGGTGAAGTTGATCGGGCTGCCGGTGTTCGAGTCCTGCCGCAGATTGGGCTGGCCCCACGTCTTGTGGAACGAACCGCGGCCCTCCCAGTTCCAGACCACCGGCACGGCCTCGGCGTGCGGACGGAACGCGCCCTTGTAGCGGTCCCAGCGGGCACTGATGGTGTTGACCTGGATCTTCATGCCGGATTCGGGTGCCTCGACCATCATTCCGTTGCCGAGGTAGAGCGCGACGTGCGTGGGCCCGGCGCCGTCGGCGCCGAAGTACATGATGTCCCCAGGAAGCAGGACGGCGGACCCCTGGGACTTGAGGAGCTTCGTGTGTGCGTACCCGGGCGCGGCGAAGGTCGCCTGCGTCGTGCGCTCGGTGATGAGGTCCCGGCCGGTCGCCTTGTACCAGGCCCAGCGCACCAGGCCGATGCAGTCGAAGCTCCAGTACGTCGGGTCCGCGGCGGTTTCCGGGTACCACTCGTCGTAGATGCCCTGGCTGGGACCCGGCATCCCCTGCGCGTGACCGCCGCCCCAGGCGTACTGCCGCCCGACGTAACGGCACGCGACCTGGACGGCCGCCTGCGCCGCCTGGCTGGCACCGGCCTGGAGCGGTGCGCACCCCGTGGCAGCGGCCGCCGGCGCGGCAGAGGCGACCGGCAGGCCGAGACTCACCACCGTCACGAGCGCGGCCAGCAGCAGCCGCACCCGGCGCCCCCACGGCCGCTCGCCCCACCCGGCTCTCCCCGCACCCCAAGATCTTCGCACTCTGCCCACGGCACTCCCCCTGGTCTCGGTGGTCTCCCGCGAACGTACGCACTCGCGCTGCCCACCGGGCCCTGACATCTGTCAGGACCTGCCGGCCCACCCACTCCATACAGTTCCGGCGATCACCAAGTCCACGGGAGAGGAATCACCTTCCATGCGCACCATGCTGAGGCGCGCCACCGCGCTGGCCTTCGCCACCGTCACCGCGACCGTCGTCGCGACGGCCACCGCACAGGCCAAGCCGGCCGACACCTGGGCGGGCTGCCCGTACGGCGCGGTCTGCATCTACCCGCAGAACCAGAACCCGGCCGTGTCTCCGAGCCACATCTACTGGACCTACGGCGCCCACAACCTCAGCAACCAGGTGGGCAACCACTGGGTGCTGAACAACCAGTACGACGGCGCGGTCGTGGAGCTGTGCCTCAGTTACAACGCGAACGACTGCACGTCGTCGATCCCGGAAGGTCACGGCGAGTACCGCGACCTGGGTCCCATCAACTCGCTGCACCTGAGGCCGCACTACAACTAGCCCGGCTGTTCGACCTCGGCCGTCCAGCTAATCCGCTGATCTTGGTGTGTCACCAGCAGCCGTTCCTTCACGCGACGTTGTTCGACACCTCGAAGCGTGAAGAACGGCTGCCCTGCCGTCCCGAGCAGTAGCTGTGCAGCACTGAGGTGTTCATGTCCCGACGACGGCCGACGAGCTGTAGCCACGGACTGCGGGTTTCTCAGTGCCCGTAGCAGCGCCATGAACTGTGCCACTACGTCGGTGACGTTGCTGTCGGCGTGTGCCGGCGCAGGCTTCCCTCGTCCTCATACGACCCTCGCCCGGCCAGGGACAGTGTCCCAGGTACTGCATGTCTGTGCAGGTCAGAGGGGCTGGGATGGTTCCATGGTGTGCGATCGGCTGTCGGTTGTTGCGGCCGGTGGCTGTGACCGGTGATGCTCTTGGTGTCGCGCCGACCGGGTCCGGGCCGACCAACCGGACCTGCCGCGGTATCCACGTCCACGTAACTCATTCACGGGGGAACACTCATGTCCATGCGTATCCGCACGAGCGCTCTGACCGCACTCGCCGTTGCCGCTGTCGCGGCGGGCACGGTGCTCACGGCACCGTCCGCCGGCGCCGCGCCGAAGGCCGCCGTCCCGAAGTTCCTGTCGGCGTCCCAGCTGCCGCCGCACCCGACGTCGTCCTGGACCGCCGGGCCGGTCACCGAAGGGTTCCCGGAGGAACTCGGCTTCTGCGTGAGCACGGAGGGCGTGCTCGACTACGACTACCGGCACCGCACGTTCCGGACCGATCTGGACACCGGCGCCGTGCAGTTGACCGTGGTGACGGGCACCGCCGCCCAGGCCAAGGCCCTGGCGAAGCACTACGACGACCTGATCCGTACCTGCGCCGACCGCATCGAGAAGGCCTCGCCCGACATCGAGGCCGAGAGCCGGGACTACGGCAAGCTGAAGGTCGAGGAGGGCGCCCACGTCCGTGGCCTGCACACCGAGACATCCGGGGGCGCCAGCGACATCGCGCTGCTGTCGGTCGGGCGGGACGGCAAGACCGTCACTGTCCTGCAGTGGGGACAGATGGGCGACTTCAAGAGCGCTCCCGTGACCGCCTTCAAGAAGACCACGACCACGGCGGTCAACAAGCTGTACTGACCGGGCGTCCGGCGCAAGAGGCCGGGGCCGTCCTATTCCGTCACGGGGGACGGAAAGGACGGCCCGCCGCGTCTCACGCGTGATCGGAACCCGGCTTTACAGGGCGCCCTCGTCGGCGAGATCGCTCGTTCCGAGCTCGGCATCGGTCATCGCCGGACCGCCGAGGAAGCCGTTCATGAGGTCGGCGAGGTCGAGCGTCGTGGCTCCGGCCGGAGCGGTGGGCTTGGTGCCCTCACCCATCCGCACTGTCAGGCCGAGCTTCTTCACCTTGGCGTTCTCGGCCAGCTTGGCGAGGTCGAGGTCCACCTGGGCCAGCTCGCCGTTCTTGAGTGTGAAGTCGGCTGTCACCTTGGCGTTGGGAGCGTCCTTCAGGTCCTTGTCCGTCGGCAGCTCCATGCCCATCGGCAGGTCCTTCACCAGGGGTCGGATCTCGCCGAACAGTTCGGTGACCAGCGTGCGGAAGGGGGCCGTGGCGGTGACGTGCTCGGTATCGCCCCCGCCACCGGTCGTCTTGAACTCCACCTCACGGGCGATGACTTCACGGAGGGCCTGGACGAGCTTCTTCTGCGTCTTGGCGTCGAGCGAGGGCGGGGCATCGCCTCCGGCTTCCCGACCCCCGCCAGCGGCCTTGTCCATCTCCTCGGTGCTGAACTTGACCCACTTGCCCTCGAGGACGTCCTTCATCGCCCCGGCCTCCGGGGGCAGTTCGTCGGCGTCCGGCAGGGGGCTGCCCATCGTCTTGCCCAGGACGTCCGTGTCGGCACGGAGGTAGGTGTAGTCGCCGATCACCCGGTACTCGACAAGGTCACCGTCCGCGGTGCCGACCTTCACGGCCGTGCCGACGAGGTCCTTCTCGCCGGACTTGTCGAGCGCCTTCCTCGACTGCACGGTCACGGTGATCTTCGCGTCGCTGAGCAACTCGGCAACCTCGTCCGGGATCTCCTCCCCGGGTTCGGGGTCGGACGCGGCGTCCAGCGCCTTCAAGGACGCGGCGTCGGTGTTCAGGTCGACCTCGAAGGAGAGCGTCTTCTTCTTGCCGAGCTTCTCGAAGGCCTGCTCGAGCTTCCTGCCGGCAGACAGCTGCTCCACCGTTCCACAGGCGGCGGAACCCGCGAGGACGGCACCGACGACGGCGGTGGCGGTCAGGGTCTTGCGTATGGCGTTGATGATGTCTCTCCTCGTGGCTCCGGTCACAACGTGACCGCTCAGAAGACTCACCACCCACCCACAGGGTTGCCCTGCCCGCCGCCGCAACTGAGGGGCGACCGACGCGACGTCCCCGCCGAAACAGCGGAAGCGACCGCAGCCGGCCAGACCTCAGAAACGTCCGCCACCTCGGGCGACCTGTCACCCACTGCCAGCTGACCCCCACACCAGCGCAGTGCCCCCGACCACCCGGTTCTGCTGGCGGCTGCCACACCGCGGTGAGTTGATCAGGCCGCGAGCACCTTGGACAGACCTCATCCTCGGCGCCCACTCCGTCGCATCCTCCAGCACGGTCGTGGGGCTACACCCATCCGAGATGCCAGTCCCTCCGGTCCCTCGACACGGCTGATCCGCCTGAGTCTGGAGGCCTTCATCCGAGGAGCATCAAGGAATGACTCCGGCAGCGCGGGCGTCGGTCAGCCACGTGGGGAACTCGTTCAGCAGCCGGTCGTACAGCAGTTGATCGTCCCGATGGAACTAGTTGGCAGTGTTTCCACGTGCCGCAGACGGTCCAGAGGTACTCGTGGTCGTACAGACAGCACATCGATTGGCGGGCCTCGCCTCAAGCTCCCCCGCTGCTTCCATGGCCCCTCGACCAGACAGGCGTCAGACGCATTCGCTTCCTCGATTTCCGGCCCTCAACCACCGTATCTGGCTTCCAGCTTCCGGAGTGGCCTCTACTGTACATACTCTCTCGGCGTCTTAGCCCAATTCTTGTAGAACGGCAGCCGTGTTCGCGAGGATGTTGAGCTGCACTGGTCCACTAGCGCGGATCCAAATCAGTCGAGCATCCAATTGGCGAACTCGGTCGAAACTAATACCCTCCGGCCACGAGTCGCCACCTGGGCCAATCACAGAAGCTCGCAGCTCGCAGAGCGGGCCGGCTGAAACATACGCGTCCCTTCCGATCTCGAAATAGACAACGCCTCTCAAGGAGATGCTCACATCTCGCTTCTCGGGACCCCAACGGAGTGAGATTTCCAGTGCGTCCTCTTCGTTCAGTACCGTCATCGAGAGAGCATCAATCATATATCCTTCGCAGCTCTCAATGGCTTGGCAGATCTGCTCCAGGCGACTCATCTGAGTACCATCTCCGTCTTCGGGTCGTGCTGCTGCGTAACGTTTCCCTCAGGGTCGAGTCGCGGATGAAAGGACTTACCCTCGCCCGATGCTGGCCTCACCTTCGGCGCAAGTCTCATCACTTCACCATCCGGCCTGATCCACACCTCGCTCCCGTCTTCGTGGCGATACCTGATATACTCAGACTGGCTTTCGCTGCGAAAGACAAACCCAGCCTGCTCAATTTCCGTCCGAGCTTCTTCTAGTGTCTTCCCGTTGAGATTTGGTATCACGGTGCATGACGAATGACCCTGCCTGGTTCAGGGCTGGTCTGGGGGTTGGGGGTGTTGGCGTAGCCAGTGTTGGAGTTCGCGGTGGCGGTACTGGTAGGCGGGTCCGCTGTAGCGCATGAGTCCTGCGGTGACGGCCCAGTCCAGGAACAGGCCGAGCCGGAACGGCAAACGGCCGCGTGAGCAGAGCAGGAACACCGCATACCGCCGCGAAGCCTGCGCGCCGCCCACGAGCCCGAATGAGAGCCCGACTGTGAGCCCCGCCGCGAGCCCGAATGAGAGCCTGACTGTGAGCCCCGCCGCGAGCCCGACCATGAGCCCGAACGCGAGCCCGAAGGTGAGCCCGGACAGGGCGTCGCTTCTGATGACGGCCCGGGCTCCGAGATTTGCGCCCGGCTCCCGCGTGAGCCCGAGCGCCAGTCCGACCGCGAGTCCGACCGCGAGCCCGGCTGTGAGCCCGGCCGCCAGCCCGAATGTGAGCCCGATCATGAGCCCGCCCGCGAACCCAACCGCGAGCCCGACCGCAAGCCCGACCGCGAGCTCCCTGCGTCCTTGAGGGGTCCTGAGCGGGTTCGCCGCACTCGTGGGGTGGCCGGTTGCGGTGGCGAACGCTCCGGACAAGACGGCAAGCCCAGTAAGCAGGGCGGTGAGAGGGCCTGTCAGTTGTTGGGGGGCTGTCCAGGCGAGGGGGAGGACGGTGAGGGTGGTGAGGATGGCGTCGGTGGTGCGGACGCGGGTGCGTCCGGCGAGCGGCCATAGTTCGTGCAGGACAAGGTCGGTGGCCTCCGCAGCTGTGGGGGCTGTGACGGGGAGGGCGCCGGTGAGGTCGAGGTGGGTGGTGAGGTGGTGGAGCCAGCGGTGGACGTCCTGAGGGGTGTAGCCGCGGGGGTTGGGGGCGGTGCGGGTGGCGGCGGGGATGTACCGGGCCAGGAGGTGGCGGTCCAGGGCGTCGGCATCGGGGAAGGTGAGGAGTTCGGCAGGGTTACCGTCACGGTGGTAGACCGTGGCGGTCAGACAGAGCCGCCAGGGGGTGGACAGCACCGTCGCCAGGAATCCGCCGGGATGGGCGGCAAGGTGGTCGAGCAGGGGCTGCCACCGGACCGTGCCCAGAGCACGGTCGGTGAAATAGGCCTGGGCATCGACGCTGCCGACGGGGGCGATGGCGATGCGGGCGGCGTCCAGGACTTCGGTATGCGCGGTCAGGGCGTCGTAGTGGTGGGTGCGGCAGGTCAGGATGAAGGGCCCGGCATCACGGCCCTGCTGGTAGGTGTTGAGTGCTTCAACGACGGCGGTGGCGCGGGGCGCGGCGGGGTCGGGGGAGCCGTCGAGGGCCGGCGGGTCCATTTCGTCCAGGCCGTCCAGGACCGGCAGCACCATGCCGTGCCGGACCAGGCCGGCCGCCAGGTCGGCGGGCCAGTCGTAGGCCTCGACCAGCCGCTGGCACAGCAGTTCGGGCAGGGACTGGCGTTCGGTGTCCCACCGGGACAGCGGGATACGGACCGGAACGGGGTCGTCCTCGGCTCGGCCGTCGAGGAGGGCCAGCATCAGTTCCAGGGCCAGGACGGTCTTGCCGGCCCCGGGGGCGCCGGTGATGACCAGGCGTAGCGGCTGGGTGGCGCGGTAGAAGGTGACGATGTCGGGCAGCGTCACCGGGCCTGAGCCATCGGCAGTCAGGCGTCCGGCGGCTGGCGCCATGGCAGGGCGGGCGGCAGCAGGGTGGAGGTTGTAGGCGAGGTTGATGCGTCGGGTGTCGTCGCCCAGCAGCTGCCGCCACACCGGGCTTTCCCCGTTCTCGACCTGCTTGGCCAGCGTCGCGGCCCACCCGCGGGCGAGTTCAGCGTCGTTGCCCTCGATGGGCTTGCGCAGCGCCACCCCCGCGATCACGATCCCGGCCACCCCCAGGGGAAGGCCCAGCAGCCCTGCGGTGTCGGACGGCTCAAGTCCACCGTGCATCAGCTGCCGAATCGTGTACACGGCGCTCGCCACGCTCGCCAGGGCGCCCAGAGCCCCGAACAACTGCCACCTACGCCGTCGGCGGCGTCCCCCGAGTCCTGCCATCTTCCGATCATCACCACCGCGATCCCACCACGCAGGCGACTTCTCTCACCTGTGACCACGCGAACGAACAACCCGTCAGCCCTGAGCGTTAGGCGTCTAGCAACGCCCGCCTCCGACCGGGCAAGGCCCAACTGGCCGGCGTCCTCAGCTCAGCACGACGCTCACGAGGCAATAACCCCGCCCCCGACCACGCCCGCATTCCCGCCGGACACCCCGCTCATATCCCCGCCGACAACGGTCCGCGCCCTTACCGGGGCTGACGGAGTTTCCACAGATCACCCCCCCCTGACCAGGCATGGTCTGCAGCCCGACATCCCCCTTTGCACACCCCCACGCCCCCGACGAGACAAGAAGGAAGGGAAAGGGAAGGGCGGGGACGGGTGAGGGTGTGCCTCGGGGGATCGGGGCGCCGTCCTCTGCTTGTTGCGCGTCGGCGGGGCCTCCGCGCTGCGCGCCGGACACAGCCGGCGCGGCAGACCGGACACAAGGCAGCAGCGGACCCGAGGGCTGCCGAACAGGGCCCCGCCCCACTCTCCCGGCGCTACCGTGGTGGTACCGCCGCATCCCCGCTGGAGGCACCGATGAGCGACCAGCCGGCACCCGCCGACGCCGCCGTCCGCCAGCCGTTGGAGCCCGCGACGGCCGATGCCGTACGTGCTGTCGCCGCGCAAACCCGTGCACGCGCCGACCAGTTCGCCGCGGTCCTCGAGGACATCGCCACCAACGGCCTGCCCGACCCCGAACACTGCACGCCGTGGGAGGAGCTCCGCGAAGCCCACCTCGCCCGGCTCGCCAAGCAGAGGCCGGCCATCGCCTGATGCCCCCTCACCACCACGGCCGCCGCGCCCGCATCGTGTTCTCGGACGCGGCCGCGAAGCAGCTGGAGGCCATCACCTCCGAGAGCGAGCTGCACGCCCTGGACCGCGCCCTGGTCGTCGTCAGCGTCGACCCCGAGATCGGCGACCCGCTCCCCGCGACCGCCGGCGCACCGCTCCTGCGCCAGTACACCGACGACGTCGAAGCCGTCCGGATCCTGTACTTCGTGACCGCACTGCGCACGGTGGTCGTCGTCGCATACATCGAGGTCTGACCCGGACCAGCCCGCAGCAGCAGGCAACGAGTCGTCAGGCGCCTGTTTTCGTAGGTCGTTAGCGGGTGATTTTCAGCCCGGTTCAAGGTGGCGAGACATATGAGAACGGGAGGCATCCAGCCACGGTCGCCAACGATGAGATTGCGGTCGTCGCCTCCGCCCGTAGCCACGGCTTTTGCATAGAATTCCCGAAGAGCGGCAGACGGCGTCTCGTCAGTTGCCGCCGAGTGGTGCTGCCTTCCAAGCTGCTGTCGAAACGCTGCTTTCGACGGGAACAGAGCCAGCCGGGCAAGCGAGGCGCGACAGCCTTCACCCTCTGACTGGCCGCGCTGCGATCGTCGCACTTCACGCCTCCTCAGCAATCTCGGTCCGTGGATAGAACCGGCTGGGCAGCTTGGTCTTCTCATCGGTACGTGCGGAAACAGCCTGCGCCACGGTCAAACCAAGTGCACCCGATAGATCAGCACAGGACAAGTTGATGTCGGCGAGGGTCGTTCCGAAGAAGGCGACGTGGTTGAGGGTCGCCCAGCTCAGGTCAACGCGTGTGAGAGTCGCATCGTTCAGGTAGACGGTGGTGAGTTTCGCCCCGCTGAGGGTGACGTGGTTGAGGGTCGCACTCAGCAGATAAACGCGGGTGAGTTTCGCCGCGAGGAGGGTGACGTGGTTGAGGGTCGCCCCTTCTAAGAAGACGTATTTGAGGGTCGCGCCGCTCAGGCTGACGTGGTTGAGGGTTGCGCCGTTCAGGTTGGCCTCTGTGAGCGTCGCCGCGGTCAGGTCGGCCCTGGTGAGCGTCACCCCGCTCAGGGTGGCCCTCGTAAGCGTCGCCCCGCGCAGGTCGGCTTTGGTGAGGTCAGCTCCGGTGAGGTTGGCCCCGGCGAGGTGGAGGTTGTGGAGGTCGAGTGGTTCGCGGGGGTCGACGTGGGTGCGTGATTCGGGGCGGGTGAGGGCGGTGAGGGCTGCTTGGACGTCTGCTGCGGGTTCGTGGGGGAGAGGTGCGGGTGGCAGGGCGTAGGGGTTGTTGCAAGACCACGGAGTTAGAGCGGATCCCCGGTTGTCAACGGGATCGAGGGTTTTCGGGGAAGCCCAGGTCATGGCAACGGGGCTCCTGGTAGA
>NZ_JBSFUY010000034.1:0-62903 GCF_053592055.1 Streptomyces sp. NPDC002817
TGAATCCGGTACTCAGCCACCAGGGACACCGCTTCGCAACGGGCAGCCGCATCACCCCCGGAGCCTGCGAACTCGACAATCGGCTCCCACAGAGCCTCGGCGTCATCCCTCAGGGACAGTGCGAACGCTCGCACTGTCAGCGAGGGGTCCGTGGTGGAACGGTCTCTGACGAGTCCACGTACGTCGCCTCGCCCGGACAGAAGCTCCAAGACCGTTTTGCGAACGTACTCGTCCGGTTCCGCCACCACCCGAGCCCGGAGCAGCTCACGAACTTCCCGCTCGCCGCCCCAGTGCGCTGACAGAGTCTCCAGCAGTGCCGCCCGAGCGTGCATCACATAGGCATGCACGGCCATGACCTGTGGCAATGCCGGTTGCTGGTAGAGCGCGGCCGCGATCCTCCCTGGCTGGGGCCGCCACCCGAAGTGACCGCGCAGGTGAAACCAGCGCAGGAGTCGGCGTCTCCCACTCCAATGGGGCGGAAATGTTCTGAAAGCGGCAGAGATATCCACCGCCCCTTCCAACAGGCCGAACCTCGAGTCAGCCGCCTCCAGCCCCATGATGACCGCGTCCACCACTGCCCGGCTCTGCCGCGCCAACGCCCCGATCCCGCGCACCTCAGCCAGAGCGCGCACCGCCAGGACCAACAGCCCTCCACCCCAAGGATCCTCAACCCGCCGCCGATGCAGGTCCAACAACCGGTCGATGACCGCCGCCGCCTCCCGCTCTCCCACCCTCCCCACGACCAGCAGCAACACCTCATGCCACGCCGGATCCTCCGCATGCCCCGCGAAGATCTCCTCGATGAACTCCTCCGGCGTCCACTCCCGCTCCCGCGTGTACCGCCGGTCGATGTCCACCGCCGCCAGGTACTCCAGGAACGCCCGATGGACGAAGCCGTACACCCCGCCCCCGTAGTGGCTGAGGATGAAGTTCCGTTCCCGGAACTGCCGCACCATCGTCCGGGCCGCCGACACCGCCTGGGCGACGGGGAGTTCGTACTGCCCGCGCAGGTAGTCCTTGAACGTGTCCAGCAGCACGTCCTGGTGGATGTGGTTGCCCGCGATGCCTCCCTCACCGTCCTGCATCCGCCGTGCGACCAGCCGCAGCAGCTCGTGCCGGTCCTCGTCGCCCAGGTACGACAGGGCTTCGACCTCGTCGGGCGCGCGCAGGTGCTTGGCGTGCTCGTCCCAGTGGGCGACCAGGACCGCGACGGCGTGCCGGTAGACGCCCTGGCGGTCGCGTGGCAGTTCCCGGCGCCGGCCGATGATGGCGAGGATCGTCAACAGGAGGGGGTTGCCCGCCAGTTCACCCACGGGGCGGGACTGGCCCACCGCGTCGGTGAGCCGTCGGCACAGCCGGGCGGCGCGCTCCTCGTCGTACGGGTACGCGGAGGCGTACCACTGCCGGGCGAACCGTTCGATCTGGCGGGAGTTCAGGTCCTGGACCATGTGGTGCGAGAACCCGGCACGCTCCAGGACGCCCCGTCGATAGCCGATGACGCGCGAGGTCACCACGACACGGACGCCGCGCGTCCCGCCGTACCGGCCGGCGAAGTCCGCGATGCGATGGCTCACCTGTTCCCGGGCGGCGGGGTCGAAGAGTTCGTCCAGGCCGTCGAAGACGACGACCGCCCGCCTCTCGGCCAACAGCCGCTCCACCACCGGCACCGGCGGGGCCATGCCCTTCGTGCCGTGCAGATACCTGAGGAAGTCCTCGAAGGTCCGCTCCCGCCACTCCCCCACGGCGTACTCCCGCAGCTCCACGACGAGGGGTACGAGGCCCGCGAGCGGTTCCAGTGGGTCGCCCGGCGGGACCTCTCGTGTGAGCGTGAGCGCGAGGTGACGGGCGAGCGTCGACTTGCCAGCGCCCGGATCACCGAGCAGCACGAGACGCCCCTCACTCGGGTCGGCCAGCATCTCCAGGACATCGCGTGCCGGACGCTCCGCGTACGCCTGCCGGGCACGGTCCAGCGCCTCCCGTTCCAGGCCGGGCGGGAGGCTGGACGGCCACTCCCCGGTGTCGACGAGCCTCTGGCGGATGTCCCTCGGCAGCTCGAGTGGCGGTGGGTCCGCGCGCACGGCCGGCGCCACGAACACCTCGTCCAGGCCGATGGGCGGGTGCTCGCCCGCCTCCGTGGGGATCAGGACGTCCAGGTCCAGACGTCCGTAGGTTTCACGGATACGGGTGGCGTAGCGCCGCAACGCCTCGTCGATCTCCTCACCGGTCAGCGCCACCGGCTCCGGCGCCTGCTGCACGTACTGATTCTCGATGTACGTCGCACTGCTGCCGTCCCCGGTCACCACGGCCCTGGCATCACCCGCCGCCCCGACCGCCCGCTCCCCATCCGCCGCGACCTGCTCCGATTCCCGCCCCATGCCAGGACGGTAGCGGTCAGGGGACAGTGGTGAGGGGTGGTCAGCGGGCGTACAACCCCTCGATCTCCGCGGTGAAGTCCCCCATCACCGTCTCCCGCCTCAGCTTCATCGACGGGGTCAGGTGGCCGTCCGTCTCCGTGAAGTCCCTCGGCAGTACCGTGAAGCGGCGGATCGACTCCGGTCTCGACACGAGTTTGTTCGCCTCGTCCACCGCGCGCTGGAGGATGGCCCGCAACTCCTCGTCGTCGGCGAGGAGTTCCGCCGGAACGGGGTGTTTGCCGTTCATGCGGCGCCAGTGGGTGATGCCCTCCATGTCGAGGGTGATCAGGGCGGCCACGTAGGGGCGGCGGTCGCCGACCACCATGCACTGGGAGACCAGGGGGTGTTGGCGGAGCCAGTTCTCCAGGGGGGCCGGGGCGACCGTCTTGCCGCCTGCCGTGATCAGCAGTTCCTTCTTGCGTCCGGTGATGGTGAGGTAGCCCTCGTCGTCCAGGCTGCCGATGTCGCCGGTCGCGAACCAGCCGTCGGAGGACGCCGGGGTGACGCCGCCCGCGTTCGGGTCCCAGTAGCCGCGGAATATCTGGCCGCCGGCCAGCAGGATCTCGCCGTCCGCGGCTATGCGGACCCGGGTCCCGGGCAAGGGCCAACCCACCGTTCCCAAGCGGGACTTCAGGGGTGGGGTCACCGTTGCCGCGCCCGTGGACTCGGTCAGGCCGTACCCCTCGTAGATCTCCATGCCCGCGCCCGCGAAGAACGCGTGGAGGCTGCGGCCCAGCGGTGAGCCGCCGCTGATGATGTGGCGGACCCGGCCGCCCATGGCGTTGCGGATCCGGCGGTAGACGAGGGGGTCGTAGAAGGTGCGGGCCGCCTTGAGCGCGGTGCCCGGGCCGCTGCCGGTGCCCGCCTGGCGGGCCTCGGTCGCCTCGCCGTAGCGGACGGCCACGTTCACCGCACGGTCGAAGGCCGAGACCCTGCCGCCTAGCTCCGCCTTGGCCCGGGCGCTGTTGAAGACCTTCTCCAGCATGTACGGGATGACCAGGAGGAAGGTGGGCTTGAAGCTGGCCAGGTCCCCCAGCAGATCCTCCGACTTCAGGCTCGGCGCGTGGCCCAGCCGGACCCGGGCCCGGATGCACGCGATCGCCACCATGCGGCCGAAGACGTGGGACATGGGGAGGAACAACAACGTAGCCAGTTCCTCGTCCGACCTCGACCTGAACACCGGGTCGAGGATCTCGATCGCGTTGTCGACCTCCGCCAGGAAGTTGCCGTGCGAGATCGCGCAGCCCTTGGGGCGGCCGGTCGTGCCCGAGGTGTAGATGACCGTGGCCAGGGTGTCGGGGCCCAGCATGCCCCGGCGTACGTCGATCTCCGCTTCGGAGACCGGTTGGCCGAGCTCCGCCAGCCGCTCCACATGGCCCTTCTCCACGACCCACAGGTGGCGCAGGTCGGGCAGACGGTTGAGTTCGGGGCCGAGGGCCGAAGCCTGGGCGACGGTCTCCGTCACCAGTGCCACGGCGCCCGAGTCCTGGAGGATCCAGCGGGTCTGGAAGACCGAGGAGGTCGGGTAGACGGGGACCGTCACCAGGCCTGCCGCCCACGCGGCGAAGTCCAGCAGCGTCCACTCGTAGATCGTGCGGGCCATGACGGCGACACGGTCGCCCGGCTGGAGTCCCTCCGCCACCAGGCCCCTGGCCAGCGCCAGTACCTGGGCCGCGAACTCCGCCGCAGTCACATCCGACCAACCGCCGTCCTCCGCACGGCGGCTGAGCACCCGGTCCTGGGGAGCGGCGGCCGCGTTGTCGAAGGGCAGGTCGGCCAGCGAGCCGTGGGTCACGGGCGGCACGACCGGCGGTACCGACACCTCCCGGACCTCGCCGTCCAGCCGCTTGATCTCCGGCTCCACGAGCACGGGCGCGCCGTCGTAGTCGGTCGCGGAGACATAGGGAAGGGACGACGACATGGGCAGCTCCTGGGGCGCGCAGCTGGATACCGCTCTGCTGCATAGGTACGCGCCGTGCGTACCCGGGCGTTCACCGGTGGTGGGCGGGTATGGGGGGTTACCGGCAGTTAGATCGGCGATCTTAGGAGGTGCAGGTGGCGAGTTCGTGTGGGTTCGGGGATGCTTCGGGGCCGGGTCTGTGCAACCTCTCCCGCAATATGAACCTTTGTCAGCTAAGGGCGGTTAGCAAGTCGGCCGGCCACCGCTCACGCCAGGCCGGCCACCCGTCACGGCCGTTCCAGCGCCGCCGTCACGGCCGCTCCAGCACCGCCGTCACCCCCTGCCCACCCGCCGCGCACACCGAGATCAAGCCCCGGCCCGGACCCCCGCGCTCCGCGAGCGACTTCGCCAGCGTCGCGACGATCCGCGCCCCGGTCGCCGCGAAGGGGTGCCCCGTGGCCAGGGACGAGCCCGTCACATTGAGCCGCCCCCGGTCCACCGGCTCCAGCCCCGCCTTCTCCCACGCCTCCAGCGTGGCCAGCACCTGTGACGCGAAGGCCTCGTGGACTTCCACGAGGTCGAAGTCGGCCATGCCCAGACCGGCCCGTTCCAGCATGCGCGGCACCGCGTAGGCCGGTGCCATCAGCAGGCCGTCCTCGCCCTTCACGAAGTCGACGGCCGCCGTCTCGTACGTCGACAGGTACGCCAGCGGCTCCAGCCCGCGCGCCGCCGCCCACTCCTCCGAGGCCAGCAGCACGACCGCCGCCCCGTCGGTGAGCGGGGTCGAGTTCCCGGCGGTCATGGTCGGGTCGGGTGCGTCGAGGCCGAACACCGGCTTCAGCGCGGCCAGTTTCTCCGCCGTCGAGTCCGGGCGCAGGTTCTGGTCGCGGTCCAGGCCCCGGAACGGCACCACCAGGTCCTGGAAGAAGCCGCGTTCGTACGCCGCCGCCAGCCGCTGGTGACTCGTCGCCGCCAGTTCGTCCTGGGCCTCGCGCGAGACACCCCAGGTGCGGGCCGTCACCGCCGCGTGCTCGCCCATCGACAGGCCGGTGCGGGGCTCGGCGTTGCGCGGGATGTCGGGGATCAGATGGCCCGGGCGGATGCGGGCCAGCGCCTTGAGCCGGCCGCCCGGCGACTTCGCCCTGCGCGCCGTGAGCAGGATCCGCCGCAGGCCGTCGTTCACGCCCAGCGGTGCGTCGCTCGCGGTGTCCGCGCCGCCCGCGATCGCCGACTCGGTCTGGCCGAGCGCGATCTTGTTGGCGGCGGCGATGACGGCCTGCAGTCCGGTGCCGCAGGCCTGCTGGATGTCGTACGCCGGGGTGGTCGGGGCCAGCCCGGAGCCGAGGACCGTCTCGCGGGCCAGGTTGAAGTCGCGGCTGTGCTTGAGCACCGCGCCGGCGACGAACTCGCCCACCGCGCCCGGCTCCTGGAGGCCG
This sequence comes from Streptomyces sp. NPDC002817, assembly GCF_053592055.1. NCBI lineage: Bacteria > Bacillati > Actinomycetota > Actinomycetes > Kitasatosporales > Streptomycetaceae > Streptomyces > Streptomyces sp. NPDC002817. Next base: position 5,751 of record NZ_JBSFUY010000034.1, read on the forward strand.
TGGCGCTCCACCAGTCCGTTCACGACCGTCGTCAGCATCTCCTGGTTCGAGGCGGTGGCGTACGGGCCGTCCGAGCGGGCGAAGGGCACGCGGGTGCCGCCGATGATCGCGACCCGCCGGGCCACGGGCACCTGAAGGTGGCTCATCTCGACCTGCTCCTCATGCGTGACGTAGGCTTACCTGCGGTAACCTTACTCCAGAGTAAGAAGACTGATAAGAGGTGGGACCGAGTGGGGGAGACGGCAATGGCCGACCGCTATCTGAGCTTCACCGGCACCGCGCCCGGCCGCTTCCTGACCCGCAGACTCGGGCTGCCGCAGCCCTCGGCGCTGCGCCGCTGGTCACCGGAGCAGCCCGCGCTCGCAGGGGGCGAGGTCCTCCACCTCACCGCGGGCAAGCCCGCACCCTCCCCTGCCGACAGCCCCTCCGCCGTCGTCCTCGACGCCACCGGCGTGCGGGACGTCGACGGCCTCGCCTACGTCCACGCGGCCCTCCACCCCGTGGTGCGGTCGGTCGCCGCGAGCGGCCGCATCGTCGTGCTCGGTGCGCCCCTCGACCCCGCCGACCACCATCAGGCCGCCGTCCAGCAGGCACTGGAGGGCTTCACGCGCTCGCTCGGCAAGGAGATCGGGCGGGGCAGGACCGTGAACCTCGTACGGCTCACCGACCGGGACGCCGCCGAGTCCACCCTGCGCTTCCTCCTCTCCCCCAAGTCCGCCTACGTCAGCGGTCAGGTCATCGAGGTGACGGGGACGGCTCTGGAGGTGACCGTCGATCGGGACCGGCCCCTCGCCGGCCGCACCGCCCTCGTCACCGGCGCCGCCCGCGGCATCGGCGCGGCCGTCGCCGAGACGCTGGCCAGGGACGGGGCCGAGGTCGTCGTACTCGACGTACCGCAGGCCGAGGAGGACGCGCGAAGGCTCGCGGAGAAGCTCGGCGGCAGGGCCCTCGCGCTCGACATCACCGCCGCCGACGCGGGTGAGCGGATCGCCGCCGAACTCCCGGACGGGCTCGACGTGTTGATCCACAACGCCGGGATCACCCGGGACCGCCGCCTGGTCAACATGCCCGCGGAACGCTGGAGTTCGGTCCTCGACGTGAACCTCGCGAGTGTGCTGCGCACGACGGACGCCCTGCTGGCCTCGGGCACCCTCAGGCCCAACGGCCGGATCGTCGCCACCGCCTCCATCGCCGGGCTCGCCGGGAACGCGGGGCAGACCAACTACGGCGCCGGCAAGGCCGGGGTCGTGGGTCTGGTGCGGTCGCTCGCGCCCCGCGCCCTCGCCGAGCACGGGGTGACCGTGAACGCCGTCGCTCCCGGGTTCATCGAGACGAGGATGACCGCCGCCGTGCCCCTCCTCATCCGTGAGGCGGGGCGCCGGATGAACTCCCTCGCCCAGGGCGGGCTGCCCGTCGATGTCGCCGAGACGACCGCCTGGCTCGCGCATCCGGCGTCGGGTGCGGTCAACGGGCAGGTCGTGCGGGTCTGCGGCCAGAGCCTGTTGGGGGCGTAGTGACCGTCGTCCTCACCCGGTCCCCCGCGCTCGCGCCCCTGTTCGCCCGCGGCGCCCTGCTCTCCGCCGTCAAACGGCCCCGCCCGGACGCCGAGTTCCCGCGCACCCGGCTGCTCCTGCCCGCGCTGCGGGTGGACCTGGCACGGCTGGCGGCGTACGAGCGGGTGTGCGGGTTCGCCACCGGCGACGACGCGCTGCCGGTGACGTATCCGCATGTGCTGGGCTTTCCGCTGGCCATGCGGCTGATGAGCGCGCGGGACTTCCCGCTGCCGCTGCTCGGTCTCGTCCATACGTCGATCGCGATCACCCAGCACCGGGCGCTCGCCGCCACCGGGGAACACGAACTGACCGTGTACGTCGACGGGTTGGCGCCGCATCGGCGCGGCACGGAGGCGGGGGTCGTCACCGAGGTGCGGGTCGGCGACGATGTCGTATGGGAGTCGCGGAGCACGTATCTGGCGCGGCACGGCTCGGCGTCCGGCGGAGGTGTCTCCCCTGCCGAGAAGGGCGCTTCGCTCCCCTCGGTCGCCGAGTGGCGGCTCGCCGGGGACGTCGGCCGGCGCTACGCCTCCGCGTCCGGTGACCGCAACCCCATCCACCTCCACCCGCTCACCGCCCGTCTCTTCGGCTTTCCGCGGGCCATCGCGCACGGCATGTGGACGGTGGCCCGGTGTCTAGCCGCGCACGGTGTGCCCCAAGCGGCGTTGGTGCGGGCGGAGTTCAGGGCGCCGGTGCTGCTGCCGGGGGTGGTGACCTACGCGGCGGAGGGCGAGCGGTTCGAGCTGCGGGGCGGTGGAGACCGGCTCCACGTCAGCGGAAGCGTCTATCCGCTGACGCCCTGACGGGCCCAGGGCCGGCCCTCCATCAGGTTCCCCAGCCCGGCCCACGCGAAGTTCATCAGCGTCGCCGCCGCCTGTTTGGCGGTGACGCCCGGGGTGGTGTTGGCCCACGCGGCCAGGGACTCGGCGGCGCCGACCAGGGCCTCGGCGAGCCCGGCGACCTCGCGTTCGGGCAGGTCGGGATCGCGGTGGGCCTCCCGCGCGGCGACGACGATCAACTGCGTCACGAACGCGACGATCTCCTCGCGCATCGCGGCGACCTCGGCGGCGAAGGGTTCGCCGTGCGTACGGGCCTGGAGGTGCAGCACGGACCAGGCGTCCGGCTTCTGCCCGGTGTGCGTGAAGAACGCCAGCAGCCCGTCCCAGAGTTGGCGGTCGGCGGGCTGGTCGGTACGGACCCCGGAGCGCACCGCCTCGGTGAGCGCGAGCGCCTCCCGGCGGATGCAGGCGGTGAAGAGGTCTTCCTTGGAGTTCAGGTACAGATAGACCAACGGCTTGGAGACACCCGCGAGTTCGGCGATCTCGTCCATCGAGGCGGCCATGTACCCACGCCGCCCGAAGGTCTCCACGGCAGCGTCCAGCATCTGCTGTTCACGGACCGCGCGCGGCATCCGCTTGGTCTTCACTGCACCCATAGGGGCAAGACTAGGGCCTGCCCGGCGGATCAGCTCGGCTGCACGGGACGGAGACTGACGACAACGCCGCAGATGCGCGCACCAGAGCCCGCGACGCCGACATGATCCGCCGCGGAGGTCCTAGGTCGTCTGACCGTGCGCACGCGCCGTGTCGTCGGCTACGTCCTCCTGGTTGCGGTTGGCTTCCAGGTTCGCCTTGGCGCGGTCGACCTTCTCGACGATCTGGACGGAGGCCCGGTCGCGCTCCTTGCGGAGGGCCACGAAGCTGATGGGCGCGGAGATCACCAGGGAGAGCAGGACGATCCACATGCCGTTGGAGTCGCCGAGGCCGCGCGGGGCGACACCGGCGTAGACGAGGCCCCAGACGACCACGAGGCAGCCCACGAAGATCCCGAGGCGCATCAGTGTGTAGCGGAGCATCTCAATCCACTCTTCCGTTCCGACTGAAAGTTCCCAAAGGGTGCCTTCCAGTGAAGCACGCCCGGTACCCGATCTTGCAGGGGGTGTCAGGTCAGCGGGAGCCACATCATGATGTCGTCCCGGTAGTCGTCCGCGGACATCCGCAGCCCGCCCGGCACCCGGCCGACCTCCTTGTACCCGGCGGACGCGTAGAACCGCTCGAGGCCGAGGCCGCCCCGGCAGGTCAGCTTCAGCGCCTCCAGGCCGAAGCCACGGGCGTGCGTCTCGACCTCCGCCAGCAGGGACCGGCCGTGGCCGCCGCCCTGGACGGCCGGGTCGATCATGACCGTGTAGAGCCAGGCGTAGTGGCTCTGCAGGCGGTGCGTGTTGAAGCCGAAGAAGGCGGTCGCCCGCAGCCGGCCCTCCGCGTCGAACCCGGCCAGAAGACGGTGGCGTCCCGCCGCGGTCGACTCCGCGTAACGCTCCACGTCCGGACGTACGTCGTCATACGTCGTCGTACCGATGAATCCGACCGCCCCACCGGCGTTGTTCACGGCCACCCACAGGTGGGTCAGCTCGTCGAGGAGGTCAGGGGTGAGGTCGAGGTCCAGGCGGTACGTGAGCTCCATGGGCCACGAGTCTAAAACGGCGCCGGAAGCACTCGTGATGGGGGCAGGCGTCCCCGCCTGAGGGGCGCGACCAGCCCCCACGACCGTCAGCCCGACGACAACCTCAGACCCTCATCGGCTGCGGGGACTCCCGACGCGCCGGGTCCGCACCCTCGTACTCCCGGATGATCTCGTACCGCGTGTTCCGCTCCACCGGCCGGAACCCGGCGTCCCGGATCAGGTCCAGGAGATCCTCACGCGTCAGCTTGTTCGGCGTGCCGTAGTTGTCCGCGTCGTGGGTGATCTTGTACTCGACGACCGACCCGTCCATGTCGTCCGCACCGTGCTGGAGGGCCAGCTGGGCGGTCTGGACGCCGTGCATGACCCAGAAGACCTTGACGTGCGGGACGTTGTCGAAGAGCAGACGGGAGACCGCGAAGGTCTTCAGGGCCTCCGCGCCGGTCGCCATCTGCGTGCGTGCCTGGAGGCGGTTGCGGACCTTGCCGTCCTTCACGTCGACGAAGTCGTGCTGGTAGCGCAGCGGGATGAAGACCTGGAAGCCGCCGGTCTCGTCCTGGAGCTCACGCAGCCGCAGGACGTGGTCCACCCGGTGCTTCGGCTCCTCGATGTGGCCGTAGAGCATGGTGGACGGGGTCTTGAGCCCCTTCTCGTGCGCCAGGCGGTGGATGCGCGACCAGTCCTCCCAGTGCGTCCGGTGGTCCACGATGTGCTGGCGGACCTCCCAGTCGAAGATCTCCGCGCCACCGCCGGTGAGGGACTCCAGACCGGCGTCGATGAGCTCGTCGAGAATCTCGCTCGCGCTCAGCCCGCTGATCGTCTCGAAGTGGTGGATCTCGGTCGCCGTGAAGGCCTTCAGCGAGACGTTCGGCAGCGCGGCCTTCAGCTCCCGCAGGGACCGCGGGTAGTAGCGCCACGGCAGGTTCGGGTGCAGGCCGTTGACGATGTGGAGCTCGGTGAGGTTCTCGCCCTCCATCGCCTTGGCGAGCTTGACCGCCTCCTCGATGCGCATCGTGTACGCGTCCTTCTCGCCCGGCTTGCGCTGGAACGAGCAGTAGGCGCAGGACGCCGTGCACACGTTGGTCATGTTGAGATGGCGGTTGACGTTGAAGTGGACGACGTCGCCGTTCTTCCGCGTCCGCACCTCGTGCGCGAGTCCGCCCAGCCAGGCCAGGTCGTCCGACTCGTAGAGCGCGATGCCGTCCTCGCGGGTCAGGCGAACGCCCGCCCGTACCTTCTCCTCCAGCTCGCGCCTGAGCCCGACGTCCATGCCACAACCTTTCTACGACGACCTGTCCAACCGTACGTCTACGCCTCTTCGGGAAGCTCTCCGACCCGGTTCTCCCACTTCGTGGAGAGCACGATGGTGGTACGGGTCCGCGAGACACCCTGCGTGCCGCTGAGCCGCCGGATGGTCTTCTCCAGGCCGTCGACATCGGCGGCCCGCACCTTGAGCATGTACGAGTCGTCGCCGGCGATGAACCAGCAGTCCTCGATCTCGCCGAGGTCCTTGAGCCGGCGGGCCACGTCCTCGTGGTCGACGGCGTCGGAGAGGGAGATGCCGATCAGAGCGGTGACGCCGAGGCCGAGCGACGCGGAGTCGACGGTGGCGCGGTAACCGGTGATGACGCCGGCCGCCTCCAGCCGGTTGATGCGGTCGGTGACGCTGGGTCCCGACAGACCGACGAGGCGCCCCAGCTCCGCGTAGGAGGCCCGGCCGTTCTCCCTCAGGGCCTGGATGAGCTGCCTGTCCACCGCGTCCATGCGATCGAAGCCTTCCGCTGAAAAGTTCCCGAAGTGATGAGAGGTACTGCTGACCTGCTGCGACTTGCTCAGACGGCGTTCACGTCGTGTGGGTTCCGCCGCCGAGTTCGCCCTTCCAGCGGCGGTAGAGCCGGTGCTCGACGCCCGCCGCGTCGAGGACCCGTCCGGCGACGAAGTCCACCAGGTCCTGGATGTGCGTCGCCCCCGAGTAGAAGGCGGGCGAGGCGGGCACCACGGTGGCGCCCGCGTCGTCCAGGGTCACCAGGTGCCGGAGCGTCTGACCGTTCAGCGGGGTCTCCCGAACGGCTACCACCAGCTTGCGCCCCTCCTTGAGGGTCACGCTCGCCGCACGCTGCAGCAGGTCCTTGGAGAGCCCGAGGGCGACACCGGCGACACAGGCGGTCGAGGCGGGCACGATCAGCATCCCCTTGACGGGATACGACCCCGAGGACGGCCCCGCGGCCAGGTCCCCGGCGGCCCAGTACCGCACCCGCTCGATGCCGGCGCCGATGTCAAAGCTGCCCGGCTTGCCGTCGGCCCCCCTGGCCAGCCATTCCCGCAGGTCGTCCTGCCAGTGCGCGTCCCTGAAGGAGATCCCCGTCTCGTCCAGCAGCGTGAGCCGCGAGGCCCGGCTGACGACCAGGTCGACGCTCTCGCCGGCATCGAGGAGCGCGCGCAGTACGGACGCGGCATACGGGGTGCCGGAAGCGCCGGACACCCCTACGATCCAAGGCGTACGCCGTGTCTCTCCTGGCTTGACTGGGTTCACGCCCCCGAGCCTATCCGGCGTCGCAGGGTGGGAACCGGTCAAGGGGGTCCGGGCGTTCTCCGGAGGGGAATGGGGGTTGCCATGTCCGGTACCGGGCTGGAGCAGTCGCGGGGCGACCGTGCGCGGACCGCGGCCAAGCTGATGCTGGGCTGGGTCGCCCTGCTGTGGCTGCTGGAAGTGGTGGACGTGGTGAGCGGCCACGCGCTGGACGACTTCGGCATCGTGCCGCGCGAGCCCTCGGAACTGATCGACGTGGTCCCGGCCTCGTTCATCCACTTCGGCTGGGCCCACGTGGCCGCGAACACCGTCCCGCTGCTGGTCATGGGCTTCCTCGCGGCCCTCGGCGGCATCCGCCGCTTCCTCGCGGTCTGCGCGCTGGTCATCGTGGCCGACGGGCTGGGCGTCTGGCTCATAGCCCCGGCCCACACCAACACCGCCGGTGCCTCGGGCCTGATCTTCGGCCTCTTCGGCTTCCTGCTGGTCAGCGGTTTCGTGGAGCGACGGCTGCTCGGCGTCCTGGCCGGCCTGCTGGTCGGTGCCGTCTGGGGCAGCTCGATATTGACGGGCCTCGCACCGACCCAGACGGGGGTCAGCTGGCAGGGGCATCTGCTGGGTCTGGTCGCGGGGGTGGCGGCGGCGTTCGTGTTCCGGCGCCGGGTCGGGAGTGGTGTCGCTCAGCTCTGAGGGCGGGCCTACGGCACCGAACTGGCCGTCGACTCCCCGTGGAACGGCGTGACCGGGCTCGCCACGATGCAGCCCTCGGCGATCTCCGCCCGGAATCCGGGCAGAGCCTCCTCGCGGCGGGCGCGCCCGGTGTGCAGACGGTCCACGGTCCGGGCCGTACTCAGACCGTCAGTCCCCGAACCAGAAGATCCAGCAGCGCGCACACGAACAGGGCGATCCCGATGAACCCGTTGACGCTGAAGAACGCCCTGTTCAGCCGGGACAGATCGTTCGGGCGCACGATGTTGTGCTCGTACACGAACGCGGCCGCGACGATCATCAGGCCGACCCAGAAGAACCCGCCCGCGTCCGTGGCCACCGCGTACCAGAGCAGCAGCGCCGTCGTCAGCGCGTGGCACACCCGGGCGCCCCAGATCGCCGCCGGGATGCCGAAGCGGGCCGGGACCGACATGACACCGACCTCGCGGTCGGTCTCCACGTCCTGGCAGGCGTAGATCAGGTCGAAGCCGCCGATCCAGATGCCGACCGCGAGGCCGAGGATCACCGCGTCCCAGGACCACTCGCCGGTGATGGCCAGCCAGCCGCCGACCGGGCCCATGGCCTGGGCGAGGCCCAGGATGGCCTGCGGGAAGTTCGTGAACCGTTTGCCGTAGGGGTAGACCACCATCGGGATCACCGCGACGGGGGCCAGGGCCAGGCAGAGCGGGTTCAGCAGGGCCGCCGAGCCCAGGAAGACCACGACCGCGACCAGCGCGCCCGTCCAGGCGTGGCGCACCGACATCGCGCCGGTCACCAGCTCACGATGGGCCGTCCGGGGGTTCCGCGCGTCGATCTCGCGGTCGATGATCCGGTTCACGGCCATCGCGAAGGTGCGCAGGCCGACCATGCAGATCGTCACCAGGAGCAGCCGGCCCCAGTGGATGTTCTTGTCCATCTGGAACATCGCGGTGAGCGCGGCGATGTACGCGAAGGGGAGCGCGAACACCGAGTGCTCGATCATCACCAGGCGCAGGAACGCCTTGGTGCGTCCCGGCTGCGGGATCGCGGCGGAAGCTGAACTCACAGTCCGTATTCCTTCCAGCGTCGGTCGACCGTCGCCGCCGTCTCCGGGTCGGACAACACCATGTCGGGCCAGCCTCCGTCCCGGGTGTAGCCCTCCTCGGGCCACTTCTTCGTCGCGTCGATCCCCGCCTTGCCGCCCCAGAACTGCTGGTAGGAGGCGTGGTCGAGATGGTCGACGGGACCCTCGACGACCGAGAGGTCGCGCGCGTAGTCCGTGTTGCCGAGCGCGCGCCACGCGACCTCGTGGAGGTCGTGGACGTCGCAGTCGGAGTCGACCACCACGATCAGCTTGGTGAGGGACATCATGTGGGCACCCCAGATCGCGTGCATCACCTTCTGGGCGTGTTTGGGGTACTTCTTGTCGATCGAGACGATCGCGCAGTTGTGGAAGCCGCCCGCCTCGGGCAGGTGGTAGTCCACGATGTCCGGGACGATGATCTTCAGCAGGGGGAGGAAGAAGCGCTCCGTCGCCTTGCCCAGCGGACCGTCCTCCGTCGGGGGCCTGCCCACCACGATCGACTGGAGCAGCGGCCGCTTCCGCATCGTCACGCAGTCGATCTTCAGCGCCGGGAACGGCTCCTGCGGGGTGTAGAACCCCGTGTGGTCGCCGAACGGGCCCTCGGGCAGCATCTCGCCGGGCTCCAGCCAGCCCTCGATCACGACCTCCGCCTGCGCCGGCACCTGGAGCGGCACCGTCTTGCAGTCGACCATCTCGATCCGCTTGCCCGCGAGGAAGCCGGCGAAGAGGTACTCGTCGATGTCGCCGGGGAGCGGCGCGGTGGAGGCGTACGACACGGCCGGCGGGCAGCCGAAGGCGATCGCGACCGGAAGGCGCTCGCCACGCCGCGCCGCGACCTGGTAGTGGTTGCGGCTGTCCTTGTGGATCTGCCAGTGCATGCCGATCGTGCGCTTGTCGTGGCGCTGGAGCCGGTACAGACCGAGATTGCGGATCCCGGACTCGGGGTCCTTGGTGTGGGTCAGGCCGAGGTTGAAGAAGGAGCCGCCGTCCTGCGGCCAGGTGAAGAGGGCGGGGAGCTGGTCGAGGTCGACGTCGTCGCCGGTGAGGACGACCTCCTGCACCGGCGCGTCCCCGGACTTCACCTTCTTCGGCGGTACGTGCGTCATCGCGCCGAGCTTCCCGAACGCCTCGCGCACCCCCACGAAGCCGTGCGGCAGCTCGGGCCGCAGCAGGCCGCCGATCTTCTCCGAGATCTCGGCGTACGACTTCAGGCCCAGCGCCTTCAGCAGCCGGCGGTCGGTCCCGAAGACGTTCATCGCGAGGGGCATCGCGGAGCCCTTCACGTTCTCGAAGAGCAGCGCCGGACCCCCGGACTTCTGCACCCGGTCGACGATCTCCCCGACCTCCAAGTACGGATCCACCTCGGCCTTGATGCGCTTGAGGTCGCCCTCGCGCTCCAGGGCCCTGAGCAGCGAGCGAAGATCGTCGTAAGCCATGGGGTCAAGTATCCCCGAGCGGCTACCCTGGGCCTGAACCCGGGGGCCGTGCCCCCGGCCCGTCGACCGTTTCGCTGGAGAGGACCCATGCTCCGGGTGCTGATGTTCCTCGTCCCACTGGCGCTGAGCGTGTACACGTTCATCGACTGCATCAGCACGAAGGAGGAGGACGTCCGCCACATGCCCAAGCCGCTGTGGGCCATCCTCGTGCTGCTGTTCCCGCTCGTCGGCTCGATCTCGTGGCTGATCGCGGGCAAGAAGCGCAGCCCGGCGGCCGAGGGCTGGTCCGGTGTGCGAGAGCGGGGCGGGCGCGGCCAGTGGGTCGCCCCCGACGACAACCCCGACTTCCTGAAGTCCCTCAACGAGGAGAAGAAGGAGCGCGGCGAGGACGGCTCCAAGGACAGCTGATGGAGCTGCGGCTGCTCGTCACCTTCGAGAAGGTCGCGACCGTCCTGAGCTTCACCCGGGCCGCGGCCGAGCTGAGCTACGCGCAGTCCAGCGTGACCAACCAGATCCGCGCCCTGGAGGACTCCCTCGGCACCCCGCTCTTCGACCGGCTCGGCAGTCGCATCCGGCTGACGGAGGCCGGTGAGCGGCTGCTGCCGTACGCCCGGCAGATCATCGAGCTGAGCGAGGAGGCCCGCGCGGCGGTCGTCGACGCGGAGGAACCCTCGGGCACGCTCGCCGTCGGCACGATGGAGTCGCTGACCTCCTACCGTCTGCCGCCGCTGCTGGAGCTCTTCCACCACCGGCATCCGAAGGTCCGGCTCTCCCTGCGCACGACGCTGGGCGACGAGACCCGGCAGGCGCTGCGTCAGGGCACGTACGACGTGGGCTTCCTGATGGAGCCGGAGACCGAGCACGCGGGGCTGGAGAGCAGGGTGCTCGCGCCGGAGCCGCTGGTCCTGGTCGCCGCGCCCGGCCATCCCCTCGCCAGGAGGACCGCCGCGCTCAAGACGGAGGACCTGACCGAGGTCCAGCTCGTCGGCACCGAACCCGGCTGCCCCTACCGCGACCTCTTCGAGTCCGAGCTCGTCCACCGCACCGGATCCCCGCCGCCCTTCATGGAGTTCGGCACGATCGAGGCGACCAAACGGGGTGTGGCGGGCGGTCTCGGCGTCGCGCTGCTGCCCCGGGTGACGGTGGGCGCGGAGCTGGCGTCCGGGGCGTTGGTCGAGCTGCCGTGGGAGCCGCCGTTCCAGCTGTACACGCAGGTGGCGTGGCGGGCGGGGAAGCGCCTGCCACGCCATCTGACGCTGTTCATCGAGGCTGCGGTGCGGCTGGTGCGGGAGCAGACGTCGTACGACGGGACGTGACGACCCGGGGGTTCCGGGCCAGCGTCACCTTGAGGCTCGCCAGCACGATCAGCGGGACGCCCAGCGCCTGCACGAGACCGATGTGGTGGCCGTACACCGCCCAGTCCATGACCATCGCGACGGCCGGGTAGACGAAGGCGAGTACGGCGATCTTCGAGACCGGCAGCTGGGCGTAGGCGGCGTACATCAGGACGTACATGACGCCCGTGTGGATGAACCCGAGCCCGACCAGCCAGCCCCAGTCCGCGCCCGTGCCGGCCATCGCGCCGAAGTCGGCGAAGGGGAGCAACAGCGGGATGCCGACGAGGACTTGGACGAGGGCGATGAGATGGGGGCGTACCCCGGTGATGCGCTTGGTGACCAGGGTGGACAGCCCGTAGAGGAGGGCGGCGAGCAACGCCTGTCCGACGCCGAGGAGATAGGTACCGCCGCTGGTGAAGTCCCCTGGCGTCACGCCCGATACGAGGGTCAGGCCAGCGAAGGCCAGGGCGATCCAGCCGACCTTGGCGGCCGTCAGCCGCTCGCGGAAGAGCAGGGCGCCCAGCAGCACGACGTAGAACGGCTGGGTGTGGTAGACCACCGTCGCGACGGAGATCGACGTGTTCTCGTAGGACTGGAAGAGGAACACCCAGTTGAAGACGATGAACACCCCTCCCAGGACGGCGAGTCCGAGGGTGCGCGGGGTGAAGCCGTGGTCGTGGAGCCAGCCGCGGGCCAGGACATAGCCGCCGAGCGCGAGGGCGCCGAACAGGACGCGGAAGAAGACGACGTTGAAGGGCGAGGCGCCCGACTCGACGACGAAGACGCCGAGGGTGCCGGAGAGCACCATCGCGGTCGTCAGCTGGGCGATGCCCTTGGTCTCTGTGCCCTTGCTCTCTGAGGTCATGTCCTTGACGCTACGAGCGGGCATCGGTGCTGGTCCACGCGCCAGTGGGGCGTCCTGCCGATGCCCCCATCGGTCCCGCCGATGCGTGCAGGTTGTACGCCGGTGAGGCTCCCGAAGCGGACAGTGCGCCTCTGGGCCGCGACCGCCGGGAACCGGACACTTGGCTCGTATGACGACTGCTCCGGCCGGCTCCGCCACGGCCATCGCCCCCGCATACGGTGACAAGGTCATCGCCGTCGAGACGGCCGGCTCGGAACCGATCCCGGACTCCGAGCGCCACGGCGGCCCGCTCCAGCTGCTGTGGACGTGGGCCTCTCCGAACATCGAGTTCGCGACCGTCTACATCGGCGTGATCTCGGTCCTCTTCTTCGGCCTGAGCTTCTGGCAGGCGACCGCGGCCCTTCTTCTGGGCACGGCGCTGGGCGCGCTGACCCAGGGGATCCTGTCGCTGGACGGTCCGCGGTTCGGTGTTCCGCAGATGGCGATCGGCCGCTTCTCCTTCGGCTATCGGGGGAATCTGCTGCCGTCGGGGGTCAACGCCCTTGTCGCGGGCGTCGGTTGGTTCGCCGTGAACAGTGTGAGCGCGGCCTTCGCCCTCAACACGCTGACGGACCTGCGGCCGCTCCCCTCCCTGTTGATCGTGGTCGCCGCCGAGATCGTGATCGGTTTCATCGGCCACAACTTCGTCCACGCCTTCGAGAAGTACGCCTTCCCGGCCCTGGCGGTGGTCTTCCTGCTGGCCGGGGTGTGGACCTTCAGGGAGGCCGACCTGGGCGGCTCCGGCGCGGGCGGCGGCATCGGCGGCTTCCTGCTGGCGTTCAGCACGGCCTGGGGTTACGCGGCGGGCTGGAACCCGGGCGCCTCGGACTACTCCCGTTACCTCCCGCGCACGGCGAACCGCTTCAAGACGGTCCTGTACCCGGCGGTCGGTCTCTTCGTGTCGATCGCGATCGTGTCGGTGATCGGCGCGGCCTCGGCGACGGTCGTCGCCCCCGAGGGCGCCACCCCCACGGCCGCCTTCACCGGCCATCTCCCCGGCTGGCTCAGCCACTTGGTGCTGCTGGCGATCATCCTGGGCGCGGTCTCCGCGAACGCCCTGAACGTCTACTCCTCGGCCATGTCGATCACTTCGCTGGGCCTGAGGCTCCCGCCGTGGCTCGGCCGCGGCGCCATCGTCGTGCTGTGCGGTCTCGCAGGTACGGCGGCGGCGTGGGCGTCGCTGGCGGACGCGGGGCACGCCTACGAGGCGTTCCTCCTGGTGATCGCGTACTGGGTGGGGCCGTGGCTCGGAGTGGTGCTGGTCGAGCGGTGGCGGCAGGCGCGGACGCCGGACGAGGTGCTGGCTGCGAGGATCGCCGACCGCACCTTCGCCAACTGGCCCGGCATCGCCGCCCTGCTGACCGGCATCGTGGTGTCCGTGCCGCTCTTCTCCAACCAGGAGAAATACGTCGGGTGGGTGCCCGAGCAGTGGCCGTCGTTCGGTGACATCACCTGTCTGGTCGGGTTCGCGGTGAGCGCGGGGCTGTACGCGGTGCTGCGGCGGGCGGATCAGCCTGCGTCGGCGTGAATCTGCCCGACGTGCTCCACCTTGATGTACCGGGGGCCGAACTCCTTCTCCACGAGGGGTTCGGCCTTCTTCGGGTCGTCGACGCCCACATGCACGAACCCCCGCTCGTCGACGCCGACTTCACGCAGCTGGAAGGTGCCGTCCCAGCGGTTCATGTCCTCGCTGATCCGATCGGCGAGGGCGTCGAGGGTCCTGCGGTCGGCGTCGGCGGAGTGCAGCCGTAGCTTCACGCCCTTCTCGGCGGCGTCGCAGACGGCCGTGTCGAAGGCGTCGGAGGGGATGCGCCAGATGTCGGCGGCGTTCTTGTCCTCGTCGACGCCCATGCCCGTGTAGACGGCGGAGTGCTCGCCCGCGGCCAGCTTGTCGATGCGGGCGAGGGTGCGGTCCAGCGGGGTCACCTCGGGGTCGGCTTCCGGGGGCGCCGGGACCGTGCCGACACACCGGTCCTCGGCCGGAGCGCTCGCCTTCCTGACCGAGGCGCTTTCCCGGGGTGCGTCCAGCAGGCCGCCGTCGGTGTGCCCGGTCTCCAGCGCGTCGATGTACAGGGCTGCCCCCACCACCACACCGGCAGTGGCGACGGCCGCCGCGATCCACCTGAGGTTCGTCATGCCACTGTGACGCCGGAGCGGGCCAAATGGTTCAGAACAGGTCAGGAGACGACGTCCTCGCGCAGAACCAGCGCCAGCAGCCCCGGGAACCGGGCGTCGAACTCCTCCCGCCGCAGCCGGTTGACCCGCTTGGGCCCCTCGTCGCGCTGCTCCACGAGCCCGGCCGCGCGCAGCACCGCGAAGTGATGGCTCTTGGCCGCCTTGCCGACGGGCACGTCGAAGGTGCCGCAGCTGCGCGACCAGTCGGCGGAGGCGGCCAACTCCCGTACCAGTTGCACGCGTACGGGGTCGGCGAGCGCCGCGAGCGCCGTCAGGACGGGCACGTCGTCGGGGTGGGTGTGCTCGGGGGCGGCGCGATGACTGGTGGTGGCCATGGTGAGTGGTCCTTCCGTGCGCCGCTTGCCGAGTGGCCGCTTGCAGAGTGTTCGATGAAAACCATACACTCGCGAGTGTTCGCTTTTCATTGAACACTCCCCGGACGAGGTGTGGCATGCGCGCGGTCGAGATCCAGGAACACGGCGGTCCCGAGGTCCTCGAGGTCGTCGAGGTGGACGCCCCCGAGCCCGGCCCCGGGCAGGTGAGCGTCGACGTGGCGTACGCCGGGATCAACTTCGCCGACCTGAAGGCGAGGGAGACCGGGTACCGGGTGCCGTCGCTTCCCTTCCGGCCGGGGCTCGAGGTCTCCGGGCGCGTGCGGGCCCTCGGCGCGGGCGTCACCGGGCCGGCCGTCGGGCAGGAGGTCGCCGCGCTGACCGCCGGCGGCGCCTACGCCGAGGTCGTCGTCGCGGACGCGGCCACCGTCTTCGCGGTGCCGTCCGGCGTCGGCCTGCGCACCGCCGCGTCCCTGCCGACCGTGCTGCCGACGTCGTACGCGCTCATCCATTCCGTGGGCCGGCTCCAGCCCGGCGAGACGGTCCTCGTGCAGGGTGCCGCCGGGGGCATCGGGACGGTCGCCGGCCGGCTGGCGAAGGCGGCCGGGGCCACTGTCCTGGGGGTCGTGTCGAGCGCGGGGAAGGCCGCGTTCGCGAAGGAGCACGGCTCCTACGACGAGGTCTTCGTCGGCGACTTCGAGAAGGCCGTACGGGAGTCCACCCACGGCCGCGGCGTCGACCTCGCCCTCGACCCCGTCGGCGGCGACACCTTCCGCGCCTCACTCGCCGCCCTCGCCCCCTTCGGGCGCCTCGTCTCCTTCGGCAACGCGAGCGGCGCGGCGCCGTGGAGCGTCGGGCAGCCCGAGCTGTTCCCGTACGGCGTGACCGTCGGCGGCTTCTCCATCCTCACCCTCGCCCAGACCGCGCCTGACAAGCTGCGGGCACTCACCGAGCGGGCCTTCGCGAAGGTCGCCGACGGGACCGTCACGCTCCCCGTCACCGCCGAGTTCGGCCTGGCCGAGGCGGCGGAGGCGCACCGGCTGATGGGGACGCGGTCGAGCACGGGCAAGCTGCTGCTGCGGGTGAACGGCTAGATCCTGGACGGCCGACCGCCACGGGATGACCAACGGCAAGGAACTGCGGGACGCGCAGACGGATCCCGCCGGAGCGGATCCGGCTGTCGGTGGCGGGGAGAGTGACCGCCCCAAGGGGAGAGCGACCGCCCACGGGAGGGTGACGGGCGCCACTCACCACGGGGGTTTGCATGACCATGCGTTCCGATGCATAATCTTCCTATGTCCAAGGTCCTCACCTCCCTGCCCGCCGGCGAGCGCGTCGGCATCGCCTTCTCGGGCGGCCTCGACACCTCCGTCGCGGTCGCGTGGATGCGTGACAAGGGCGCCGTCCCGTGCACCTACACCGCCGACATCGGCCAGTACGACGAGCCCGACATCGCCTCGGTGCCCGGCCGCGCCCAGACCTACGGCGCCGAGATCGCGCGCCTGGTCGACTGCCGCGCCGCGCTGGTCGAGGAGGGCCTGGCCGCACTCACCTGCGGCGCGTTCCACATCCGCTCCGGCGGTCGGGCGTACTTCAACACCACCCCCCTCGGCCGTGCCGTCACCGGCACGCTGCTGGTCCGGGCGATGCTCGAGGACGACGTCCAGATCTGGGGCGACGGCTCGACGTACAAGGGCAACGACATCGAGCGGTTCTACCGCTACGGTCTGCTCGCCAACCCGCACCTGCGGATCTACAAGCCCTGGCTGGACGCGGCGTTCGTGACCGAGCTCGGCGGCCGCAAGGAGATGTCCGAGTGGCTGGTCGCGCACCAGCTGCCGTACCGGGACTCCACGGAGAAGGCTTACTCCACCGACGCCAACATCTGGGGCGCCACCCACGAGGCCAAGACCCTGGAACACCTGGACACCGGCCTCGAGACCGTCGAGCCGATCATGGGCGTCAAGTTCTGGGACCCGTCGGTCGAGATCGCCACCGAGGACGTGACGATCGGCTTCGAGCAGGGCCGCCCGGTCACGATCAACGGCAAGGAGTTCGCCTCCGCCGTGGACCTGGTCCTGGAGGCCAACGCCATCGGCGGCCGCCACGGCCTGGGCATGTCCGACCAGATCGAGAACCGGATCATCGAGGCCAAGAGCCGCGGCATCTACGAGGCGCCGGGTATGGCCCTCCTGCACGCCGCGTACGAGCGCCTCGTCAACGCGATCCACAACGAGGACACCCTCGCCCAGTACCACAACGAGGGCCGTCGCCTCGGCCGGCTCATGTACGAGGGCCGCTGGCTGGACCCGCAGGCGCTGATGATCCGCGAGTCGCTCCAGCGCTGGGTCGGCGCGGCGGTCACGGGCGAGGTCACCCTGCGCCTGCGCCGCGGCGAGGACTACTCGATCCTCGACACCACGGGCCCGGCCTTCAGCTACCACCCCGACAAGCTCTCCATGGAGCGCACCGAGGACTCGGCCTTCGGCCCCGTCGACCGCATCGGCCAGCTGACCATGCGCAACCTCGACATCGCCGACTCCCGCGCCAAGCTGGAGCAGTACGCGGTCCTCGGCCTCATCGGCACCGGCAGCCCCACCATCGGCGCCTCCCAGGCCGCGGCGACCGGTCTGATCGGCACGATGCCGGAGCTGCCGGAGGGCGGCGCCGAGGTCATCGCCTCGCGCGGCGAGGTGTCCGAGGAGGACGCACTGCTGGACCGGGCGGCGATGGAGCTGGGCACGGACTAGGAATACGGGCACAAGGGAAAGGCCGGTCGGAGCTTCCGACCGGCCTTTCCTGTTGATGCCGGGTCCTACAGCCCCTTCAGGGGCGCGGGGAACTACGCGACCAGCCACGACGGCGCAGCAGTCAGCCGACGACCGATGGCGGCAGACGCTCAGCGCAACCGCGACGACGACAAGATCGACAACAAGTGCGCCGGCACCATCACCCACGTGATGACAGCCAACGCACCCAGCACCCACCGAGTCGGCTCGATACCGCCGATGACCTCATCCGCAACCGCGGCAACCAGCAGAACCAGCGACGCCTCGATCCCGTTCGTCACCCGGTGAATCTTGAACGCGGCGGCAAGCCGCCGTACCGTCGCCACCCCCTCCGACCGCGGCCGTGTCGCCTCGTCGTCGACGACACCCAGCCCCCGCCGCGCCCGAGCCACATCCACCAGATCGGTGGACGCCTTCAGCAGTACGACCCCCAACGCGGTGGCGACACCGACGGACAGCCACCCCCCGACCCCGGACTCGGCCGCCCGATACCCCGCTCCCGCCATCAGCGCCGCGTCGGCCAAGTAGGCACCCAGCCGGTCGACATAGATCCCGCCCGCACTGTTCTGCCCCTTCCAGCGCGCGACTTCCCCGTCCACGCAGTCGAAGAGCAGGAACAACTGCATGCACACCACGGCCAGTACGGCACCGGTGAGCCCCGGAATCATCAGCGCGGCGCCCGAGGCGACCCCGAACACGACCATGGTCCAGGTGAGTTGGTCCGGTGTGACCCGCGTCCGCACCAGCTGCCGGGTGAACCGCAGCGACACGCGCCGCATGTACAGCCGCCCCGCCCAGTGCTCACCGTTGCGGCTGGCCAGCTTGGCCTGCGGCTGGACCACCTCCCGCAGCTCCTCCAGAACCGGGGCAGCGACCATGACCGTTCTTCCTTCTCCAGGGTCCCAACTGCCGCTGAAGCGGCGGTGGTCGGCACAGGCTACTTGACCTGTTGCGGAAGTTTCCCGACGGGCCCTCTGGACATTTTGTGCCGAATTTTGACACCGTCGAGCCATGCCCGAGACCAAGGAAGCCCTCGCCTTCTACGCCGCCCAGAGCCCGTACTCCGACCCGGGCGCACTCGCCGGCGTCTACGCCGATCTGCCGCACGACCCGGCCGAACTGGCCCGCGTCTCCCGGGACTTGCTCATCCACCGCGTCGAGGGCGACCTCTTCGGCCACACCCACCCGACCGACCGCCTCCACAACGACGCCGAGTCCCGGTACATCGACGACACCCTGAGCATCCTCGTCGAGCGCAACGCCGCCCCGCTGTCCGTGCGACGCGAGCTCGGCGACCGGTTCGTCGGCACCTGCCGGGACTTCACCCTGCTGCACTGCTCGTTCCTGCGCCACGCGGGCATCCCGGCCCGGGTCCGGATCGGCTTCGCCGACTACTGGGGGTCGAGCTTCCACGGCGACCACGTCGTCACCGAGTACTGGGACGACGAACGCGGCTGGCTGCTCGCCGACGCCCAGCTCGCCGACCCCTTCGTCAGCGGCCACTGGAAGGTGGGCTTCGACCCGATGGACGTCCCCCGCGACCGCTTCCTCGTCGCGGGCGAGGCATGGCGGGCGATCCGTGAACAGGGCGCCGACGAGAGGACGTTCGGCCTCCATGGTCCACAAGAGGGACCGTTCTGGGGCGAGCGATACGTGGCCGGCAGCATCCGCCTCGACCTCGCCGCCCTCAACAAGGTCGAGACCCTGCTGTGGGACGTCTGGGGAGAGGACGAGGGCGAACCGGGAACACCACTGCCGGAGCCGTCGCGGAAGTTCTACGACGAGGTGGCCCCCGTCGTCTCGGACGAGATCTCTTTCGAGGCGGCACGAAAGCTGTTCACCGAGAACGAGGTGCTGCGCACCCCACAGACGGTGACCACCTACGCCCCCTTCAACGGCCCGAGCGTCACAACTCTCCGCTAGGCCAACCCCCTCAGGGGCGCGGGGCTGTGTTGAATTTGCGGCTGCCGCCGCGCGGGCGCGACCATCCACGACGGCGCGGCAGTCAACCGACTACCTTGCACCTCGCCCATCCCCCCGGAACGCCCCCGAACAACCCGATGCGCACAGGCCGCCGCCAACAACTCCCCCAACAGATCCGGATCCCCGATCTCCAGCCCCAGCAGAGACTCGATCCGCTCCAAGCGCTGGTAGAGCGACTGCCGCCCGATATGCAGAAGGGCAGCCGTACGAGTGGGCGAGCACCCGTTCCGCAGATGCACCTCCAACGTCCGCACAAGATCACTCGCGTGGGCGGCCTCCCACTCCAACAGCGGCCCAAGCGCGTGCTGCACCAACCGAGCCAGCCGATCCCGGTTCGCATCGACGCCGCCCCGCGTCAGCTCCCGTTCCAGCGCGAGCGCCCGAGAGGACGTCACCAACGGCCCCTCGGGCGCCCCCGGCTCCGCGGCCGGGACGGTCAGCGCCAGCTCCAGGGTCGTACGGGCCGCCCGCAACGTGTCGCTCCACCGCAGCCAGCCGCTCCCGACGGCGACGGCATGCCCGACGGCCACGGTCAGGCCGGGTTCGGCGGCGGAGCGGAACGCGTCCTGGACCCCTCGCACAGGGTCACCGGCCGGGTTCCGGGCAACGCCAGCAGCGCCAGCACGTCCCCCGGAAACGCCGCCCGCAGGACACTCGCCCCGCCCAGCACGCGTACCGCCCGGTCCACCACCCCCGTCTCCCGAGCCCCGTGCACCGACACCCCGATCAGTCGCGCCCCCGGCCCCGGATGGAACCCCGCGAGCGCCGCCCGCGCCTCCACCTCGGGCTGGTTCAGTGCCGCCCGGTCGGCGAGGTCGGCCAGCAGGGCCGCCGTGTGGTCGTCGCCCCAGGGCCGTACGACCGACCGCCCGGACAGCCCCCGTGCCACGATCGCCCGATTGGCGGCCTCCGTGATCCGTACGAAGGGCACGACGCGGTGCATGGCCAGCAGCGGCAGCTCCAGGCGGCGGGCCTCGTCGACCACCTCGGCCGGCATGGCGGGCAGGGACCGGCCGACCTCCACCGCGAGCCCGGCCGCACCGCGCGCGGCCAGCTCCCGGACGTACCGGCGGCGGACCTCCTCGTCCGGCTCGCTCAGCCCGAAGCCGTTGGTCAGCAGCAGTTCGCCGCCGTCGAGGAAGTTGGCGCCCTCGTAGACCTCACTGGAGTGCACCCAGCGGACCGGGCGGTCCAGGGCGCCCTCCCCGGCCAGTAGCTCGGGCTCGGTGGCGCGGACGGGGTCGAGGGTGAGGACTTCGCGGAGGGTGAGGGCGGACACGGGGTACCTCCAGGGCGCTGACAGTCCCGCTGACAGAACGTCCGGCTGTGGGATGCGGGGAGAGTACTTTCCGCACGTTGCCCTCGTGTTTCGCCCACAGGAGAGTGAAGGCATGGACCCCACGGACCCGCACACCCAGCTCGCCACCGCCGTCGCGGAGGCCCGCGCCGGTCTCGCCGAGGGCGGCATCCCGATCGGCGCCGCGCTCTACGGAGCCGACGGCGTCCTGCTGGGCCGCGGCCACAACCGGCGCGTCCAGGACGACGACCCCTCCATGCACGCGGAGACGGCGGCGTTCCGGGCGGCGGGGCGGCAGCGGTCGTATCGCGGTACGACGATGGTGACGACCCTCTCGCCCTGCTGGTACTGCTCCGGCCTGGTCCGGCAGTTCGGCATCTCCCGGGTGGTGATCGGCGAGTCGGCCACCTTCCACGGCGGCCACGACTGGCTCGCCGAACACGGCGTGGAGATCGTCCTCCTGGAGGACCCCGAGTGCGTCGCGATGATGCGCGACTTCATCAAGAACAACCCGGCACTGTGGAATGAGGACATTGGTGACTGAGCAGCCGCGTATCCCCACGATCGACCTGAGGCCCTGGGTGGACGGCGACACGGACACCCGGGCCGCCATCGCCCGTACCGTCGACGAGGCCCTCCAGACCGCCGGGTTCCTGCTGGTCACCGGCCACGGCGTGGACCCGGAGCTGCGCGCCGCCATCCGGGAGGCCGCGCGGAACTTCTTCCGGATGCCCGTCGACGTCAAGGAGCCCTACACCGCGAAGGTCGGCGGGCGTGGCTGGCTCGGTCCGGGTGCGGAGGCCAACGGCTACTCGGAGGGGACGGAGACCCCTCCGGACCTGAAGGAGTCGCTGACCTTCGCGACGCACGAGCCCTTCGAGGATCCCGAGATCAACGCGGAGTGGTACGCGCCCAACGTGTGGCCGGCGGAGGTGCCGGAACTCCGGACCCTGTGCGCGGAGTACCTGGCACGGATGGGTGAGCTGGAGAACCAGCTCCTCGACCTGCTCGGTGTGGCCCTCGGGCTCGAACACGACTTCTTCTCCCGGCACATGGACCACCCCACGTACGGCTTCAACATCAACTGGTACCCCGGGACCGAGGTCATCGGCGAGCCCCAGCCCGGTCAGTTCCGCATCGGCCCGCACACCGACTTCGGCACGGTGACGATCCTCGACCGGCAGGCGGGCAAGGGCGGGCTCCAGGTCTGGACGGACGAGGGCGGCTGGGAGGACGCCCCCTTCGACCCGGACGCCTTCACCATCAACATCGGTGACCTGATGGCCCGCTGGACCGGCGACCGCTGGCGCTCCGGACGCCACCGGGTACTGCCCCCGCCGGCGGACGCACCCGCCGAGGAGCTCATGTCCCTCGTCTACTTCGGCGAGTGCACCCCGGGCACGGTGGTGGAGTCGGTACCGGCGCCGGTGGGGCGGGTGGCGTACGAGGCCGTGGACTCCCACGTGTACCTGCGGGAGAAGCTGGACTCGATCACGGTGGACTAGCTCTCCAACCGCCGGATCAGTCGCTCGAAGCGGCCCCGCCGGCGCGGCCCGGACTCCGCCTCGCCCTGGAACTCGTGGGTGAGGCGGAGGGCCCGCGAGCCCGTCGCGGCGGGATCCGCACATGGCCGGTTACGGGCGCTCGCCGCGCTCGTCGACGACCGTGCGCTCCAGGACCGCCGTGCGCGCGGTCACCTCCCCCTTCTTGAAGCCCCACGGCAGGTCCTCCACCGCGACCTCCCGCTCGCCGAGGAACTCCTTGGTCTGCTTGTCGAAGATCAGCTCCCGGCGCTGCCCGTCGTCGATCCGCGCGACCGCGACCCCGTGCCGTCCGGCCGCGTCCACGGCGTCGTCGATCACGAAGACACCGGAGATCCTCGCGGCGGCCCGGTAGAGCGCGGCGGTCTGGGCGGGCGGCATCAGGGACTCGCGGGCGAGGTCACCGACGAGGACGAAGTTGGCCTCGTCCTTGCTGCCGCTGCCGTCGCCGCTCGCCTTGACCAGCCACTCGTACATCTTGTCGGGGTCGGTCGGCAGGGTCTGGAGGTGGCGGTAGTTGGTGTTGCGGGCGTTGCCCGGGGTGTCCTTCTCCAGGAGCAGGTTCTCGGAGCGGGCGAACGGTTCGTGCACCATGCCCTGCTCCTTGCCGTCGACCGACAGCCACACCTCGCGCTGGTGGACCGGGTCGAGCTTCGCGGACCCCTCACCGTCGTGGGAGGTCCAGGCGACCTTGCTCTTGATGTACACGAACTGGTCGTCCCGGATGTCGCCCGGCACGTCTGCGTGCTCGGCGGCGAGCGCGATGTCCTCCAGCAGGGCCGCGGCGGTCCGCGGGACGGTCGCCGACGGCACGGCCACCGGCGGCCCTGCCCCGTCGGAGCCGGACGGCACGGCGAGGGTGAGGGTCACGGCGGTGACGGCCGCGACGGCTCCGGCGACGAGGGCCGGTCGCAGCCAGGGCCTGCGCGCCCGGGTCCCGTTCTCCCGCGACTCCCGTGCTTCCTGCCGGATCTCGGTCATCAGATGCTCCTTGAGCAGTCGGTGACGGCCCGGTGGAAGGTCCTTCTCGGGAAGCTGGTTCATCGGTTTCCCTCCCTCAGGGGCCTGACCGCGGTGGTGCGGTCATCTCTCATCTGTCCGACCGTTTGGGAGAGTTCCATGTGTTTCGCGAGTTTTGTTCTCGCGCGTGAGAGCCGCGACCGTACGGTCCCCACCGGCACCCCGAGCGCCTCGGCGGCGGCCGCGTAGTCGAGGCCCGACCACACGCACAGCGCCAGCACCTCCCGCTCGGCCCGCCGCAACCGCGCCAACGCGGTCCGTACGACGGCCAGTTGCGCGGAGTCGTCCAGGCGCCTGGCGACCTCGTCGGCGAAGTCCCCGACCGCCTCGTCACGCGGCAGCCGGGCGACGGCGGCTGCATGACGACGGGCCGCGCGGCGGGTGTTGCGCGTGACGTTGGTGGCGATGCCCAACAGCCAGGGCCGCAGCGAGCCGCCCT
The DNA here is from genome assembly GCF_053592055.1 of Streptomyces sp. NPDC002817. Taxonomy (NCBI): domain Bacteria; kingdom Bacillati; phylum Actinomycetota; class Actinomycetes; order Kitasatosporales; family Streptomycetaceae; genus Streptomyces; species Streptomyces sp. NPDC002817. The sequence continues at coordinate 29,315 of NZ_JBSFUY010000034.1, forward strand.
CCTCGTCGATCCTCGCCCGCAGCCGCCACGCGTCGAGGAAGGTCAGCGAGACGACGTCCTCGGCGGTCGTCCACTCCCCGGTGAGCCGGTAGGCATGGTTGTAGACGGAGCGTGCGTACGCGTCGAAGAGGTCGCCGAAGGCGTCGTGGTCCCCCGCGCGAATCCGTTTCCGCAGATTCGTATCCACGCCCCTCTACCTGTCCGCACGACGAAGGCCGGTTCCCGTGACTCAGGTCACAGGGAACCGGCCTTCACCGTAAGGCGGTTACGCGCTTCGCCTACACACCCGCGTAGGAGTGCTTGCCGGAGACGAAGATGTTGACGCCGTAGTAGTTGAACAGCCAGCAGCCGAACGCCAGGAGCGCGAGGTACGCGGCCTTGCGGCCCTTCCAGCCGGCCGTGGCGCGGGCGTGCAGGTAGCAGGCGTAGGCGACCCAGGTGATGAACGCCCAGGTCTCCTTGGGGTCCCAGCCCCAGTAGCGGCCCCACGCGTCGCCCGCCCAGATCGCGCCCGCGATGATCGTGAACGTCCACAGCGGGAAGACGGCCGCGTTCACGCGGTAGGAGAACTTGTCGAGGGACGCCGAGGCGGGCAGCCGCTCCAGGAAGGACGTGGCGAAGCTGCCGGGCTTGCCGCCGTTCGCCAGCTTGTTCTCGTACGAGTCCTTGAACAGGTACAGGATCGTGCTGACCGCGCCCACGTAGAAGACCGCGCCGCACAGGATCGCGGTGGAGACGTGGATGTACAGCCAGTACGAGTGGAGGGCGGGAACCAACTGGTCGCTGGCGGTGTACAAGACAGTGACGGCGATGCCGAGATCGAGGAGGACCGACGTGATCAGGAACAGCCCGAGCCAGCGCACGTTCTTCCTCAGCGCGAGCAGCGTGAGGTACACAGCGACGGCCACCGTGGAGAAGGTGATGTTGAACTCGTACATGTTGCCCCACGGCGCCCGCTCCACCGAGGCCGCGCGGGCGATGACCCCGGCGAGCTCGATGAGAAAGGCGAGCACGGTGAGGGACACGGCGATACGTCCGTAGAGGTCCCCCTGCTCGTCCCCGCCGTGCGCCCCGGGCCCGTCCGGCACGTCCCGCTGGCCGGCGGCGGCCCGCACCACGACCTTCGGCCGTTCCAGTACGGCGGTGGAGCCGCCCTTCTTCACCGTCACGGCCGGCGCCTTCGCCTTGCCGTCCGCCCCCTCGGTGAGCGCGGCGGCGGTACGGCCGATCTTGCTGCGGCTACCGAAGATCCATTCGGTGATGTAGGCGAAGAAGGCCAGGGTGTAGACGGCCATCGCGGAGTAGATCAGCGTGTTGCTGAGGTTCGCGAGGTTTTCGTTGGTGGCGGCGGCCAACTCGGTTGTGGCGGCGAGAGTCACTTCTCGGCCCCTTCGGCAGGTACGACTTGGGGGTTGGGGGTGGTGGGTTTCTCGGTGCTCGGCTCCGCGACGGGGTCGGCGACCGGGGACTTGGCGGCGCTCTCGGGATCGGCGGCCTTCGGCTCGCTCCGCGTCCCGTCGGCACCCGTGTCGTCCTCGCTGTCGGGTGCGCCCGGCGCCTGGTCGTAAAGAATCCCCGCGAGGTCGCCCAGTTCCTCCGGCACCTTCGCGGACTCGCTGCGGCCCAGGCCGGCCATCTCGACGACCGTCACACCGTCGGCGCCCCTGACCGCCCGCACCCACACCCGGCGGCGGGAGATGAACAGGGAGCCGGCGAGGCCGAAGATCGCGACGATCGAACCGATCAGTGCCCAGTCGCTGGCGGGCTGGCGGGTGACCTGGAAGTTGGCCCACTCCGCCGTGGAGTCGTAGGTGATCGAACCGGCGCCGTTCGGGAGCTTCATGGTCTCGCCCGGCTTGAGGTTCTCCCGCTGCTGCTTGCCCTTGGAGTCCTTGAACTCCTTCAGATGGGACTTGTCGAGCTGGTAGACGCTCTGCGGGATGCCCGCGTCGACCCCGAGGTCGCCGTAGTAGCCCGCCAGGTTCAGCACCGGGTTGTTCAGCGCGGGGAAGGTGGAGGCCGTCTCGCTGCCGGCCGTGTACGTCGGCAGGAAGAAGGCCTCGAAGCCGAGCTGCTCCCGCACACCCTTGGCGTTGCGGTAGCCGTCCATGATCTTGATGACACCCGAGGAGGTGATGTTGTTGTCGAGCGGCAGCAGCGGTACGGAGTCGTGGTAGACGACGTTGCCCTTGCCGTCGCGCACCGTGATCACGGGGGCGTAGCCGTGGGCGGTGAGGTAGACCTTGGAGTCGCCGACCTCCATGGGCTTGTTGACCTTGATGACCGTCCGCTTGCCCTTGCCGTAGGCGCCCACGCTGTAAGTGAGGTCGGCCTGGAAAGTGCGCGCGGTGCCCCGGTTGGGGCCGGTCTTCTCGTAGCTGCCCTGGAAGTCGTTGAGGGTGAAGCTGAACGGGTCCAGCTCGTCCTGGGTGAAGAGGGTGCCGGACTTGAAGTCGTCGTACTGCGTGAGGGTGTTGGAGAACCCGCCGCCCTCGACGACCAGCTTGTTGCCCTCCATCTTGAACAGCTGGCCCCAGGCGAAGGCGATCAGCATCACGATGAGCGCGATGTGGAAGGCGAGGTTGCCGACCTCGCGCAGATAGCCCTTCTCGGCGGCCACGTTGTCACCGGCGAGGTGGGCGCGGAAGCGGCGCTTCTTGAGCAGGGCGAGCGCGGCCTCGCGGACCTGCTCGGGCTCGGCCCGGGTGCGCCAGGTCGTGTAGGCGGGCAGCCGGGTCAGCCGCTTCGGGGCGCCCGGCGGGCGGCCGCGCAGCTGGCCCACGAACTGCCAGGTGCGGGGCACGATGCAGCCGATGAGGGAGACGAACAGCAGGATGTAGATCGAGGAGAACCACATCGAGCTGTAGACGTGGAAGAGACCGAGCTTGTCGTAGACGTCCCCGAGGGTGGGGTTGGCGTTACGGAAGTCGGCGACCTTCGTCTCGTCGGTGCCGGTCTGCGGGATCAGCGAGCCGGGGATCGCGCCCAGCGACAGCAGCAGGAGCAGCAGCAGCGCGACCCGCATGGAGGTCAGCTGCCGCCAGAACCAACGGACCCAGCCGATGACGCCCAGCGAGGGCAGGTTGGCGGCGTCCTCCACGGGGGCGGTGGAGAGCTGGGAGCCGGCGGCGCTCAGGTCGTCGTCGGTCGTGGTCTTGCTCATCGTTCAGACACCCACCGTGAAGCCGTTGGACCAGACTTGCATCTCCTGCACGAGGCTGTCCCACGCGCCCGTCAGCAGCAGCACCCCGGTCAGGATCATCATCGTGCCGCCGATGCGCATCACCCAGACATAGTGCTTCTTGACCCAGGCGAAGGCGCCGAGCGCCTTGCGGAAGGCTACTGCGGCGAGCACGAAGGGAATGCCGAGACCCAGGCAGTAGGCGACCGTCAGTATGGCGCCACGTCCCGCACTGCCCTCGTTGGCCGCGAGGATCGTCACGGAGGAGAGCGTGGGGCCGAGGCAGGGCGTCCAGCCGATGCCGAAGAGGGCGCCGAGGAGGGGGGCGCCCGCGAGCCCGGTGGCCGGCTTGGTGTGGAAGCGGAACTCCCGCTGGGTGAGCCAGGGCATCAGGCCCATGTAGAAGAGGCCCATAAGGACCATGAGGACGCCCAGGATCTTCGTCAGGACGTCCTTGTTCTCCTGGAGGTTCGAGCCCCAGTAGCCGAACAGCGCCCCGCCGGAGACGAAGACCACGGTGAAGCCGAGCACGAAGAGAGACGCACCGGCGACCATCCGCCCGCGTCGGGCGTCCGCCAGGTCGGTACCGCTGACCCCGGTGACGTACGACAGGTAGCCGGGGACGAGCGGCAGGACGCACGGCGAGAAGAAGGAGACGAGACCCCCCAGCACCGCGATGGGCAGCGCGAGCAGCAGGGCGCCGTGCAGCACCGTGCCGTTCGTCTGGGCGGCGAGCGCAGTCACTCCGCTCACGTCACTTCTCCGCGAGTACGGGCTTGATCATCCCGGTCAGCGTTTCCTCGCTGAGCGCCATCAGCGCCCGTGCCGCGATCTTGCCGCTCCGGTCGATGACGAGCGTGGAGGGGATCAGCTGCGGGTTGAGCGTGCCCTTCTTGAACCGGAGCATCTGCTTGCCCGTCGGGTCGTACAGGCTCGGGAAGGTGACCCCGAACTCCTTCTCGAAGTTGATCGCCGAGGTGGTGTTGGTGTCCCGGGTGTTGATGCCGACGAACCGGACGCCCTGGCTCTTGAGCTTCTCGGAGACGGCCTGGAGGTTCTTCGCCTCCGCCCGGCAGGGGGTGCACCAGGAGCCCCACACATTGACGACGAGGACCTTGCCCTTGTAGTCGGCGGTGGAGAGCTGCTCGCCGTCGATGGTCTTGCCGGACAGCACCGGGGCGGCGTCCCGCTTGCCCTGGGCGACCGTGTCGACGCCGTCGTTTCCGGTGATGAACTTGGTGTCACCGCTGCCGCCCACCTTGCCGCCGGAACTGCACGCGGTGAGGGTCAGCGCGGCTGCGGCGGCCATGGCGGTGAACAGGACGGCTCGACGGTCGGTGCGGGTCAGGGCACTCATGTGAAAAGTTTCGCATGCCCGTTCTGGGGATCTTGCGCACCCCCCTTGCGGGCGGAAATCCGCATTTCAGGCGGCGTTCGCGGAGCTCCCCGCGGTGCTCTGCGAGCTGTCCTTCATGAACGCGTTCCAGCCACCGGCCGGTTCCTGCCCGACGTCCAGCGTCCGCAGCTGGGCCAGCACCTCCGGCTTCTGCACGTCCATCCAGTCGACGAACTGCCGGAAGGAGACCAGCCGTACGTCCTCGCCCTTCTCCTTCTCCGCCGCGATGTGCTTCAGGGCTTCCTCGACGGCGTCCATGTAGATGCCGCCGTTCCACTGCTCGAAGTGGTTGCCGACGAAGAACGGGGCGCGGTTGGTCTCGTAGGCACGCTGGAAGCCGGCTATGTAGGCCCCGGCGGACTGTTCTCGCCAGGCCGGGTAGTTGTGGGCGGGCGCGTTGGTGGAGTTGATCGACTGGTTGGCGAGCATGTTGTAGTCCATCGAGAGAACCTCGAAGCTGCGCCCGGGGAACGGGATCGCCTGGAGCGGCAGGTCCCACAGCCCGTCCTTCTTCTCCGGCCAGACCTGGCGGCCGCCGGGCGAGGAGGCGTCGTAGCGCCAGCCGAGCTCCTTGGCGGTGGGCAGCAGGTTGTCCTGGCCGAGGAGGCAGGGCGTACGACCGCCGACGAGTTCCTTGTCGTAGTCGAAGGGGAGAGCCGGCAGGTCGGTCCAGCCGGTGTTGGTCCGCCACTCCTTCACGAAGGCCTTGGCCTGGTCGATCTCGCTGCGCCACTGCTGGGGCGTCCAGTTGCCGACGGTGCCGGAACCGGCGCAGAAGTGGCCGTTGAAGTGGGTGCCTATCTCGTGCCCTTCGAGCCAGGCGCGCCGGACGTTGGTCAGGGTGGCCTTGACGTGCTCGTCGGTGAGATAGCCGATGTCGGAGGCGCCGACCGGGTTGTTGGGCGGGTCGTAGAGCCGCTTCTTCGACTCGGGCAGCAGATAGAGCCCGGAGAGGAAGAAGGTCATGTGGACGCCGTGCTCCTTGGCGAGGTCCAGGAAGCGCGGGAAGAGTCCGTTGCCGACCTCGCCGGCGCCGTCCCAGGAGAAGACGACGAACTGCGGCGGCTTCTGGCCCGGCTCCAGCGGTTCCGGCTTGGCCGGCTGGTGGGGCTGCTTGCCCGTGTACGAGGTGGAGCCGTCACCGAGGGGGCGGGCGCGGTGGGTCTGGCCGCGCGGCTTGTTGCCGGTCGTGGAACCTCCGGTACCGCCCGACCCCTCTGACGGGGTGAGGGTGCCGCAGCCCGCGAGCCCGAGGGCGGCCGCACCACCCACACCGAGTCCGAGTGCTCCCCTACGGGTGAGAGTGCGCATTGCATCCCCGTTCGTCACGTCCTGCGAAGTGGTCACCCATTCAGAGGACGCGACGAACGAGGAGGTTCCCCTCGGTCACACGGATTTCGCAACAAATGTCACAAACACGTCTTGAGCATCAGGTCTGTCGGCTATGCACCGAACGCCTTGTCCTTGCCCTTCACCGGCTTGGCACCGGCACGGAGATGCGCGGGGACGAGATCGATCGCGGGCTCGCTGTACCCCACGGACACGATCTTGTCGCCCTGATACGTGAACGTCGTCAGCGAAGCCAGCGTGCACTGCCGCCGCCGCGGGTCGTGCCACAGCCGCCGCTTCTCGACGTACGATCGCACGATCCAGATCGGCAGCTGATGGCTGACCAGTACCGCCTCATGCCCGCGCGCGGCGTCCTTCGCGGCGCCCAGCGCCCCCATCATGCGGACGACCTGGTCGACGTAGGCCTCACCCCACGACGGCTTGAACGGGTTGACGAGGTGCTTCCAGTTCTCGGGCCGCTTCAGGGCGCCGTCACCGACGCCGAAGGTCTTGCCCTGGAAGACGTTGTCGGCCTCGATGAGCCGCCCGTCGGTCGCGAGGTCGAGGCCGTGCGCCTTGGCGATCGGCGTGGCCGTCTCCTGAGCCCGCTCCAGCGGGGAGGAGCAGACGTACGTGACGTCCCGGGGGGCCAGGTGCTCGGCGACCCGGTCGGCCATCTGCCGCCCCAGCTCGGACAGGTGGTAGCCGGCGAGACGGCCGTAGAGGACCCCGTCGGGGTTGGCCACCTCACCGTGCCGCATGAGGTGTACGACGGTGATGTCGGGGTTGGTCGAGGTGCTCACGCGGTCGCCTCCGCTGCCGCTCGGGCCGCCGCCGGGAGGGCGTCGGCGATGCGCTGGACCGCCTGGTCGTCGTGGGCCGTGGAGACGAACCAGGACTCGAAGGAGGACGGCGGCAGATAGACGCCGTCGGCCAGCAGCGAGTGGAAGAAGGCGGTGAAGCGGAAGGACTCCTGCTTCTTGGCGTCCTCGTAGTCCCGCACCTCACGGTCCGTGAAGAAGACGGAGAACATGTTGGAGGCGTTCTGCACCCGGTGGGCGACGCCTTCCTTGGTGAGCGCCTCGGTGACGAGCGACTGGATCCGCGCGGACACGGCGTCGACCTTGTCGTACGCGGCGTCGTCGAGCAGCCGCAGCTGGGCGAGGCCCGCGGCGGTGGCGACCGGGTTCCCGGAGAGGGTGCCGGCCTGGTAGACGGGCCCGGCGGGCGCGAGGTGCGCCATGACGTCGGCGCGACCGCCGAACGCCGCGGCCGGGAAGCCGCCGCCCATGACCTTGCCGAAGGTCATGAGGTCGGGCTTGACCCCGTCGATCCCGTACCAGCCGGCGCGGCTCGTGCGGAAGCCGGTCATGACCTCGTCGGAGATGTAGAGGGCGCCGTTCTTCGAGCACGCGTCCTTGAGGCCCTGGTTGAAGCCGGGCCGCGGCGGTACGACGCCCATGTTGCCGGGCGAGGCCTCCGTGATCACACAGGCGATCTCGCCGGGGTGCCGGTGGAAGGCCTCCTGTACGGCCTCGAGGTCGTTGTACGGCAGGACGATGGTGTCGCCGGCCTGGGCGCCGGTGACGCCGGGCGTGTCCGGAAGGGCGAACGTGGCGACACCGGACCCGGCCGCTGCGAGGAGCGAGTCGACGTGACCGTGGTAACACCCGGCGAACTTGATGACCTTGGTCCGCCGGGTGAACCCGCGGGCGAGCCGGATGGCCGACATGGTGGCCTCGGTGCCGCTGGACACCAGCCGCACCTGCTCCAGCGGCTCGATCCGGGCGACCATCTCCTCGGCGAGCGCGACCTCGCCTTCACCGGGCGTACCGAACGACGTACCGCGCGAGACGGCGTCCTGGACCGCGGCGATGACCTCGGGGTGTGCGTGCCCGAGGATCATGGGCCCCCAGGAGCAGACGAGGTCGACGTACTCACGTCCGTCGGCGTCGGTCAGATACGGGCCGGTACCGGACACCATGAACCGGGGCGTTCCGCCCACGGCGCGGAAGGCGCGCACGGGGGAGTTCACGCCGCCTGGTGTGACAGTGGCCGCACGGTCGAACAGTGCCTGTGAGGCAGGCGCATCATATGAATAGGGCGTTTCGCTCATGACCTGCGACTTCTCCGACTTCTCGGACTCCGGTTGCCGACTTTCCTCCTCAGGGTAGGCCAGCGGCCCTGACCGACAGCGGTCTGTGGTCCGACGGCATCTGCGAAACTGAGAGCTGATAGACACAGCTCGTGCGGCCCTTGGTGTTCGGGTGCTGCGAAGATCCTGCGGACAGGTGTTTCAACGCACGTTTCGGCGGGCGGCCGCGGGGGAGGTCACTGACACGATGATCGGGTTGCGCGGCGGGGGCCACGCCTCCTAGAAAAGCAGTCGGGTGGAGATATGCATCGCGGTGGCGGACTGGGCGAGGGGACTGATGACCTGGGTCCTCGACGTGCCCGGCGGGGAAGGCACCGGCGCGACGCGGAGGAAGCCGCAGAATCACGTCAAGGACATGCGGTACCGAGTGAGTCGGAGCGGGACGACCGACGTATCGAACGTCGGATCGAGCAGCTGAGGGCGGGGAGCAGGAATGGTGGTCGGGTGGGGGTGACGTACAAGTACTTCGGCGCGCCGGACGGCGCGACCGCGGCCCGCGTCCCGATCTCGATGCGCCCCGAGGAACTCGGCGGCGACGAGCTCGGGATGAACGGCATGTTCACCAAGATCAAGCCGGAGACCATGGCGGCAATGGTCCTCACCGGCATAGAAGGCGTCCCGCTGCACAAGGTCCCGCCCCTCGAACTGGTCGTCCTGCACCCCGACTACGCGGTCGTGAAGCTCCCCATGACGGTCGTCGACCCGCTGCGCGGCATCGGCGAGGAAGCGGTGGGCGCGGCGGCGTTCATCTGGTCGACGGTCCCGGACCGTGGCGGTCCGCGGGACGCGTTCAACGTGTACCAACTGCTGCACGAGTGGCAGGACTTCAGCCACCGCCTCCACGAGGCGGGGCATCAGCCGTACTGCCTGGTCTGGCCCTGAGCCGGGGCGCGTGCGTCGCCGCACCGCCCCAGGGATCCACGGATCACGCTCCCGACAGGCCCGTCGGGCCGCCCTCGGGGGCGGTCAGGCCGCCGGGTGCGGCTCCCGTCCCGTCAGCCTGCGGGCGAGCAGGCCGAGCAGTGCGGCGTTGAACAGCCCGCACAGGACGGTCCCCGCGGAGAAGAGCAACGGGGTCAGCCAGGCGAGCGGGGAGTCCCCGTCGGGTGCCAGCGCCATCAGGGGCATATTGACGATCATGCTGAGCGGAGCCGTGGTCATGAGCGGCCAGATCCCGGCGAACCCGGGGTCCGGCGACAGGTACACGGCCCACAGGAAGAACCCCAGCGACGCCGCGACCACCGCGAGGTAGCCCCGCGCGAGCCAGTTGTCCACAGCGGGCGCCAACAGGGCCCGGATCCTCGGGAATCGGGGGCGTGCGGAGCGGGCCATGTCGGTGCCTTTCTCTTCGAGGTGACGTTCGAGGTGACGTTCGAGGTGACATTCGAGGTGAAGGGGAGAGGGGAGGGATTCACGCGTGCCGGGCGTCGGCACGGACATCCCGGACGTGGTGGGCGAGCGCACCGACCACGGCGGCGTTCACCAGAGCGCACGCGAGCAGCCAGGCACCCATGCCGACCGAGGCGGCCACGACAGCCGGCCCGCCACTGCCCTCGGCGCTACCGGGCCCGAAGGGCACGACCGCGCCCAGCATCGACAGAGGCTCCGTGAGCAGCATCGGACCCATCGCGTACGCACTGTCCGGAAACAGGAACGCCACCGGCACGGATGCGGCGAAGACCGCCAGATACCCCCGGCCGCCCCAGTTGTCCGTGGCGAGCGCGAGCAGCCGCCGCAACCGCACAAGGCGGCCCGGCCGCGAGACGTTCGACATCGCGGATCCCTTCGGTTCGTCCGTTGTCGCTGTGTGTTCCAACGGTGTCCCGAGCCCCCGCCCCGAGGCATGAGTACGGGTGCTCATCTCCGCCTGGGTTTCCGCCCCGCGGACCACAGGCCACATCCCGGGTTAGGCTCGCGATCTTGACTCGAATACGCCGTCCGTCCTGGGGGGATTGTGGGTATATCCACCGTTGTTTCGGTGTCCGGCAGAGTGAGGATCGCGGCGTTCACGGCCATGCTCATCGCCGGGGGATCGGTTGCCTGCGGAGGGAGCGCCAAGAGCGATTCCGCCGCTGGAGACCCGCCCGAAATGACGCCCGCGGCGGCCGTGGCGAAGGCGGCGAAGAACTCCGAGAGCATCACGTCGCTCCACTATCGGATCAGCGGAACCGTGGCGGGGAAGGGCCGGCTGAAGGCCGAGGCCTCCATGACCACGAAACCCTCGGCAATGAGCCTGAAAATGAACCAGACGGAAGACCGGGGCGGGGACGGTCGTCTGGAGATCCGGTTTGTCGACGGGGTCATGTACGTCGGTGGCAGCGCGATTCGTTCCGAGAAGCTGAACGGCAAGAGCTGGCTGAGCGCCGCGCCGGCCGTGTGGGGCCGCGGCAACACGGAGAACCAGTCCTACGGCGTGCTTCCCCGTCAGCTGGAGCAGAACCTGCTCGTGCAGTCCACGCTCCTGGTCGGCTCGAAGGATCTGCGGGTGATCGGGACCGAGACGGTCGACGGCACCAGGGCCACGCACTACAAGGGGACGGTCGACGTCGACAGCCTGAGGGGCGAGCGCCTTGACCAGATCTTCGGGCTGGAGGTCTCCGAGCCGCTCGCCATGGACCTGTGGACCGACGGCGACGGCCGCACCAAGCAGTTCCGCTTTCAGGCCAGGCACCTCGACCTGCTGACCGACACCGAAGACGGGCGGCTCGAACTGACCGTCACCTTCCTCGACATCAACCAGCCCGTCACCATCAAAGCCCCGCGGGCCGAGGACACCGCGCCTCTCGGAGACGACACAGCGGAAGGGTGAGCATCACCGGGGCACCTGACCGTTCCGTTCGGCACGACCGTATCGAGCGCGCCTGCCATGGCCTCTCACCGCGCGGGCCCAAGAACAGGCGGCACCTGACCGCCCCCGGCAGGCTCGGTGTCGCCGTCCTCCCGATCGGGGTCGCCGGTCAGGGCGAGTGGTGCGGGCGGGTCCTGTCGTAGGAGGACGTCGCCCGCGGTGAACTCTTCTCCCGCAAGGACGACGACAGTCTCGAGGAGACGATCCTCGGCCAGGACGAACAGGCGGTACGGCGTGAGCTGGACCGTGCGGTCAGGAAGTGAGCGCCGCTCCCCCGGTCGAGACGCGGCTGCTGCCCCCGCCGTCGCGCTGGAGTACGGCCGGCATCGACACCGGTCCGGGCCGACCCGACCCCCGGCCCACTCAAGAAGATCGCCGAACGGGCCCCGCCGGTTCCCGTCATTTCGTCCCCGCCGTCCGCAGCACCGTCAGCGCCAGCGTCCGCGCCACCGCCACCACCTCCCGCACGGACACCCGCTCCCGCGCACTGTGGGCGAACTGGATGTCCCCGGGCCCGAACTGCAGCGTCGGAATCCCGGCCCCGGCGTACAAGCGCAGATCACTCCCGTACGACGCCCCGCGCTCCCTGAGCGGCCCGCCCCCGGTGTCCGCGTGCGCGCCGCGGATCACGCCGGGCAGCAGATGCCCCTCCGGCAGCCGGCCGCTCGCGAACTGCCCACCGGGCCAGGTCACGGTGACCGGATGGTCGGCCAACCAGGCGTCCCCGGCGCACACTTCGGCCACACTCCGCTCGAACGCGGCCCGCGCCGCCACCGGCTCCTCCCCCAGCCGCACCCCCAACCGCCCCTCCGCGACCAGCAGATCGGGCACACTGCTCGCCCAGTCCCCGGAGCGCAGGGTCCCCACCGACAGGGCGTACGGGATCGGATACTCCGCCATCAGCGGATGCGGCTCCCGGTTCCGCTCGGCCTCCAGCCGCCCCAGCGCCCGGTGCAGCGGCAGATAGGCGTCGATCGCGCTGACCCCCTCGTCGCGTGAACTGCCGTGCGCGGACTTCCCGTTGACGGTGAGCCGGAACGTCAGCGCACCGGCGTTAGCGGTGACCAGGGTGCCGCCGGTCGGTTCGGCGATGACACAGACGTCCCCGCCGTGCCCCCGCCGCAACGTCCCGAACGCGCCGAGCCCTCCGTCCTCCTCCCCCACGACGAAGTGCACGGCGACCCGCCCCCGCAGCCGCGCCCCGCTGGCCCGCACCGCCTCCAACGCGATCAGCTCCGCCACCAGCCCGGCCTTCATGTCACAGGCCCCGCGCCCGTGCACGACATCCCCGACGACCCTGGGCACAAAGGGATCCCCCTCCCAGGCACCGAGATCCCCGGGCGGTACGACGTCCACATGCCCCTGAAGGATCAGCGTCGGCCCGTCCCCGCCCTCCCCGGTCCGCCCGACGAGCCCCCACGCCTCGTCCCGGGCCGCCTCCGCACCGGGAAAGTCCGGGTGGGCGCGCAGCGCGTCCAGATCCATGGCCCACAGATCGACATCGAGCCCGAGCCGCTCCAGCCGCCCGGCGAGGTGATGCTGCAACTCCGATTCGGCGGCACTCCCGGTAACGCTGGGAATGGCAACGAGCTCGGCGAGCATCCGCCCGACGGCGGCTTCGTCGATGTGGTCCAGCGCGGCGGCTTCCCCGGCATCCAGCATGTACGCCCTCCCCATCCTCGACGGAGCGATACCTGCTCACCGTAGACGGCGGGTAAGCCCGCGACCGGACCTCAGCCCCCGCCCACCGTGAACCCGATCGCCGAGCCGCCGCCGTCCCTCCGCAGCGCGAACGGGGCTCCGCCGTGGGCCAGGGCCACCTCGCGGACGATCGACAGGCCCAGGCCCGAGCCGGGGAGGGAGCGGGCGTCGGCGGCTCGGTAGAAGCGGTCGAAGATGCGGATCAGGTCCGCTTCGACGATTCCGGGGCCCCGGTCCAGGACCTCCACCCGGACGGTGCCCGGGCGGGCGGGGCCGGTCACCCTGATCTCGATCGGGGCGCGGCCCGCGCGGTCGAACTTCGCCGCGTTCTCCACGAGGTTCGACACCGCGCGCGTCAGCATGCCCGGCCGGCCGTCGGTCGTCGTGTCCCCGCTGACCCGGACCACGACCTCGCGCCCGGTGCGGCGCCGCGCGAGCCCCGCCACGTCCTCCGCGATGTCGGCGAGGTCCACCCGCTGCGGCGGCTCGGTGTCGGACTGGCCGGCCGCGAGATCGACCAACTCGTTCACCAGGTCGGTCAGTTCGCGGGCCTCCTGGCCCAGGTCCGCGACCAGTTCGGCGCGGGTCTCGGGCGGCAGTTCGTCGATCCGCCGCAGCAGCGAGATGTTGGTACGCAGGGAGGTCAGCGGCGTCCGCAGCTCGTGCCCCGCGTCCTGGACCAGGCGGCGCTGGTCCTCCTCCGACTGCGCCAGCCGGCCCAGCATGCGGTCGAAGGCCCGACCGAGGCGGCCCACCTCGTCGTACCCCGTCACCGGCACCTGGATACCGAGGCGGCGGGTGCGGGCGACATCCTCCGCGGCCGAGGTGAGGATCACCAGGCGGCGGGTGATGCGCCGGGCCAGCCACCAACCGAACAGCCCGGCCCCGACCACCACGGCCGCCATCAGGATCAGGGTGCGTTGCTGGAGCGCCCGCAGCAGGTCCTCGGTGTCGCTGAACTCCTGCGCGACCTGCACCGCGCCCCGGCCGTCGCCGAGGGAGACGGTCGCGACCCGGTAGACGTCGCTGCCGACGTCGACGTCCTTGTGCTCGGCCAGCCGCCCCGCCTCCGTGGCCGCCGCGACGAGACGGTCGGCGTCGATGACGGGCAGCCCGGGGCTGCCGGGGTCGACGACCGAGCCGTCCGGCCCCAGCACCTGCACATCGGTACGGGCCGGGCGGACCAGGTCGTGTCCGGGCGCCGACGAGGAGAAGTCCTCCGGCGTCATCCTGTGCTCGCGCACCTCGTCCCGCAGGTCCTGCACGACCTCGTCGAACACGGTCTGCTGGTCCACCCGGACCAGACGGGCGGCGGCCCCGTACGACAGGATCCCGACGAGGACGGTGACGGCCGCCGTGACCGCCGCGAAGGACACCGCGAAGGTGGTCGCGAGCGAGACCAGCCCGGGCCGGCGTCTGCGCAGCAGCCGCGCGAGGCGGCCCACTCAGTCCTCCCGCAGCACGTAACCCACGCCCCGCACCGTGTGGATCAGCTGCGGGGCCCCCGGCTCGTCGAGCTTGCGGCGCAGATAGCCGACGTAGACGGCGAGGTTCTTGGAGCCCGGCCCGAAGTCGTACCCCCAGATCCGGTCGTAGATCGTGGAGTGGTCGAGGACGATCCCGCTGTTGCGCACCAGCAGTTCCAGCAGCTCGAACTCGGTACGGGTCAGCTCCAGCTCCCGCCCGTCCCGCCAGGCCCGCCGCGCCTGCGGGTCCATCTTCAGCCCGGCCGCCTCCAGGTACCGCTCGGGCACCGGCTGCTTGGGCGCCTCGACGGGGGCGACCCCGCCCGCCCCGCCGGTGCGGCGCAGCAGGGCGCGCAGCCGGGCGAAGACCTCCTCGACGTCGAAGGGCTTGAGGACGTAGTCGTCGGCGCCCGCGTCCAGGCCGGCGATCCGGTCCTGGGTCTCCACGAGCGCCGTCAGCATCAGGATCGGCGTCCGGTCGCCCTCGGCGCGCAGCACCCGGCAGACCTGGAGCCCGTCGATGCCCGGCATCATCACATCCAGCACGAGCACGTCGGGCGGGGTGCGGTGGGCCTGGGCCAGCGCCTCGACACCGTCGGCGACCGCGGTGACCCGGTAACCCTCCAGGGTCAGGGCGCGCTCCAGGGCGTGACGGATGGCGCGGTCGTCTTCGGCGAGCAGCACGGTCTGAGGCACGCCTCCATACTGCCAAGGCCGTCGCCGGTTCAGCCGGGTGAGCGGCCCGACGATCAGCCTTTTTACCGGGCTCTCACCGTCACAGAGGCAACCGGAGGGCGTACGCCCACGGTCTTCTCACCACCGAGCGGCCGAGTGGCCGAGTGGCCGAGTGGCCGAGTGGCCGAGTGGCCGAGTGGCCGAGTGGCCGAGTGGCCGAGCCACCAAGAGACCCCGCCACCGGGCCACCGAGCGTCCCAGCCACCGAGCGTCCCAGCCCTCAGGCCGCCGGTGCGCCCGTCGGTGACAGTGCCGCCAGCTGTTCGGCGAACGGGACCACCTCGAAGCGGTCCCTGGCCCTGGCCGACGTGACCGCCGTGACCGACGTGGCCGGCTTGGCCTCCGGACGGCCCTCGGGCAGCAGCGCCGCCAGCTCTCCCGCCGCCCGCTCGATCCGCCCGTCCAGCCCTTCCGCGCCCCAGTCCTCCGAGGCGGCGTACACCCCGGTCGGCACGACGACGGCCCGCAGGTAGGAGAAGAGCGGCCGCAGCGCGTGGTCCAGCACCAGGGAGTGCCGCGCGCTGCCTCCGGTCGCCGCGACCAGCACCGGCTTCCCGACCAGCGCGTCCTTGTCGAGGACGTCGAAGAACGACTTGAAGAGTCCGCTGTACGACGCCGAGAACACCGGCGTGACGACGATCAGTGCGTCCGCCCCGGCCACGGCGTCCTGCGCGGCGGCGAGAGCGCGCCCGGGAAACCCGCTGGTGAGGTGGTGGGCGATCTCCACGGCGAGGTCACGGACCTCGACGACCTGTACCTCCGCCGGAGCGAGCTGCTTCACGGCCGCCGCCAGCCGGTCGGCCAGCAGTCGCGTGGAGGACGGCACGCTCAGTCCCGCAGAGACGACGACGAGCTTCATACGGCGGTCTCCTTCTTCACTTCGGCGAGCAGCGACGCGTGGGTCGGCGCCTCGGGGACATCCTTCGCGCGGCCCTTCGCGAACTCCTCGCGCAGCACTGGAACGACCTCCTCGCCCAGCATGTCGATCTGCTCCAGGACGGTCTTCAGCGGCAGCCCGGCGTGGTCCACCAGGAACAGCTGGCGCTGGTAGTCGCCGGCGTACTCGCGGAAGCTCAGCGTCTTCTCGATGACCTGCTCCGGGGAGCCCACGGTCAGCGGGGTCTGGTCGGTGAAGTCCTCCAGGGACGGCCCGTGTCCGTAGACCGGCGCGACGTCGAAGTAGGGCCGGAACTCGCGGATCGCGTCCTGGGAGTTCTTCCGCATGAAGATCTGCCCGCCGAGTCCCACGATCGCCTGCTCGGGCGTGCCGTGGCCGTAGTGCGCGTACCGGCTCCGGTACAGCTCGACCATCCGCTTGGTGTGGTCGGCCGGCCAGAAGATGTTGTTGTGGAAGAACCCGTCGCCGTAGTAGGCGGCCTGCTCGGCGATCTCGGGCGAGCGGATGGAGCCGTGCCAGACGAAGGGCGGTACGCCGTCCAGGGGGCGGGGTGTGGAGGTGAAGCCCTGGAGCGGTGTGCGGAACTTCCCCTCCCAGTTCACGACGTCCTCGCGCCACAGGCGGCGCAGCAGGGCGTAGTTCTCGATGGCGAGGCTGATCCCGTCGCGGATGTCCTTGCCGAACCACGG
The DNA here is from genome assembly GCF_053592055.1 of Streptomyces sp. NPDC002817. Taxonomy (NCBI): domain Bacteria; kingdom Bacillati; phylum Actinomycetota; class Actinomycetes; order Kitasatosporales; family Streptomycetaceae; genus Streptomyces; species Streptomyces sp. NPDC002817. The sequence goes on from NZ_JBSFUY010000034.1 coordinate 45,713, forward strand.
ATAGACGGGACCGGTGTTGCCGCGGCCCATCATCAGGTCCACCCGGCCGTCGGCCAGGTGCTGGAGCATCGCGAAGTCCTCGGCGATCTTCACCGGGTCGTTCGTGGTGATGAGGGTGGTGGAGGTCGAGAGGATGAGCCTCTCGGTCTGCGCGGCGACGTAGCCGAGCATCGTGGTCGGTGACGAGGGCACGAACGGCGGGTTGTGGTGCTCGCCGGTCGCGAAGACGTCGAGCCCGACCTCCTCGGCCTTCAGCGCGATGGCGACCATGGCCTTGATGCGCTCGCGTTCGGTCGGCGTCCGGCCCGTGGTGGGGTCCGGCGTGACATCGCCGACGCTGAAGATCCCGAACTGCATGGTCGCTCACCCTCCAGGTTGTTGACCGTTCAACTATACCGCTGAACGGCCACCCCCGCCCCGTTATTCCACTTGACCCACTCACCCTCCCGGTCCCATATTCATCTGCGTGACGCAGATATTGCACGACACAGATGAAGAGCGAGGGAAACCGACCCTCCCCGCCCGCACCCGCTGGGCGATCCTCGCCGTGATCCTCGCCGCGGACGTCCTCGACCTCCTCGACGCCACGATCACCAACATCGCCGCCCCGACGATCACCGCGGACCTCGGCGGCGGCCCCGGCCTCGTCCAGTGGCTCGGCGCCTCCTACGCACTCGCCCTCGGCGTACTGCTCGTCCCCGGCGGACGGCTCGGCGACAGATACGGCCGCCGCCGGCTCTTCCTGCTCGGGCTCGCCGGGTTCGTGGTGGCCTCACTGGCCTGCGGGCTCGCTCCCGACCCGACGACGCTGGTCGTCGCCCGGCTCGCCCAGGGCGCCTTCGGGGCCCTCGTCATCCCGCAGGGCTTCGGCATCCTCGGCGCCACCTGGCCCCGCGACCAGATCGGAAAGGCGTTCAGCCTGTTCGGGCCCGCGATGGGCCTGTCCGCGGTCGGCGGCCCGATCCTCGCCGGGTTCCTCGTCGACGCCGACGTCCTGGGCCTCGGCTGGCGCCCCATGTTCCTGATCAACCTGCTGCTCGGCGGCGCCGCCCTGTTCGCCGCCGCCCGCCTGCTGCCGCACGACTCAGGCGACCGGACCGTGTCCGTCGACGTCCGCGGCGCCGTGCTGCTCACCGGCGCGCTGCTCGGCCTGCTGGGCGGGCTGATCGACGGCTCGACGAGAGGCTGGACCAGTCGGCCACTGATCCTCCTGGCCATCGGCCTCGCCCTCTTCGCCGCCTTCTGCCACCGCCAGCGCACCGCCCCCCACCCACTCATCGAACCGACCCTGCTCCACAACCGCGGCTTCGCCGCGGGCCTGACCCTCGGCATCGTCGCCTTCGCCGCGACCGCCGGCCTCCTCTACGTCCTCTCCCTCTTCCTGCAACAGGGCCTCGGCCGCTCCCCCACCGGCACCGCGCTCGCCCTGATCCCCCTGACCATCGGCATCGTCATCGCCTCGATCGCCTGCCACGGCCTGATCCACACCCACGGCCGCCGCCTCATCCACGCCGGCCTCCTGACCCTCATCGCAGGCTGCGCCTGGCTGACCCTGCTGATCCACAACTCCGGCACCCACACCGGAACCTGGTCACTCGTCCCACCCCTGCTGATCCTCGGCATCGGCATGGGCACCTGCTTCGGCACGGTCTACGACATCACGATCGGCGACATCGCCCCGGCGGAGGCGGGCAGCGCGAGCGGCTCGCTCAACGCCGTACAGCAACTGGCCAACGCGATCGGAGCGGCAGCGGTGACCACGGTCTACTTCCGGACAACCGGCGACACGACCCACGCCACGACGGTCAGCCTCATCACGGTCACCGCCGCCCTCACTCTGTGCCTGCCGCTCGTAGGCCTGCTGCCGCGCAAGGCCCGCCCCTGAAGGGAAGGCGGGCCCAGCCGCCTTCCCCTTCAGGGGCGCGGGGAACTGCGCGACAAGCCACAGGCAACCCGCACCCGCCACACAACAGCCCCCACCACCCCACTAGACGCCCGGCACCAGAACAAGCCTCCCCCGCACCCCACCCTCGGCGAGCCGCGCATGCGCCTTCACCGCCTCCTCCAACGGAAACGTCTCCGCCACCCGCAACGTCAGCACCCCCTCCTCGACCAGTCCGACCAGCTCACCGAGCCGCGCCCCATCCGCACTCACCTCGACGGCGGTGGTCCGCACCCCCCGCACCGACGCCGGCTGAGCCTGCGGAATGACCCCGACGTACACGCCCCCGTCCCGCACCCACTCCAGCGCCGCCTCCCCGAGCACCGCCGCATCCAGCACGACATCGAACGCCCCCGCATCGACCGCACCGGACGTGAAGTCCGCGGCGCCCAGGGACCGTACGAGCTCCTCGTCCCCCTCCCGCGCGAGCCCGGTCACCGAAATCCCCCGCTGGGAGGCGAGTTGGATGACGAACCCCCCGACCGCACCCGCCGCACCGGTCACCAGCAGGGACTGCCCCTCCGTCAACTCCGCGAGATCCAGGGCCTGTACGGCGGTCAGCGCGTTCAGCGGCAGCGTCGCCGCGTGTACGACGTCGACCGTCCTCGGCGCCCGGGCCACCGCGTCCGTGTCCAGGACGACGTACTCGGCGTGCGCGCCCAGCGGCGCGACCATGCCGTAGTCGAGCCCGACCACCTGATCCCCCACGCTCCACGCACTCGCGACCCCGACGGCGTCCACCGTCCCGGCGACATCCCACCCGAGCCCGATCTGCTTGCCCGCGCCTCCGAAGACGCCCTGCCGCACCCCCGCGTCCACCGGGTTCAGCGTGGCCGCCGCCACCTTGATCCGTATCTGTCGCGCGGCGGGCTCGGGCACCTCGGTCTCCACGACCTCCACGGCCTCGGGCCCACCGAACGCGTTCACCACAACAGCACGCATGCCAAGTCTCCTGGTTTTATTGGCGTTTGTGGGGATCACCCGCTTGCAGGCCTTGCCGGGGATCCCCTTTCACTGCCAACGACCCTAGGAAGAGTTACTATCTATTCGTAAGTAGTTACCTGGAAGTGCGTAAGCACCCCGGAGGTGAGCCATGCCGACCATGACCGCGGCCCAGCGGCGCGAGCAGGCCCGTGTCGAGTACGACGCGTTCATCCGCGGCTGCCCCACCAACCAGCTGCTGGACCGCCTCAGCGACAAGTGGGTCAGCCTCGTCGTCTCGGCTCTCTCCACCGGCCCGATGCGCTACAGCGACCTCACCCGCAAGATCGCCGGCGTCAGCCCCAAGATGCTCACGCAGACCCTGCGCGCACTGGAACGCGACGGCATCCTCGTCCGCACGGTCACCCCGTCCGTCCCGGTCCGCGTCGACTACGAACTCACGCCGCTCGGCCACAGCCTGGCCGTACTCCTGACCGCGGTGAAGGCCTGGGCGGAGACCCACATCGACGAGGTCCACCAGGCCCGCGAGCACTACGACACCACGGACTGACCGACCGACTGGCCGTCCGTCCGGCCGGCCGGCTAGACGTCGCCGGAGCGCAGCCGCTCGACCTGCTCGGCGCTGAACCGCGTCGTACGCCTCATGTGCTCGATGATCAGGGCGAGTTGGGCATCACCGAGGTCGTCGAAGAGCGCGTTGTACCCGCCCCCCAGCCGGTCCCACACCCGCGTCAGCTCCGCGAGCCTCTCCGGCACGGTGGCCACCAGCACCCGCCGCCGGTCCGCCACGTCCCGCTCCCGCACCGCGTACCCGGCCCGCTCCAGCCGGTCCACCAGCCGCGTGGCCGACCCGGTGGTCAGCCCCGTCAGCTCGGCGACCCGCCCGGTGGTCACGGGCCCCCCTTCGAGGGCCAGCAGATTCAGGCACTGCAGATCGGTCGGATGCAACCCCAGATGATCGGCGAAGGCCTGATTGAAGAGAGCGTAAGCGGCCATGTACCGCCGAGAAACAGTCCCCAGCTCCTCGAGCAACCGCGCCCGCGCCGCCCCACCCTCCACCTGCACCATGCGGAGATCGTACGACGCGGCCGATGGACGGGGAGAGAGGCCGATCATCCCTCCAGCCGCCCACCCACTCACCCGCGGTCAGAAGTAGTACGTGTCGCCCGTGTCCAGGACCAGGACACGCTGGCGGTCGTTCAGGTGGTTCCGGTCCACCACACCGCCGCTCCACACCGTGTCGATCTCCAGCAGGGCCTCGGACGGCTCGCCCCTCAGGCGCAGCCGCAAGCCGATCTGGTTGCCCAGCCCGTCCGCGGCCAGCGCGCCGACCCGGCACAGCACCACCCTCACGCCCGACCGTGCGCACCCGTCCGGCAGCAGCTGTCGGTTCGCCAGCGGTGCCGACCAGCGCAGCCGCACCGTCGCGTCGGGCACCGCCGACGGCCCGTGATTCCGCGGCGTGAACCGCACCTCGACCTGGCCCGCCGCCATGGAGACGGCACCGTGATAGGCCAGATCGGCCTCGGGTTCACCGGGAAATGCCCCCGCGCCCGCGAAAGCCCCCGGCGCCACCCCGCAAACCGCCAGCGCGGCCGCGACGCACACAGCAACAACCCGCATACCGGCACTCCTCACTCCAGCGTGGCCATACCGTCGGATGTATCCCACGCGGAGTGGGCGACAGGCGCCCTCCAACAGGTGACTGGACCCATATGGCCAGGTGACGTGGACCCATATGGCAGGCTGCCCGGCATGCTCGTCCTGCGCTCGGCCGCCCTCTTCGTCGTCGCGGCCCTCTTCGAGATCGGCGGTGCGTGGCTGGTCTGGCAGGGCGTACGGGAGCACCGCGGCTGGCTGTGGATGACCGGCGGCGTGCTGGCCCTCGGCGCCTACGGTTTCGTCGCCACCTTCCAGCCCGACGCCCACTTCGGCCGCATCCTCGCCGCGTACGGCGGGATCTTCGTCGCCGGTTCGATCCTGTGGGGCGCCGTCGCGGACGGCTACCGACCCGACCGATGGGACGTCACGGGCGCGCTGGTCTGCCTCGCGGGCATGGCGGTGATCATGTGGGCACCGCGGGGAAACTGAACGCCGGCCGCCTCACCCGGCGTCTTCGCGTCACCCGGCCTCTTCGGGCAGCAGCCCCAGCTGCCCCAGGAACTCCATCTGGTCGAAGTAGAGCCGGTAACTGACGATCCGGCCGTCCCGCACGGTCGCGAGGTCCACCCCGCGGATCCTGATCTCCTTCTGCGTCGCGGGGAGGTACTCCCCGGAGGGCAGCAGAATCGGGCCGGTGTTCCGCCCGCTGAAGACCCCTTCGTCGATGGCCGTGTCGTCGACCTCACAGGCGTACAGCGTCTCGAACGTCGCATCCGGCACCGCGTCCGTCATCTGCCGCCAGTACTCGACGATGTTGTCCCGACCGTGAATCTCGCCCTCGTCCGGCGTGTACGCGACCGCGTCCTCCGCGTACAGCTCCCCGATCGCCTTGATGTCCGGATGCGCCGTCAGCGCCTCGGTGAGCCGATCCATGACCTCTCGCGCTTCACCCATGATCCACCTCCACTACCAGAGGACCACCCACCTCGATTTTCCCACGCCCCGAGCAAACCGGACCGCCGACCGAAACCGGCCCTCTGGCCGAGCCCGGACCGCTGCCCGAGATCGGACCCCCAGCCCACACCGGCACCCGGCCGGCACCGGACCGCTGGCTGAGATCAGAAACCGCTCCCCCGCCCACCCGCCTATCCTGGCGGCAGCCGTTCGTACGCACGCCCGAGGAGCAGCCCATGGCCACCGCCGCACCGTCCGCCGCCTCCCGCATCGCCGTCGTCACCGGTGCGAGCAGCGGAATCGGCGCCGCCACGGCCCGACAGCTCGCCGCCGCGGGCTACCGCGTCGTCCTGACCGCCCGCCGCAAGGACCGCATCGAGGCCCTGGAGGCGGAGATCAACGCGTCCGGCGGCCAGGCGACGGCGTACCAGCTGGACGTCACCGACCGCGCCGCGGTCGACGAGTTCGCGTCGGCGTTCCGGACGATCGGCGTCCTGGTCAACAACGCCGGCGGCGCGCTCGGCGCCGACCCGGTCGCGACCGGCGACCCGGCCGACTGGCGTTCGATGTACGAGACGAACGTCCTCGGCACCCTGAACGTCACCCAGGCCCTCCTCCCCAAGCTGGTCACGAGCGGCGACGGCACGGTGGTCGTCGTCTCCTCCACCGCCGGCCACGGCACCTACGAGGGCGGCGCCGGTTACGTCGCCGCCAAGCACGGCGCCCACGTCCTCGCCGAGACCCTCCGTCTGGAGATCGTCGGCCAGCCGGTCCGCGTCATCGAGATCGCGCCCGGCATGGTGAAGACGGACGAGTTCGCCGTGACCCGCTTCGGCGGCGACAAGGAGAAGGCGGAGAAGGTCTACGAGGGTGTCGCCGAGCCCCTGACGGCCGACGACGTCGCGGAGACGATCACCTGGGCCGTCACCCGCCCCCACCACGTCAACGTCGACCTCCTCGTCCTGCGCCCCCGCGCGCAGGCGTCGAACACGAAGGTCCACAGGGAGCTGTAGATGCCCGACAAGGAGGACGAGGCGGAGTCGGACCGCCGACACCTCGCGCTGGAGAAGAAGCGCGAACGGTTCGTCTGGTACTACCTCGCGTACTTCCTCTTCGGCATCCACATCGTGGCCTTCGTGATGATCTACGCCGTGACACACGCGCCGAAGTAGTCAGCGGAGCCGGAGCACGCCGTAAGACCGGGTGCTCCCGAACACTGCCGTGACCGGGAGCACTTAGAGCCGCTGAGGGGTCCTGTCCAAGCCGTCCCCCCTCCAGCACCCGACTGCTTCAATGAAGGGTTACGCAGGCGGATTCCGCGCCACCACCGCGAGACACCCGCCGCGGCGAACGAACGGGGGCACGCGCATGGCCATCCCCACTCCCGGACAACCACCACCCGGCCCAGCCCCGCCACTCCGCCCCCTGACACCCCGACACCCCACCGTCACGCCCGTCCCCTCCCTCCCGCTCATCGAGCACCACGCAGGACCGCCCGGCGGCCACGCCACCCGTTACCTCTCCGCCGCGCCCTACGTCGACCGGGCCTTCCGCGACGCCGTAATCGACGAACTCGTCGAACATCGCCACCGGGTACCCGCTCCCTCCCCCGGCGTCGACCTCGTCCGTGTCCTGCACGAATGCCTGCGGGCCCGCCGCATCGCCGCACTCTCCGGCTGCGTGTACCTCTTCACCCTCTTCTTCGGCGGCCTCACGAACAGAACGTCGACACTCCTCGCCCTCGCCACCCTCGCCGCGCTCCGCGTCCTCGGCATCGGCCGCACAGCCCGCGACGTTCCCCTCCCCGACGCGGCGAGCCGCACCCGCCTCACCCTGTGGAACGCCCTCATCTGGCTGCTGCGCGTCATCGTCGTCGCCGCGCTGGCCACCGGCGTATCCCTGCTGTGGTGGAAGGGCTTCTCTCTCTACGACGACACCCAGACCGGCAAGGCCGACACCCCCCTCGCCGCCATCCTCAAGTTCCTGCGCGCCGAAGAACCCTCCGCGCGCGTCTACGCACTCATCCTCGCCGTCTTCTTCATGACCGGCGTCGTCTGGCGGTTCCGCCTGTTGTCTCTGCTCGGCAACCGCACGGGCCCCCTGTCCGGCACCGGCCCCAGCCCGGACACCGACAACCCCTGGCTGCAACGCATCTACGACACCCTGCACCACCAGCGGACCGGCCCCGAACTCCTCTACCGCGACCACGTCCCCGTAGTGGGCCTCGGCGTCCTTCACGAGGAAGTCGCCTGGACGATGGCCTTCGAACTGCGCCCCGCAACCAACGACACCGGCACCCAGCGGGTCCCCACCCCGGTGACCGTCGCCCACCTCCACCAGGCGATCGCCGACGACGTCCGCGCTCTGGCCGCTGGCCGCGAATACCCCAGGGACACCTTGCACGGCCTGCGCGTCACCGACCGTGTCTTCCGCCCCGGCATCCGCCTCGGACCCACCCGGGACTGGCTCGGCGGCATGTCCCTGTCCGACCCGTACACCCCCGGAGCCGCCGTCCTCGACCGTCGCTGGGCCGACGCCCTCGACCTGTGCGGCCACGAACGACTGCGCCACTTCCTGGCCATCCGTATCGGCGCCTGGCAGGAGGAGATCGCCGTCACCGTGCTGATCCGCGTCAACACCCAGGGCCAGCTGCTGTACGTGGACTGGCAGCCGTACGTCCTCTTGCCGATCAAGCGCCGTTACCACGTCGTGGACACTTTCGACGCGGCATCACCCCTGATCGACGGCGTCCAAGTAATGACCGGAACGATCGTCGGTGCAGGCCACGACCTCACCGCGGCCTGCGCCGAGATCGGCACCACCCTCGCCTCTCTGCGCCGTGTCCTGCGCGCCCGCCTGCGCTACTGGCGCCTCACGCGCCGTGGATACGCCGTCAACCACGCCCCCGCCCTCAGCGTGCGCGAACGGGGCGCGGCGGACAGCTTCCAGAACGACTTCCAGCTCGACGACGTGAAGCGGTTCCTCCGCACGGTCGAAAAGCGCGTACAGAGCGCACTGGCACGAGAACTGAAGGCCCGCGGGTATGACGTGAGCGCCCTGGAGGAACAGGCCCGCTCGATCACCAACAACAACATCAACTACGGCATCCAGGCCCAAGGCACCCGCGTGAACGCCCACCAGCACAACACACCTGCCGGCCGCGGCGGCCGCCCCAACCCGCCGTCGCCCCCGCCGACCCCAGGCGGACACTGACCGCGGCCACCCCAACCGAAGGGAAACCCATGCCGACCGACCCAGCCCAGTACCCCCCGATCCCGCCCGGGGGAGTCAGCAACAGCAACCTCAACTGGGGCGTCCAGGCCCACGGCCACCACGTCACCGCTTCTCAGACCAACACATACGGCCAACAGCCCACCCAGGAACTGGCACCCGCCCAAGCCGCGTTCACCGAAGCGATCGAGGCACTGCGCACCGAACTCGCCTCTCTCCGCACCCAGTTCCCGCATACGATCCCGCTGGGAGAGGCCGAGTACGCGGACACGATCCTCGCCGAACTGGAAGCAGACGCCACCGCACCCGAACTTCGCCCCCACGCACTTCGGCGCGGCATCGACGCCACGACATCGGCACTGGGATCCATTGGCCAACTCGCCGCAGGAGTAGCAGCATTGAGGGCAGCGTACGAAGGCTTCCTCCCGCTGTTCTGATGCCAGATCCCAGACGGCCCCATAGGGTGCCACCCTGTGGACAGACACGTACCCTTCGACAAGCTGCACAACTTCCGCGACCTAGGTGGCTACGCAGTGCCCGACGGTCGCCGGATCCGCCCGGGCCGCCTGTACCGCGCGGACTCGCTCGGCAAGCTGGCCGCCGGTACGGAGGACTGGACGCGCTTCCTCTCCCTGGGCATCCGCACGGTGATCGACCTGCGCTACGACTGGGAGATCGAGGCCAGGGGCCGCATCCCGCGAGACGACTCCTTCTCCTACCACCACCTCAGCATCGAGCACCGCCCCTACAACCAGGCGGCGTTGGGCCCCGACACCGACCCCGGCCCCTACCTCGCCGAACGCTTCATGGAAGTCGCCGAGGACGGCACGGAGGAAATCCGCCAGGCCCTGGAACTGGTGGCGGAATCAGCGCAGTCCGACACCCCCCTGGCCTTCCACTGCGCATCGGGCAAGGACCGCACGGGCGAACTGGCAGCCCTGATCCTCTCCTTGCTCGGCGTCGACGAGCGAACGATCGTCGAGGACTTCAGCCTCACGGAACTGGCGACCTCGGCCCTGCTGGCGGACTGGCGGGCGAGGAACGAGGGCAGATCCCCGACCTGGCCGGGCTTCGCCCGCGCCCCCGAGTCGGTGATGCGCCTGTTCCTGCAAGCCCTGAACGCGCGCTACGGCTCGGTGGAGGGCTACGTCACGAAGGCCCTGGGCCTGGACGCCGAAGCCCTCTCCGCAAAGCTCCGCGAAAACCTCCTGGAACCGGCCCCGACGACCTGGCCACCCCTCACCTACCGAAGGGCGACCCCGGCGGACGCAAAAACCCTGGTCCACCTCCGCGACTCCCTCTCCCTCTGGATGCTGGCCAGAGGAATCGACCAGTGGAAACCCCGGGAAAAGACCGAGGCCCACTTCCTCACCCGCATGCAAGAGGGCGAAGTCTGGCTGGCCCACACGGGCGACACCCTGGCCGGCGCCTACGAACTCTGGTGGACCGACGAAGCGGCCTGGGGCCCCCGCCCCTCCGACGCCGGCTACATCCACCGCCTGATGACAACCCCCCACACGGCCCCGCCCAACACCGGCCGCCAACTCCTGGCCCACGCGGAATCCCGCATCCGCAAGGCAGGCCTCCCCTACGCCCGCCTGGACTGCCTGTCCACCAACCCCCGCCTCCGCACGTACTACGAGTCCGCGGGCTACACAGTGGTCGGCGAACAGCCCACAAAAGACGGCGGATCGGGCAGCCCGTACGCGGTGACCCTGCTGGAGAAGTCACTGCGGTGACACGGCGAAGGGCCCGAGCCACAACGGCTCGGGCCCCTGCGTCAGCCCTTCACGCAGACGACCTGCTTCAGCTTCGCCACGACCTCCACCAGGTCCCGCTGCTGATCGATGACCTGCTCGATCGGCTTGTAGGCACCCGGGATCTCGTCCACGACGCCGGAGTCCTTGCGGCACTCCACGCCCCGCGTCTGCTCCTCCAGGTCCTTCGTCGAGAAGCGCCGCTTCGCCGCGTTGCGGCTCATACGGCGACCGGCGCCGTGCGACGCCGAGTTGAAGGACAGCGGGTTGCCGAGGCCCTTCACGATGTACGAGCCCGTGCCCATCGAGCCTGGGATGATGCCGTACTCCCCGGCCCGGGCGCTGATCGCTCCCTTGCGGGTGACGAGCAGGTCCATGCCGTCGTAGCGCTCGACGTTCACGTAGTTGTGATGGCAGCTGACCTCAGGCTCGAAGGCCGGCTTCGCCTTCTTGAACTCCTTGCGGATCACGTTCTTGAAGAGCGCCATCATGATGGTGCGGTTGTACTTCGCGTACTCCTGCGCCCAGAACAGGTCGCTGCGGTACGCCGCCATCTGCGGAGTGTCCGCCACGAAGACCGCTAGGTCACGGTCGACCAGACCGTGGTTGTGCGGAAGCTTCTGTGCAATTCCGATGTGGTACTCGGCGAGTTCCTTGCCGATGTTGCGCGAACCGGAGTGCAGCATCAGCCACACCGATCCAGAATCACAAACATTCACTTCTGCAAAGTGATTCCCCCCGCCAAGCGTGCCCATCTGCTTCCCGGCCCGTTCGCGGCGGAACTTCACCGCCTCCGCGATCCCGTCGAACCGCCCCCAGAAGTCCTCCCAGGGAGCCATGGAGAAGCCATGCAGCCGCGTCGGGTTCACCGGATCGTCATGCATCGAGAAGCCGACCGGAATCGCCTCCTCGATCTTCGACCGCAACCGAGACAGATCCCCCGGCAGATCATTCGCCGTCAGAGACGTCTTGACCGCCGACATCCCGCACCCGATGTCCACCCCCACCGCCGCAGGACAGACAGCCCCCTGCATGGCGATGACCGACCCGACGGTCGCGCCCTTCCCGTAATGCACGTCCGGCATCACGGCCAGTCCCTTGATCCACGGCAGTGTCGCGACGTTGCGCAGCTGCTGGAGCGCCACGTCCTCGACCGACGCCGGGTCGGCCCACATACGGATCGGTACCTTCGCGCCCGGCATCTCCACGTACGACATATCGTCCTCATTCCCCCGGAATTTTGTGAAAGTCTCAAATCGCAAAACCGGCGCCAAGATCAACGAATGGGACAACGGACCGGCGTCCACGGCTGTGCGTGCGATACACATGGTGCCCAGGGGTCACCCCTGCCCGGCAAGCGAATAAGCAGCGGGAACACGCACACAGCGAGAGGAGCCGACCGTGCAGCGGAAGGCCTATGTACCCGGCGTCGCGGCGCTCCTCGTGGCGTTGCTGGCCGGCTGCACCAGCGGCTCGGACGACGGCGGCACCACGGACGACGCCAATCCCGGCGACGCCGGCACCGCGTCGGCCGCCGCCGAGCCCGGCCGCTACCGCACTCTCCCGGAGCCCTGCGGCGCGGCCGGACAGAGCACGCTCGACGCGCTCCTGCCCGGCATCCAGCAGATCACGGACGAGGCGCAGCGCGAGAAGGCGTACGAGGGGGAGCCGTCGGTCACGTTCGACACGGACCGCAAGGTCGGCTGCCGTTGGAAGGTGGAGTCGGCGGACGCGACGGACCGGCTGCTCGTCGATCTGGAGCGGGTGGTGTCGTACGACAACGCGGTGAGCGACGACAGTCAGGCGGAGGCGCTGTTCGCGAAGAAGCAGGAGGCCGCCGACCTCCCGGAGCCCACGGACTCCGAGTCGAGCACGTCCGATGTGAGTACCGAGAGCGCCACCCCGAGTTCGCCCTCTTCTTCCCCTTCTTCCTCTTCTTCCTCTTCCTCCAGCACCTCTCCGAGCGCCACTCCGACCGATCTGCAGCCCCGTCTGCTCGACGATCTCGGTGACGAGGCGTTCCTGGACGACGCGCTCAGCAGCTCGGGTTCGACGGCTCAGCAGCGCACGGTGACTGTGGCGTTCCGCACGTCCAACGTGATCGTGACGATCGTGTACGAGGAGCAGCCGGCGACGGTCGGCGTGGTGCCGGACAGTGAGGAAATGCAGGACAGGGCAAGGGAGCTGGCCTCTCAGCTGGCGGACGCGCTGGCGGGTTGAGGGCCGTTCGGGCGCCTCGGCAAAGCAGGTGAACCAGAGCCGCACAGCTGCCTCACCGCGTACCGTGGCCCCTCGGACCCGAGCCGACCGCAGGAGCACGAGCAGCGTCATGAGTGAAGGAACCATGCAGCGAGCAGCACAGCGAGACCAGGGTGAGCACCGAGTGGGGCGCCTGAGCCGGGTACTTCTCGGCGCGGCGGCAGTCCCGGTGATGCTGGTGGCGGCCGGCTGTTCCTCGGACTCCGGCTCGGACGACGCCGGTGGCAAGGACTCCGGTGCCAGTGCCTCCGCGTCCGTGAGCGCGTCGCCGACGGTGCAGGCGGCGACGTACGCCTCGCTCCCCGACCCGTGCGACACCCTGTCCAAGGGCACGTTGAGCGATCTCGTACCGAAGGCACCGAAGTCCGGCAAGCAGGGCAAGTCGGATGATGTGGCGACACGGGGCAGTTGCTCCTGGTCGAGCCTCGACAACAACGGCGTCAAGGGCTCCCAGTTCCGCTGGCTGAACGTCTCGTTGCTCCGTTTCGACTCGGACGTCACGCGCGGCGAGGGCGACAAGCTGGCGCAGGAGTACTTCGACAAGCAGGTCCAGGACGCGCAGTCGGTGGACGGCGCGAAGAACGCCAAGACGGCGCCGGTCACCGGTACGGGCGAGGCGGCGACGCTGGTGACGTACGACCTGAAGAAGAAGGAAGGCTCCTTCAAGCAGCAGACGCTGGTCACGCGCGTCGAGAACGTCGTCGTCACCGTCGACTACAACGGTGCGGGTCTGGCGGGCGAGAAGACGCCGAGCGCGGACAGCCTCGCCAAGCTGGTGAAGAAGGCGGCCAAGGAGGCGGTGGCCGCGGTGGCGAAGGCGAACTCTGGTGGCGGCACGGGTACGGGGGGCGCGGCGAGTCCGTCTCCGTCCGAGTCGGCGTCGAAGTCCGCCTCCAAGTCCCCCTCGACGTCTACGTCGAAGTCCGCATCTCCGTCCAAGTCGACTGCGAAGAAGAGCTGAACAGGGGCTGACGGTCCCTACCGGCCACCCGTGCGCCGCACACATGTGCCACTCTGTTGCGCGCAACAACACGCAAGGGGAGGGGATTACGGGTGGCCGCACCAGTGCAGTTGACCCGGACGCACCGCGTTCTCATCGGCGTCGTCGTGTTCGGCGCCGTGATCATCGCCGGTATCGGCTTCGCGGGGTCGTACGCGGCCGTCCGTGAACTCGCCCTCCAAAAGGGCTTCGGGAACTTCAGTTACGTCTTCCCCATCGGCATCGACGCGGGCATCTGCGTCCTGCTGGCCCTGGATCTCCTCCTGACGTGGATCCGCATCCCGTTCCCGCTGCTGCGTCAGACGGCGTGGCTCCTGACAGCGGCGACGATCGCCTTCAACGGCGCGGCCGCCTGGCCGGACCCGCTCGGCGTCGGCATGCACGCGGTGATCCCGATCCTGTTCGTGGTCTCGGTCGAGGCCGCCCGGCACGCGATCGGCCGCATCGCGGACATCACGGCCGACAAGCACATGGAGGGTGTCCGCCTCACGCGCTGGCTCCTCTCCCCGCTGCCGACGTTCCTCCTGTGGCGCCGCATGAAGCTCTGGGAGCTGCGCTCCTACGAACAGGTCATCAAGCTGGAGCAGGAGCGCCTGGTCTACCAGGCGAGGCTGCGGTCCCGCTTCGGCCGTGCCTGGCGGCGGAAGGCTCCGGTGGAGTCCCTGATGCCGCTGAGGCTCGCGCGGTACGGGGTCCCGCTGGCGGAGACGGCTCCGGCGGGCCTGGCGGCGGCGGGCATCGAGCCCGCGCTGCTCCCCCCGGCCCCGGTTCCGATGCCGGCACCGCAGGTGGAGGCGCCGGTGCAGCAGCGGGCTGTGGAGGCGGCGCCCGTCCCGCAGCAGGCGGTGGCTCCCGCCGAGGAGCAGTACGAGCAGGTGCCGGAGGAGAGCCCCTGGTTCGCTCCGCCCCAGCAGATCGAGTACCAGGGCGACTACGACCCGGCGTACGACCCGGACCAGTACGCCCAGTGGTACGCGGAGCAGGAGCAGGAGCAGGCCGAGCAGTACCAGCAACAGCGGCAGCCGGTCCACGAGGAGCCCTCTTCGGAGGAGACCGGCAGCTTCCCCATCCCGGTGGGCCCCAGCCGCACGCGGGAACTCGGTGAGGGCGGCGGCAGTCCCGAGCCGGACGAGGAGTCGTACTACCAGGTCTTCAAGAAGTCGATAAGCGGCAGCGGCTACCCGACCCCGCGTGAGTTCAGCGAGAACGTCGAGGCCGAGTTCAGCCTCATGCTCCCGCCGGACGAGTCCAAGCGCATGGTCAACCGCTTCACGAACCGCTACAACGCGGAACTGGAAGAGGACCACATCGCGTAACCACGATCGCGTACGACGATGGGGGCGCCCGGTGGTTCACCGGGCGCCCCCATCGTCGTAGAACCGGCCTTTACGCGCCGAGCAGGGTCCGCACCCGCTCCTGGCCCACGGCCAGCAGCAGCGTGGGCAGCCGCGGACCGGTGTCACGGCCCACCAGCAGGTGGTAGAGCAGCGCGAAGAAGGTCCGCTGTGCGGTCTTGATCTCCGCCGGCAACTCCTTGGGCGTCGCGTCCGCGGAGAAACCGGCCTGCACCTTGGGCACGCCGTAGACGAGGTGGGTCAGCCCGTCGAGCGACCAGTGCTCGGCGAGCCCGTCGGCCAGCAGTCGCAGGGACTCCGCGGAAGCCTCGTCGAGGGACTTCAGGAGTTCGACGTCCGGCTCGTCCCGCACGATGGTCCGCTGGTCGGCGGGAACGTGCGTGTTGATCCAGGCCTCGGCCTTGTCGTACCGCGGCCGGGCCTCGTCCAGCGAGCCCAGCGGGTTCGAGGGGTCGAGCTCGGACAGGATCCGCAGCGCCTGGTCCGCGTGCCCGGCGGTGATGTCCGCGACGGACGCGAGGGTCCGGTACGGCAGCGGCCGCGCGGTGCGGGGCAGCTCGCCGCCGGCCGTGCGCACCGCACGCGCGTGTGCGGCGATGTCGGCCGGGAGGGCGGAGCCGTCCGCGACCTTGGCGTCCAGCTTGTCCCACTCGTCGTAGAGCCGCTGGATCTCCTGGTCGAAGGCGATCTTGAAGGACTGGTTGGGGCGGCGCCGGGCGTAGAGCCAGCGCAGCAGCTGCGGCTCCATGATCTGGAGCGCGTCCCCGGGCGTGGGCACGCCGCCCTTGGACGACGACATCTTCGCCATCCCGGAGATCCCCACGAAGGCGTACATGGGCCCGATGGGCTGCTTCCCGCCGAAGATCCCGACGATCTGCCCGCCGACCTGGAAGGAGGATCCCGGAGACGAGTGGTCGACACCGCTCGGCTCGAAGACGACACCCTCGTACGCCCACCGCATCGGCCAGTCGACCTTCCAGACCAGCTTGCCGCGGTTGAACTCGTTGAGCCGCACGGTCTCGGAGAAGCCGCAGACGTCGCAGGTGTACGTCAGCTCGGTGCTGTCGTCGTCGTACGCCGTGACGGTCGTCAGGTCCTTCGCGCAGTTGCCGCAGTACGGCTTGTACGGGAAGTACCCGGCGCTGCCGGAGGAGCCGTCGTCCTCGTCCGCGGCGCCGGACCCCTCCGCGGCCTCCAGCTCGGCCTCGTCGAGGGGCTTCTGCTGCTTCTTCGGGGGCGCCTTCTTGGTCCGGTACTGGTCGAGGATCGCGTCGATGTCACCGCGGTGCTTCATGGCGTGCAGGATCTGCTCGCGGTACACCCCGGAGGTGTACTGCGCGGTCTGGCTGATCCCGTCGAACTCGACCCCGAGCTCGCCGAGCGCCTCGACCATGGCGGCCTTGAAGTGCTCGGCCCAGTTCGGGTACGCGGATCCCTTCGGCGCGGGCACGGAGGTCAGCGGCTTGCCGATGTGCTCGGCCCAGGAGTCGTCGACGCCCGCGATGCCGGCCGGCACCTTGCGGTAACGGTCGTAGTCGTCCCAGGAGATGAGGTGCCGGACCTGGAGCCCCCGGCGCCGGATCTCGTCGGCGACCAGGTGCGGGGTCATGACCTCGCGCAGGTTCCCGAGGTGGATCGGCCCGGAGGGGGACAGTCCGGACGCGACGACGACCGGTTTGCCCGGGGCCCGACGCTCCGACTCCTCGATGACCTCATCCGCGAAACGGGAGACCCAGTCGGTGGTCTCGGTGCTCTGAGCCACGGGGCACGTCCTTCTTTCTCTCCTGAAGCAGCCGGTACGGTCTACGGCTGGCGCTGCCATTCTCCCAGTTCGGTCGGCAACAAGGAAAACGCCTTATCAGGGACCAACCCGGGGCCGCGGGCGATGGGCGGCGCAGCCGCCTTTCGGGGGCGCGGGACCGTATCGATGCGCGACTCCGCCGCGTGGGCGCGACCAGCCCTCGACAGGCGGCGCAGCCGCCTTTCAGGGGCGCGGGACCGTATCGATGCGCGACTCCGCCGCGTGGGCGCGACCAGCCCTCGACAGGCGGCACAGCCGCCTTTCAGGGGCGCGGGACCGTATCGATGCGCGACTCCGCCGCGTGGGCGCGACCAGCCCTCGACAGGCGGCACAGCCGCCTTTCAGGGG
>NZ_JBSFUY010000034.1:63001-96245 GCF_053592055.1 Streptomyces sp. NPDC002817
GGCGCGGGGAACTGCGCGACAAGCCCCCACCGGCCCGCACCCGGCAAAGCACCGCCCTCCCTCCGAGCTCATGGCCGCAAAATCCGCTTTACCCCCCATGGGATACTGGCCACGTCTGAAACAACCCCACGAGGAGAACGGCTCCCACCCCATGACCTCGGTCACGTCGCTCACCGACCAAGTCCACCAGCGCCTCACCGACGCCCTCACTTCCGCTCTCCCGGAAACCGACGGAGTCGACCCGCTGCTGCGACGTAGCGACAGGGCCGACTACCAGGCCAACGGGATCCTGGCCCTCGCGAAGAAGGCCAAGGCGAACCCCCGCGAGCTGGCCACGCAGGTCGTCGCACAGGTCGAGTCCGGCGACGTGATCAAGGACATCGAGGTCTCCGGCCCCGGCTTCCTCAACATCACGATCTCCGACAAGGCGATCATCGAGAACCTCGCCGAGCGCTACGCCGACCCCGCCCGCCTGGGCGTCCCGCCGAAGAAGAACCCCGGCATCACCGTCGTCGACTACGCCCAGCCCAACGTCGCCAAGGAAATGCACGTCGGCCACCTCCGCTCCGCGGTCATCGGCGACGCCCTCCGCGGCATGCTCGACTTCACCGGCGAACAGACGATCGGCCGCCACCACATCGGCGACTGGGGCACCCAGTTCGGCATGCTCATCCAGTACCTGGTCGAGAACCCCGGCGAGCTGGCCCCGCCCGAGGACGTCGACGGCGAGCAGGCCATGTCGAACCTGAACCGGGTCTACAAGGCGTCGCGCGCGGTCTTCGACGCGGACGAGGAGTTCAAGGAGCGCGCCCGCAAGCGGGTGGTGGCCCTCCAGTCCGGCGACAAGGAGACCCTCGAACTGTGGCAGCAGTTCGTCGACGAGTCGAAGGTCTACTTCTACTCCGTCTTCGAGAAGCTGGACATGAAGATCCGCGACGAGGAGATCGTCGGCGAGTCCGCGTACAACGAGGGCATGCCCGAGACCGCCCGCCTCCTCGAGGAGATGGGCGTCGCGGAACGCTCCGACGGCGCGCTCGTGGTCTTCTTCGACGAGATCCGCGGCAAGGACGACCAGCCGGTCCCGCTGATCGTGCAGAAGGCGGACGGTGGCTTCGGCTACGCGGCCTCCGACCTGACCGCGATCCGCGACCGTGTCGTCGGCCTGGACGCGACGACGCTGCTGTACGTCGTGGACGTACGCCAGTCGCTGCACTTCAAGATGGTCTTCGAGACGGCCCGCCGCGCCGGCTGGCTCGGCGACGACGTCACCGCGCACAACATGGGCTACGGCACGGTGCTGGGCGCGGACGGCAAGCCGTTCAAGACGCGTGAGGGTGAGACGGTCAAGCTGGAGGACCTCCTCGACGAGGCCGTCGAGCGGGCCACCGCCGTCGTGCGCGAGAAGGCCGAGAAGGTGGGCCTGACCGAGGAGGAGATCGTCGAGAACGGCCGGTACGTCGGGATCGGCGCCGTGAAGTACGCGGACCTGTCGACCTCGCCGAGCCGTGACTACAAGTTCGACCTGGACCAGATGGTCTCGCTGAACGGCGACACGTCGGTCTACCTCCAGTACGCGTACGCCCGTATCAAGTCGATCCTGCGCAAGGCCGACGACAAGCGGCCGACCGCCCACCCGGAGCTGGAACTCGCCCCGGCGGAGCGGGCGTTGGGCCTGCACCTGGACGCGTTCGGCGACCTGCTCGCGGAGGCCACGGCGGAGTACGCACCGCACAAGCTGACGGCGTACCTCTATCAGCTGGCGTCGCTCTTCACGACGTTCTACGACCAGTGCCCGGTCATCAAGCCGGAGCCGCCGAAGGACATCGCGGAGAACCGCCTGTTCCTCTGCGACCTGACCGCCCGCACCCTCCACCAGGGCATGGCCCTGCTGGGCATCAGGACGCCCGAGAAGCTCTGAGCGCCCTCGAGGAAACAGCCGTTCCGGGCCCGGCCCCCACGGGGGGACCGGGCCCGGAATGTCTCCTACCGCAGTCCTCATCCGGACAAGTCCCGCCGTACACCCGCATGTGAAGACCTCGTGCACCCGCGCCCCACCAGCCCCCGCGGGCCCCGAACAGGACCCGGCGCTTCACCAACCCCCCACACCACGCTTCGCACACATCAAGTCGGCGCTCCCAGTCGCCTCTCGCTTTTACTCGGCCGTAACGGCGTCCTGTTCGGCCACCCCTGTCGTTGACCGATGTACAACAACCCCGTCACGCTCCCCCTGGTCACTCCGAGTCGCATCGGCCCGGATGAGCCGGTGCCGCAACCACGGGGGAAGTCATCAAAAATCACCGCAGATCATTACGTTCGGTGCGCGGGGCGCTGCTGGCGTTCACCGCCGCCACCACACTCACCGTCACCGCCCTGGGCAACCCAGCTCAAGCCTCAGAGGCGTCGGACACGGCCCAAGTGACCTACAAGGGCCACACGTTCTCCGTCCCCGCGACCTGGGACGTCATCGATCTCGCCAAGGACCCGGACACCTGCGTCCGCTACGACCGCCACGCCGTGTACCTCGGCAAGCCGGCGGCGGATGCCCAACAGAGCTGCCCGGCCGATGTGTTGGGCCGTACGGAGGCACTCGTACTGGAGCCGGACAAGGGCTCCTCCGCGGAACAGGTCTCGGAGAACAGCACCTCGCGCACGTACTGGGCGACGACCGACGGCATCGCCGTCACCGCGTCCTACGGCGAGAACCGGGAGGAGATCAAGGAGATCCTCGCCAGTGCCGGCCTCCCGGCCGACAAGGCGACCCCGGCCGCGACGCCGGCGGCCACAGCGGCGGCACAGCCGTCGATCCAGGCCGTCCCCGCGGACGCCACGTCCTACCAGGGCAAGGGCTTCGACCGCTGTGCCGCACCGCCGACCGCCACGATGAACGCCTGGAAGGCGGCCTCGCCGTACGGCGCCATCGGCTTCTACATCGGCGGGGTCAACGCGGGCTGCAAGGACCAGGCCAGTGCCGAGTGGGTGCAGACCCAGTACGACAACGGCTGGCGCTTCATCCCGATCTACGTCGGCCCGCAGGCCGAGGCGGGCTCGGGCAGCTGCACGGGCGACTGTGTGGCGATCACCGACCCGGTGCCGGAGGGTGCGGCATCGGCCCGGGACGCGGTCGCGCAGGCGCAGGGCTACGGCCTCCCGGCGGGCTCGGTCCTCTACTACAACATGGAGCACTACAACTCCGGCCGTGAGAAGGTCCTGGCCTTCCTCCAGTCCTGGACCAACACGATCCACGAGCTGGGCTACCGCTCGGGCGCCTACGGCAGCGCGTCCTCGCTCGCCACGGACCTGGTGGCGGCGAACGCCGACGGCTACACCCAGCCGGACGTCATCAACTTCGCCCGCTGGGACGAGGTGGCGACGACCGAGGACCGGGCGATCCCGGCCGACATGTGGGCGGACCACCAGCGGGTCAAGCAGTACGACGGCCCGACCGAGGAC
Organism: Streptomyces sp. NPDC002817; assembly: GCF_053592055.1. Taxonomy (NCBI): domain Bacteria; kingdom Bacillati; phylum Actinomycetota; class Actinomycetes; order Kitasatosporales; family Streptomycetaceae; genus Streptomyces; species Streptomyces sp. NPDC002817. The sequence continues at coordinate 66,452 of NZ_JBSFUY010000034.1, forward strand.
GACCCCAACGAGGAGACCTACGGCGGTATCACCCTCGACCTCGACAACGACCTCCTCGACGTCGGTGAGGGTTCGACCCAGCCGCCGGTCCAGAAGGACACGACCCTGACGTACACCGGTCCGGCCACCGTGTCCAACGGCTCCCCGGCGGCCCTGTCCGCGACCCTGGCGGAGAAGGACGGCGGCGCCCCGGTCGCCGACCGCGAGGTCACCCTCGCCCTCGGTCCGACGGACGCCCTCCAGACCTGCGCGGCGAACACCGACGCCCAGGGCAAGGCGACCTGCACGATCGACAAGGTGGCTCAGCCGCTCACCGGCTCAGCCACCGTGCCACTCAAGGCGACCTTCGCCGGCGACGAGGCGTACAAGGCCTCCGAGGCCACGGCCGAGCTCAAGCTCCAGTACGTCACAGGCCGTGCCTACGGCCTCTCCGCCCGGATCCCGGTCCTGGCCCTGCCGATCGGCATCGCCCCCACCCCGGACACCGGTGTGGTCCGCGCGGCGGACGCCAAGACGGTCGCCCCGCCCTGCGCGGCGCCCATCAACCTGCTGGTCCTGTCCGCCGACACCCTCTGCGCGAAGGTGGAGACGAAGATCGGCCCGAGCGGCTCCACCTCCACCGCGACCGTGGAGGACGCCAGGATCGGCCTGCCCGGCCTGCCCGTGGTCGCCCTCTCCGGCGTGACGGCGACCTCGACCAGCAGTTGTACGGCCACCACCGGCAGCACGGACCTGTCGCTGACGATCGCGGGCACACCGGTCGAGATCGGTGACGTACCGAACTATTCGATCGACCTGGGCCCGGCCGCCAAGCTCGTGCTCAACGAGCAGGTCAGGACGGCGAACGGCCTGACGGTCAACGCGGCCCATCTGACGGCGGCGGGCGGCGTGGACGTGGTCATCGCGTCGAGCGCCACGGACGCCTACAACTGCGCGTGAATCGGGGGAAGTACGGAATGCGCATCAAAAGACGCGGAACATTGCTCACGGGCCTGCTCACGACACTGGCACTCGCCCTGACGGCCCCGGCGGCGGGGACGGCGAGCGCGGCCGACGAGCCCGGCATACTCGCCAAGCCCGCCTTCCTGGCCCCCTTCGAGTGCGACTCGGTCTGGACGTACTCCACCTATCCGGACCACGGGAACGTCCTGGACTTCGTCAAGGCGGAGGGTGCCAGCGCCGGAGCCCCCGTGCTCGCCTCGGCCGCGGGCACCGCCACCCGCCACAACCAGCCCGACGGCGGCGGCCAGTACATCCGGATCACCCACGCCGACGGCTGGACCACCGAGTACATGCACCTCGCCACCTACGAGGTCGCGGACGGCGCCCAGGTCGCCCAGGGCACCGTGGTCGGCACGGTCGGCAGCACCGGCAACACCACCGGCCCGCACCTGCACTACGAGCAGGAACTGAACGGCGTGCACCAGGACATCGAGCTGGAGGGTGACGTCCTCTCGCCCTACCCGCCCGAGTACGGCGAGAAGTTCATCACCAGCACCAACGGCTGCGACGGCGACCCGGGCGACCCCGATCCCCCCGTCCTGAAGGACACCGCCCTCGCCTACGACGGTCCCGCCACGGTCGCCAACGGCTCCCCGGCTCCCCTGTCGGCGAAGCTCACGGAGAAGGAGGGCGGCGCCCCGGTGGCCGACCGGGAGGTCACCCTCACCCTGGGCACGGACCAGACCTGCAAGGCGAAGACCGACGCGGCGGGCAAGGCGGCCTGCACCATCGCGGCAGTGGCTCAGCCACTGACCGACTCAGCCACCGTGCCACTCAAGGCGACCTTCGCGGGCGACGAGGCGTACAAGCCCTCGGAGGCCACGGCCGAGCTGAAACTCCAGTACGTCACGGGCCGGGCGTACGGTCTCTCCGCCACGGTCCCCGTCCTGGTGCTGCCGATCGTGATCGCACCGACCCCGGACACGGGCGAGGTCCGCACGGCCGACGCCAGGACGGTGGCCCCCGCCTGCACACAGAACATCAGCGCGGTGGTCCTGACGGCGGACGCCCTGTGCGCGAACGTCACGACGACGGCCGGCCCGAGCACCTCGACGGCCAAGTCCACGCTGACCAAGCTCAGTCTGGGCCTGCCCGGCCTCCCGGTCATCGAGGCGACCGGCATCACCGCCACCTCGACGAGCACCTGCGCGGCGAGCACCGGCACGACGGATCTCAAGCTCACCGTCGCGGGTACGCCGGTCACCGTCCCGGACATCCCCGACTATGCGATCGACCTCGGCGCCGGAGCCAAGATCGTCGTGAACGAACAGACACGCACGGCGACCGGCCTCACGGTCAACGCCCTCCACATCAGCGGCCTCGGCGGCGCGGACGTGGTGGTCGCGTCGAGCACGAGCGCGGCACACAACTGCGCATAGACAGCGGCTAGTTGCCCAGACAGGCCCCGGCAGGGTGGACGAACTCGCACCACACCACCTTGCCGGGGTCCCGCTGTCCCACCCCCCACTTGTCGGCGAGCGCGGCGACGAGCAACAACCCACGCCCACCCTCGTCGGCCTCCTCCGCGACACACGGCTCACCGCCCCCGCTGTCATGCACCTCCACCCGCAGTACGGCCCCGTCGTACCGCACCCGCAGCAGAAACCCCCGCCCCGGCGGCGCCCCGTGCACCAGCGCGTTGGTCGCCAACTCGCTCACACACAGCGACACATCATCGGCCCGCTCCCACGCCGAGATCCCCCAGTGGACGAGGGACCACCGCGCGAACCGCCTGGCGGCGCCCACGGAACGGCGGTCGCGCCGATAGAACTGGTCGCGCTGGAAGGCGAGTCGGCTTTGCTCATTCACGACACGAATGTCGCGCAGAGTCACTGGCGTGGATCAGCGAGTGAACCCGTACGAAATTTTTGTACGGGCTCTCACCCGGTGACGTACGTGGGACCTGGGGGATTGAAGCCAGCATGAGCGCGAAGAAGCCACCGCGGCCGAAGAACCTGACCTCGATGAAGATGCTGGGCAAGCAACTGGCCGCGGCCCGCCGCGCCGCGGGCCACACCCAGAGTGCCCTGGCCACGCTGGTCAAGGTCGACGAGGAGACGATCGCCTCGATCGAGCAGGGCAGAAGGTCCCTGAAACCGGACCTGGCCGCCCTGTTGGACGAGATCCTCCAGACCAAGGGGATGCTGTCGGTCGGGGTGGCGAACCTGCCGGAGATCGACCAGTTCCCGATGTGGGCGGAGCTGTACATGGAGCATGAGCGGGAGGCGATCGCACTGTCCTGGTACGACAACGCGGTGCTCCCCGGCCTCCTCCAGACACGCGCGTACGCGGAAGCCGTACTCCGGGAGCGAGTTCCGGCGTACGACGAGGACGAGATCGAGACCAAGGTGGCGGGCCGTGTGGAGCGCCAGGAGATCCTGCACCGCAAGACCCCTCCGACGCTGAGCTTCGTCGTCTGGGAGCCTGCGCTGCACATGATGATCGGTGGGTCGGAGGTACGACGGGAGCAGCTCCACCATCTGCGCGAGGCCGCTGAACTGCCGTGCGTTTCACTACAGTTCCTGCCTCTGAGCAGCCCCTGCCACGCGGGCATGGCTGGCCCCTTCACCCTGCTCGAAACCCCGGACCATCAACACCTCGCGTACACCGAATCGCAGCGCGGAAGCCAGTGGGTTTCCGACGCGGATGAGGTGTCCAGGCTGGCGCGCAAGTATGCGATGCTGCGGACACAGGCCCTGACCCCACAGGACTCATTGGGCCTGCTCGACCGCCTGCTAGGAGAGCAATGAGCAGCGAAGCGCTTCAGTGGTTCAAGTCGACCTACAGCAGCGACGAAGGCGGCCAGTGCCTCGAAGTCGCCTACGCCTGGCAGAAGTCCAGCTATAGCGGCAGCGAGGGCGGTCAGTGCGTCGAGATCGCGGCCTGCCCCCACACCATCCACATCCGCGACTCCAAGAACCCCACCGGCCCGACCCTCCAGGTCGCCGCCACCGCCTGGTCGGCGTTCATCGCGACGACTGCCTAGACCCGAACTCCCGCCCCGGCCCTGCTCGTTCCCTTCGGCCGCCGTCCGAGCACATAGACCCGGGAGTACGGCGCGGTCTCCTCGGACCTGTTCCGCAGCGCCTCGATGTCCGTGCCGGGCGGCCACCGGGTGCCCGCGTCGGACCACTGGATGCCGTTGAGCCCGGGGTCGCTCGGGTTCACGCCGGTGAGGTCCGCGTCGGTGAAGTCGTCCAGCGTGCCGTCGAGCAGCGCGGCGACGAGACCGTCCGCCGTCGGGAGGCGGAGACGGTGGCCGGCTTCGAGGGCGAGGCTCCGGGCGAGCGGGCGGGCGACGAGGTCGATGCCACGGAGGCGGTCGGGGTCCCGGGCGCGGGCGGCGGAGTCGAGGGTGTCGGTGAGGGCGTGGGCGCTGTCGCCGGGGTGGCGAGCCGCTTTGAGGTCGTGTTCGAAGGTACGGGCGAAGACCGCGGCGAGGTTGAGGGCGGCGGCGAGGGTCAGGACGGGCGGCTCCGCCAACGCGAACCTGCGGGCGCGGGCGTAGTCCCGGGCGAGGTCCGCGAAGCGCTGGGCGTACGGGGCGGGGAAGCCCTCGCCGGTCCCCAGTCGCTTCTCCTCCCGGACGAGGTCGTCGAGCAGTTCCAGGGCCCGGACCAGGAGTTCGCCGCTGACGCAGGCGGCGATCGCGGGATCCTTGCGCGCGGCCAGCCGCTGTTCCACCGGGAGGGCGCGCAGGGCCTCGGCGACATCGGCCTCCGGCATCCACTCCCGGTCCGCGGAGTCCGTCGTAGCGGAGTCCGCCGCGTCCTCGGCATGGAGGATGCTCGCCAGTCCGCCCTCGACGTCCAGCACCAGCCCCAGCCCACGGACCACGTCCTCATGCCCACCGGCCTGCTCGCGCACCTCACGCAGCCCGGTATCGGGGTCGAGGAACCGGGAGAGGCCCAGGCGGAACTCCTCGTGCTCACGGGAGAGCCACTCGTCGGCCATCAGTCCTCCTCCCGCCGTGCGAGGTGCTGGGCGACGGCCTTGCGTGCCTTGAACAGGTTCGACCGTACCGCCGCGCCCTCGATCCCGATCAGCTTGGCGATCTCGGCCGGTTTCCACCCGTCCAGCATGAGGGCCAGCACCTGTCGTTGGCGTGCGGGCAGGCCCCGTAACACCCGGACGATCTCCTGCTCCTGTAACCAGGACTCGGTCGCCTCGGGGCGGTGCAGCAGGGTCGTGGACTCGGGCACTTCCTCGACGGGCTCCTCCACGCGCGTGGCGTGGCGGACGAACTCCCGGTAGGCGACCGTGTAGGCCCAGCTCTTGTGCGACCTGATCTCGTGCCACGACCGGTAGGCCTTGACCATCGTGTCCTGCACGAACTCCCCGGCCCGGTCCACCGGAGCGCCCTGGTAGACGAGATACGCGGTCAGCCTGGGGACGTAGGCGCGGTAGAAGTGGCTGAACGCCTCCTCGTCCTCGGGAGACAGGCCGTACGACGGTTGCGTGACCCCTTCGGCCGGAGCGCCCTTCTCGGGGACGCCCTCCGCGGCGCCGCCGACCGGCAGCGGCTCCCTGGAGTCGTCCTCCCGCGGGCCCGGCTCCGTCACGCGGTCTCCCTCCCGTCCGGGGCGCACTGGCAACGCGCCGCCCTTTCGCGCTCCCGACGCTCGGCCCACCGTAGCCTCAACTCCTCGCGGATCAGGGTGACTACGTGAATTCCCAGCCCCGCCAGTGCGGTGACGACCGACGCCGTGCCCGGGTCCATCCGGTGCTCCCGTCCTCCGGGGCCGCGCCGACCGCGAGCCCCTTCGCATGTAAGAGCCGCCTCACCCGCCCCGCGTGAACCGCACCCCGCAAGATCTTCGGGGGCCGTTGTCAGTGGCTGCCCCTACAGTCGTCGGCATGGCAACGCTCCCCAACCCGCTGCCGAGGCTGGCCTCCCTCGGCCTCGGCCTCCCGCCGGGCAAGCTGATCGACACGACGGACGAGGGCCCGTGGCACGAGCCGCTGCTCTGGCTGGCCGACGACCGGGCGACCCCGGCCGCCTGGGCCGCCCTCCAGCAGGCGCCCCGCGCGCTCGGTCTGCTCCCGGTGGTCCTGGACATCGGCGGGGGTCACGGCGGCCCGGAGGAATGGGAGTTGGCGCCGGCCGAGGTGTCGTACCCCGGTGATCACGACGCGGAGGAGGTCCTGGCCGACTTCTGGGACGAGTGCTGTGCGGAGGAGGCCGGCGACTGGCCGGGCCTGGCGGAGGCAACCGCCGCCGCGGCCGACCCGGACGCGGTGGCCGCCGACATCGCCGGTGGCCTCCTCGCGGCGGGCGGCCCCCTCAAGGAGCCCCGCCTGGCGCTGGTCCCGGCCCGCCGCAGCGCCGACATCCCGACGGCGCTCGGCTGGATGGGCGCGGTGAACCACGGCGACGACACGGCCCGTCTCAGCGCGGTGCTCCGCTCCTGGGAGGACCGCTTCGGCATACGGGTCGTGGCGCTCGGCTTCGACCACCTGCGGGTCTCCGTGGCGGCCCCGCCCACGGCACTCGCCGAGGCGCAGGCCCTGGCCGCCGAACACTTCGCGTTCTGCCCGGACAACCTCTGGCAGGGCAGCGACACCGTCCTGGAGGCCTACGCAGAACGCCAGTTGCTCGATCAGCCAGCCTGGTCCTTCTGGTGGGACTGAGGCACGTCGATCCCGAACTCCTCGCCCAGCAGCCGTGACACCTCCTCCTCGGAGACCTCCCGCTTACTGACCGTGCCGTCGGGGGAGGTCACGGTCAACTCCCGGCCGGAGAGGAGCACATGCTGGTCCCCGCGCATCCGCTGCACATAGAGCCGCTGGGTGAACGGTGAGCGCGGGTTCGTCGCGACGAACCAGTTGAACACCTCGAAGTCCGGCTTCTCGCTGGGGTCCAGGGTGAAGGCGTACTGCCGCCGCCAGCCGCCCTCCCACGCCGGCCCCTGCTCGAAGGCCTCCAGCACCCACAGGTCCAGCGGCCCCCGGTGCGCCACCCGAACCAGCCGGTGCCGTCGCCCCGCACCCTCGAACTCCTCACCCGCCACCAGCGGCACCGGCTCCAGCAGCGCGCCGACCGCCCCGAACCCGACGTCGGCAAGGTACGGACGCGTCTCCCCCGCCACCTCCACCAGCAGCGTCATATGGGTGCGCGGGCGGCTCTCCAGCGCGTCCGCGCCCACCTGCACCCGCGCCGACAGCCGGGTCACCCCGAAACCGAGCGCCTCAAGGGCATGCAGCAGCAAGGTGTTCTGTTCGTAGCAGTAGCCCCCGCGCCGACCCCGGACCAGCTTGTCCAGCAGATCACCGAGTTCGAGCGAGGGAGCGGTGCCGTTCACGGCGTCGAGATTCTCGAAGGGGATCGCGCGCGCGTGCGCGAGATGCACAGCCCGCAGGGTCGCCACGTCGGCGACCCGCTCCCCTTCCCACCCGATCCGGCCGAGATACGCGTCGAGGTCGAACTCCACTGTGTCGGACATGCCTCAACCCTAGGCACACGCTCAAGTCCCGTCGGCAGCCTTCAGCCCCAACCGCACCACTCCTTGAGACCTAGGACCTCCACCCGAACCCGGCGCGCACCGAGGCACTCAAGGCCGAAGCCCGGCCCCCATCCTCCGCAGCCCCTCCCCGATCCGCTCCGGCGTCTCCGTCACGAAGCACAGCCGCAGCGTCGCCCGGTCGGCCTGCCCCGCGTGGAAGGGCGCCCCCGGCACATAGGCCACGTCATGCCGTACGACCTGGGGCAACAGGGCGGTCGTGTCGTAGTCCGAAGGCAGCCGCGCCCAGAGGAACATGCCACCCTCGGGCCGGTTCCAGGACGCCCCCTCCGGCAGCGCCGCGGCCAGCCCTGCCAGCATCGCGTCCCGCCGCTCCCCGTACACGGCCGCGACCCGAGCCACGTGCGCGTCGAGATCCCGCGCCTCCAGATACCGGGCCGCGGCAAGCTGGTTGACGGTCGGGGTGTGCAGATCGGCGGCCTGCTTGGCGACGACACAGGCCCGCCGCAGCCCACTCGGCGCCCGCAGCCACCCCAGCCGCAGACCGGGAGCCATCACCTTGGAGAAGGACCCGAGCAGGACGGTCCGGTCCTCGGCCCCCGGGTACGAGGCGATCCAGGGCAGCCGCTCCCCCTCGAACCGCAGCTCCCCGTACGGATCGTCCTCGACGATCCACACCCCGCACCGCCCCGCCACCTCGGCCACACCGGCCCGCCGCTCGGCCGACATGGTCCGCCCGCTGGGATTCTGGAAGGTGGGGACGGTGTAGAACAGCTTGGGCCGCTCCCGCACCACGAGCTCGGCCAGGGCATCCACATCCGGCCCCTGCGCATCCCCCGGCACGGCGACGACCCGCGCCCCCGCCAGCCCGAAGACCTGAAGTGCCGCCAGATAGCAGGGATCCTCGACGAGGACGGTGTCACCGGGTTCGACGAGCGCGGCGGCGACCAACGACAGGCCCTGCTGCGACCCCGTGGTGACGAGAAGCTCCTCGGCGCCGGTGGCCAGGCCACGCACCGACGTCCGCCGCGCCAGCAACTCCCGCAGCCGCGGCTCCCCTTCGGTCGTCGAGTACTGAAGAGCCTGCCCCGGCGCCTCCTCCAGCACATGCCGGAACGCCGCCGCGACGCCCTCCCGGTCGAACAGCTCGGGTGCGGGCAGCCCACCGGCGAAGTTGACGACCTCGGGCCGCGCGGTGACGGCGAGGATCTCCCGTACCGCCGACCCGCCGGTCGACCGGACGCGCGAGGCGAGCGAAGGCAGGGCGGCGAAGGTGCTCGTAAGGGTCATGCCGAGCACCCTAGAGATATAGATGCCGCCTACAAACAGCTTTCCAGGATCCGGGATCAGCCCTTACGCCCGACTCCCGCGTACACATTGATGTCCGCGTCGGTCACATCACCGATCTCGGCGGGCTCGGCCCCGTCCGGCCGCCACCGGTGAACAGGCACGACACCGGGCTCGACGACCTCCAGACCGCTCTCGGCGAAGAACCGCTCGACCTCCCCCTCGGACCGCAGCACGAAGGAGAACCCGCGCGCGGTGTACGTCTCCTGCACGGCCCGCATGTTCGCCGCGTTGAGATCCAGCGTGAGATGGCTGAGCACCACACGGCTCCCCGGGGGCAGCGCGTCGACGAGCTCCTTCACCACCGGATAGGCGACCTCGTCCTCGATGAAGTGCAACACGGCGACCAGGAACAACGCGACGGGCCGAGTGAGGTCCAGCGTCTCGGCGGCCCGCTCGAGAATGCGCGCGGGCTCCTCGAAGTCGGCATCGAGATACGCGGTACGCCCCTCGGCTCGACCGCTCAGCAACTCCCGCGCATGCGCGAGCACGACGGGATCGTTGTCGACGTACACGACCCGCGACTCGGGATGGATCCGCTGGGCGATCTGATGCACGTTCTCCGCGGTCGGTAACCCGGTCCCCACATCGAGGAACTGCCGTATCCCGTCCCGCTCCGCCAGCTCGGTGACGGCCCGCCGCATGAAGTCGCGGTTGTGCCGCACATCCAGATACCCGCGCGGATTGGCGGCGAGCGCCGCGGCGGCGGCCTCACGGTCTGCGGGGTAGTTGTCGGTACCGCCGAGGAAGACGTCGTAGACGCGCGCGGGATGCGCCTTGGTGGTGTCGATCTCCATGCTCATGACGAACAAGCTAGCCCGCAACGGCCGTCGAGGCGGCGGACTCCCGTTTCCCGCGTCCCGCACCACACCACCGGGACGCAGCATCCCCGCAGTTCGGAGTCCGTCCCGCACCCTGCCCGTCCCAAATCGCGCGGCACCTTATGGTCACCACACCCACTCAGGCGCCAGGCTGAGACCACTTCTCACAGACAACCGACAGAGAGGCCCCTGCCGATGCCCGTGTCAGCGAGCGCGCACACCCGCGCATCCCGCCTCCTGGCAGCCCTCACGGTCGTGTTCGCCACTCTCACCCTGACCGCGTGCGAGGACGGCGAGGGCCTCCGCGACGAAGGCCCGTCGACATCCACGACACAGACAACGACGACTAGCGAACCGCCGGCATCCGCGCAGCCTCAACAGCCCAGTAGGTGAGGATGTTCTGCGCCCCGGCGCGCTTGATCCCGGTCAGCGTCTCCAGAATGGCCCGCTCCCGGTCGATCCACCCCTTCTCGGCGGCGGCCTCGACCATCGAGTACTCACCGGAGATCTGGTAGGCGACAACGGGCACGTCCACCGCGTCGGCGACCCGCGCCAGGATGTCGAGATAGGGCCCGGCAGGCTTCACCATCACCATGTCGGCCCCTTCCTCCAGATCGAGGGCCAACTCCCGCAAGGACTCCCGCGCGTTGGCGGGGTCCTGCTGATAGGTCTTCCGGTCCCCCTGCAACGAGGACCCGACGGCCTCCCGGAAGGGGCCGTAGAAGGCGGACGCGTACTTCGCGGTGTACGCGAGGATCGCCACGTCCTCCCGCCCGATCTGGTCAAGGGCGTCGCGCACGACCCCGATCTGCCCGTCCATCATCCCGCTGGGTCCGACGACATGCGCCCCGGCATCGGCCTGCACCTGAGCCATCTCGGCGTACCGCTCCAGGGTGGCGTCGTTGTCGACCCGCCCCTGGTCGTCCAGGACCCCGCAGTGCCCGTGATCCGTGGTCTCGTCGAGACACAGATCGGACATCACGAGCAGCTCGTCACCGACCTCGGCCCGCACATCCCGCAGCGCGACCTGAAGGATCCCGTCCGGATCGGTCCCCGGCGTCCCCAGAGCGTCCTTCTTGGAGTCCTCGGGCACCCCGAACAGCATGATCCCGGAGATCCCGGCCTCGACAGCCTCGGCGGCGGCCTTCTTCAGACTGTCCCGGGTGTGCTGCACCACCCCCGGCATGGCCTCGATCCGCACCGGCTCACTCACGCCCTCCCGCACAAAGGCGGGAAGGATGAAGTCAGCGGGATGCAGCCTCGTCTCGGCGACCATCCGCCGCATGACGGGAGAGGTCCGCAGCCGCCGCGGCCGGCTGCCGGGAAAGGATCCGTACGTCGTCATACCCCTACGCTACGCCCGCCCCACACCCCCCTTTGCCGACGCGACGTCGGCCCGAAGCCCCGCAGACCGGCAGCGCGAACCGCGACGGGCCGCCGCGGGCAGCCACCCCGCATGCGCCACACAAACGACGGGTCCAAGCTGAAGGAACAGGCCCCTCCACCGACACAGGAGGAGGACACCATGCCCACTCCGGACCTGTTCGCCCTCTCAGACGTCAAGGGCCCCGTCCTGCGCCCCACCGACGAGGCCTACGCCGCCGAGGTGACCGGCTTCAACCTGGCCGCCCCGCACACCCCGGACGTGGTCATAGGAGCGACCGGCACCGACGACATAGTCACCGCGCTCCGCTGGGCCTCGGCCACCCACACCCCCGTCGCCGTACAGGCCACCGGCCACGGCGCGAACTTCCCCATGGACACCGGCCTGTTGATCAACACGTCCCGCATGACGGACGTACACATAGATCCCGCAACCCGCACGGCGACGATCGCCGCGGGCGCGAAGTGGCGCCACGTCATCGACGCCGCCGCCCCCCACGGCCTGGCCACCCTCAACGGCTCCTCCACGGACGTGGGCGCCGTCGGCTACACCCTCGGCGGCGGCCTCCCCGTCCTGGGCCGGGCCTACGGCTACGCCTCCGACCTGGTCCGCTCCTTCAAGGTGGTCACCCCGGACGGCACACTCCACGAGACGACCGCGACCCAGGAACCCGACCTCTTCTGGGCCCTGCGCGGCGGCAAGGGCAACATCGGCATCGTCACGGAGATGGTCACCGAACTCCCCGCCCTGTCCCGCATCCTCGGCGGCGGCATCTACTGCACGGGCGAGGACGCCGAACCCCTGCTGCGCGCGTGGGCGGAGTGGACCCCCACGGTCCCCGACGAGATGTGCACGGGCTTCACGCTGCTGCGCCTGCCCCCGCTCCCGGAGATCCCCGAACCCCTGCGCGGCCGCTTCTGGTCCCGCGTGGCGGTCGCCTGGACCGGCACGGAAGACGAAGGCCAGGAACTCCTGACCCCCCTGCGCAACGCGGCCCCCGTGGTCTTCGACACGGTGACGGAGATGGACTACACGGCGGTCGACATGATCTACCAGGACCCCCACGACCCCCTCCCGGCGAGAGAGTCCTGCGGCTGCCTGGGCGAACTGACCCCCGACGCCGTGACCACACTCCTCGACGAGGCGGGCCCGACGGCGGAGGACTACCCCCTGCTCCTGGTGGAACTCCGCCACATGGGCGGCGCCCTCTCCCGCCCCGCGACAACCGAGGACGCGGTCTGCGCGAGGAACGCCGCCTACCTCCTGGAGGCGGTGGGCGTCCTGGCCGGCCCGGAGGCGGCCGCGGCCGTGGAAACGGCCACGACGGCCCTGTACGCGGCGATGAGCCCGTACGCCACCGGCTGCACGATGCCCAACCTCCACGGCCGCCCCGGCGACGCGAAGGACCGCGCCCGGGCCTGGACCCCGGAGATCTACGACCGTCTGCGCCGCACGAAGGAGACGTACGACCCACAGAACCTGCTCCGCTACGGCCACACGGTGACGGCGGCCTGACAAGAACGCCAGACCGCCGCACCCACACTCACACCCGCAGGATCAGGTGGTGCTACGCCTCCGCCGGGCCCCGGGCCGACGCTCGCTCGGCCTGGTGACCGGATCCCCGGCCTCGACCGCGGCCGCCCGCCGCTTCAGCCCGAAGTCGGCCAGCGCCTCGGCCAGCTTGTGCACGGACGGCTCGGGAGCCATCACATCCACCCGAAGCCCATGCTCCTCGGCGGTCTTCGCGGTAGCGGGACCGATACACGCGATGACGGTCACGTTGTGCGGCTTCCCGGCGATACCCACCAGGTTCCGCACGGTGGAGGACGACGTGAAGAGAACGGCGTCGAAGCCACCCCCCTTGATCGCCTCACGGGTCTCGGCCGGCGGCGGCGACGCCCGCACGGTCCGATAGGCCGTGACGTCGTCGACCTCCCACCCGAGCTCGATGAGCCCCGCGACCAGCGTCTCGGTGGCGATGTCGGCCCGCGGCAGGAACACCCGGTCGATCGGATCAAATACCGGGTCGTACGGCGGCCAGTCCTCGAGCAGCCCGGCAGCGGACTGCTCCCCGGAGGGCACCAGATCCGGCTTCACACCGAAGGCGACGAGCGCCTTGGCTGTCTGCTCGCCCACCGCGGCGACCTTGATCCCGGCGAAGGCACGCGCATCGAGCCCGTACTCCTCGAACTTCTCCCGCACGGCCTTGACGGCGTTCACCGAGGTGAAGGCGATCCACTCGTAACGGCCCGTGACGAGCCCCTTGACCGCCCGCTCCATCTGCTGAGGCGTCCGCGGCGGCTCGACGGCGATCGTCGGCACCTCGTGCGGCACGGCCCCGTAGGACCGCAGCTGGTCGGAGAGCGAAGCCGCCTGCTCCTTCGTGCGCGGCACGAGCACCCGCCACCCGAAGAGCGGCTTGGACTCGAACCACGACAGCTGCTCGCGCTGAGCAGCGGCGGACCGCTCACCGACCACGGCTATCACCGGCCGCCCGCCATCCGGCGAGGGCAGCACCTTGGTCTGCTTGAGCAACTGGGCGATGGTCCCCAGAGTCGCGGTCCACGTCCGCTGACGAGTGGTCGTACCAGCGACCGTGACCGTCAGCGGAGTGTCGGGCTTGCGCCCGGCGGCGACGAGCTCACCGGCGGCGGCGCCCACGGAGTCGAGGGTCGTGGAGACGACAACGGTCCCGTCGGACGCCCCGACCTCGGTCCAGCACCGGTCGGAAGCGGTCCGCGCATCCACGAACCGCACATCGGCGCCCTGGGCGTCCCGCAGCGGAACACCCGCGTACGCGGGCACGCCGACCGCGGCGGCGACACCGGGAACGACCTCGAAAGGCACCCCGGCGGCGGCGCACGCCAGCATCTCCTCGGCGGCGTACGCGTCGAGCCCGGGGTCCCCGGACACCGCACGTACGACCCGCCTGCCGCCCCGCGCGGCCTCCATGACAAGATGTGCGGCATCCCGCACGGCGGGGGCGGCAGCGGTTGTTGACGAACCGTCAACAACCTTTAGTTGAGGCGCGCCTGTGCCCGGATGCGGATCCGACGAGGGATCCGAATCCGTGTCCACGACGGCGACGCCTGAGCGAGCGTGGACGCGCACGACGTCGAGCACTTCATGCTCGGCGACGAGAACGTCCGCGTTCCCCAGCGCCTCGACGGCGCGCAGAGTAAGTAGTCCCGGATCCCCGGGTCCGGCACCCAGGAAGGTGACGTGCCCGTGTTCAGGTCCGGCGGCAGGAAGGGTGGTGGGGCTCACTGTGCTCGCTCCCCCATCAGACCGGCCGCGCCCTGGGCAAGCATCTCGGCAGCGAGTTCACGGCCGAGCGCCATTGCTTGGTCGTACGTCTCGGGCACGGGACCGGTGGTGGACAACTGCACCATCCGCGAGCCGTCGGTCGTGCCGACGACGCCGCGCAGGCGCATTTCCTTGACAATCTGCCCGTCGGCCAGCAGGTCGGCCAGCGCGCCCACAGGTGCGCTGCAACCGGCCTCCAGGGCGGCGAGCAGTGACCGCTCGGCAGTCACGGCGGCCCGCGTGAACGGGTCGTCGAGCTCGCCGAGCGCGGCGATCAGGTCCGCGTTGTCCGCGGTGCATTCGATCGCCAGTGCTCCCTGGCCGGGAGCGGGCAAAACCGTGTCGACTGAAAGAAAGTCAGTCACTTCGTCGACGCGCCCGATGCGATGCAGCCCGGCCGCGGCCAGCACCACCGCGTCCAGCTCACCGTCGTGCACGTACCGGATCCGGGTGTCGACGTTCCCCCGGATCGCGACGGTCTCGATGTCCAGCCCATGGGCGCGTGCGTACGCGTTGAGCTGGGCCATCCGCCGGGGCGACCCGGTACCGATGCGCGCCCCGCGGGGCAGGTCGGTGAACTTCAGCGCGTCCCGGGCGACGAGGACGTCACGCGGGTCCTCGCGCAGCGGGATCGCGGCGAGCGCGAGCTCGTCGGGCTGCCCGGTGGGCAGGTCCTTCAGCGAGTGCACCGCGAAGTCGACCTCCCCCTTGAGCAGGGCCTCCCGCAGCGCGGTCACGAACACGCCCGTGCCGCCGATCTGCGCGAGCTGTTCCCGCGACACATCGCCGTACGTGGTGATCTCGACGAGCTCCACAGGCCGTCCGGTCACCTGGCTCACGGCGTCCGCCACCTGCCCGGACTGGGCCATGGCGAGTCTGCTTCGCCTTGTCCCGAGCCTCAGTGCCTTCTCAGTCATGCCGGCCCTCGGTTCTTGCTGTTCTTCTCGGTGCTGTCCTCGGCGCGGGACACGGCATCCACCGTCTCCTGGTCGAGGTCGAACAGGGTCCGCAGCGCGTCCGCGTACCCGGCGCCGCCGGGCTCGGCCGCGAGCTGCTTGACCCGTACGGTCGGCGCGTGAAGCAACTTGTCGACCACACGCTTCACGGTCTGGGTGATCTCACTGCGGTGCTTGTCGTCGAGCCCCGGCAGCCGCCCCTCGAGCCGGGCGATCTCCCCGGCGACCACATCGGCGGCCATGGTGCGCAGCGCGACCACGGTGGGCGTGATGTGCGCGGCACGGAGCGCGGCACCGAACGCCGCGACCTCGTCGGCGACGATCCGCCGCACCTGGTCCACATCGGCCGCCATCGGAGCGTCGGCCGAAGCGTCGGCGAGCGACTCGATGTCGACGAGCCGCACCCCGGGGATCCGGTGCACGGCGGCGTCGATGTCCCGGGGCATGGCGAGATCGAGCAGAAAAAGCCCGGGCGCGGGCTGCGGAGCCACCGGCTCAGGCCTACGACGCTCAGGAATCCGCCCGACGGTGGCGGCAGCGGCGGCGAGCGCCGCGATGGCGTCGGCCTCGGCGGCCGCGCTGGGGACTCGGACGATGCCGTTGTCGACCCAGGCAGCGTGCTGCTCGAGCTCTGTGGTGGCCATCCCGGCGACGGCGGCTTCCCCGAGCACGGAGAACCCGGCGGTGGCCTGGACGGCGTTGAGATCAAGCGGACAGTTCTCATCGTCCGCGGAGCCCGCGGCAGCCGGTCCGGTCAGGCTGCGGGCGTTCGTGCCGCCCAGGGCGGCTCCCGACCCGAAGCGGGACGGCACCCCGCCGACGCCGGCGGGCGAACCCACCAGCGGGCCCGCGGCAACGGCCTCGGCAACCTCCGAAGCCGTGAGCACCAGCCCGGTCGCACCCGTACAGGACACCACAACATCGGCACGTGTCAGCTCGCCCGGCACCGCATCCATCGGTACCGCGCGGGCCGCCACGTCCAAGTCATCGGCGTCGTTCAGGATCTCGGCAAGCCGCTCGGCCCGGTCCGACGTCCGGTTGGCGATCACGATCTCGCCGACCCCGACCCGCGCAAGCGTCGCCGCGGCGAGCGAGGACATGGACCCGGCACCGATGACGAGCGCCTTCTTGCCCGAGGCCCACGCGTCCACGGCCGTACCGGAAGCCAGCTGCTCCAGCCCGAACGTGACCAGCGACTGCCCGGCCCGATCGATCCCGGTCTCGGAGTGCGCCCGCTTACCGACCCGCAGAGCCTGCTGGAACAGATCGTTCAACAGCCGCCCGGCGGTGTGCAGATCCTGCGCCTTGGCAAGGGAGTCCTTGATCTGTCCGAGGATCTGCCCCTCCCCGACGACCATGGAATCAAGTCCGCAGGCCACCGAGAACAGATGATGGACGGCCCGGTCCTCGTAGTGCACGTACAGATAGGGCGTGAGCTCCTCGAGCCCCACCCCGCTGTGCTGGGCGAGCAGCGTGGACAGCTCGGCGACACCGGCGTGGAACTTGTCGACGTCGGCGTACAGCTCGATCCGGTTGCACGTGGCCAGCACCGCCGCCTCGGCAGCCGGCTCCGCGGCGACCGCGTCCTGCAACAGCTTGACCTGGGCGTCAGCGCTCAGCGCCGCCCGCTCCAGCACGCTGACCGGAGCGCTGCGGTGGCTCAGCCCCACGACGAGGAGACTCATGCCGGCATCACGGCGGGTACGTCCCCGTCGGGCCCTTTGTCGGCGGAGTCACCACGACCGGCGGCGACCGCACCGGCGGCGTCGGCTGCGGCGGCCTCCTCACCGGCCTTGCGCTGCTCGTGGAAGGCGAGGATCTGGAGCTCGATGGAGAGGTCGACCTTGCGCACGTCGACACCGTCCGGGACGGTCAGCACGGTCGGCGCGAAGTTCAGGATGGAGGTGACCCCGGCGGCCACGAGTCGGTCGCAGACCGGCTGGGCGGCACCGGCGGGGGTGGCGATGACGCCGATGGAGACCCCGTTGTCCTCGATGATCTTTTCCAGGTCATCGCTGTGCTGGACCGGAATACCCGCCACCGGCTTTCCGGCCATACCCGGATCGGCGTCGATGAGGGCCGCGACCCGGAAGCCGCGGGAGGCGAAGCCGCCGTAGTTGGCGAGAGCGGCGCCGAGGTTACCGATACCGACGATCACAACCGGCCAGTCCTGGGTCAGACCCAGTTCGCGGGAGATCTGGTAGACGAGATACTCGACGTCGTAGCCCACACCACGCGTCCCGTAGGAACCGAGGTAAGAGAAGTCCTTGCGCAGTTTCGCGGAGTTGACGCCCGCCGCGGCCGCGAGCTCCTCGGAGGAGACCGTGGGGACCGAGCGCTCCGACAGTGCGGTCAGCGCGCGGAGGTACAGCGGAAGCCGGGCGACGGTGGCCTCGGGAATCCCTCGGCTACGGGTCGCCGGTCGGTGAGTTCGGCCAGTTGCCACGGTGCTCCTGCGGGTAGAGCGGGGCTGCAGGCGGTCACACGTACCCAGACCGCCCCGTCGGAAGCAGGCTATGTCTTTGTGAACGCGTGCACAAAGATGGTGTCCGATTTGCCCGGCCAACGTGACCGGGGTCACGCGCGTCTCTCTCGGGGGCAAAACCGCACACTCTCCTCAACAATCCCGCCCCCCAGGACCAAGTCGCCATCGATCCTAAGCGACGGGTCGAGCGAGTTGGACTACTCGGTCAGTGCCGTCCTCAAGCGATTCTCGTCCACGCGCCAGAACGTGTGCTGGTCCCCGTCGACCAGGACGACCGGGATCTGTTCCCAGTACTGGTCGTGGAGTTGGGGGTCCTGGGAGATGTCCTTCCGCTCCCAGGGGACCCCGAGATCCCCGCACACTCGCTCGATGACGATCTGTGCGTCATCACACAGATGACACCCCGGCTTACGGATGAGGGTGACGAGCCGGTCCTCGGGAGCCTTGGCCGGCTTGCGGCGGAAAATGGGACTCATGTCGGCCATTCTCGCGCGGCCGGCGCGGGGCCGGGATCCCTTGTTTAACGGCACGGTCGCGGAGAGTTCACACCCTTCGAACCTCTCGGCTCCGGAAGCTCCGAACAAACTGGCTATGCTCACGTCATGGCCGCTCTCGGATGGCTCACTCCCCGTAGGCGTTCCGCCACGGCGCGGAGCGTGTTGGCAGGCGAAGCCTCGGCGGAGGCCGCGCGCAAGTCGTCACAGGAGGTCGAGGAGACCTCCGCCCCAGGTGAGGAACCGGAGTTCCCGGTACTCGGCGACGACAAGGCAGCCGCCTTCTTCGACCTCGACAACACCGTCATGCAGGGTGCGTCGCTGTTCCACTTCGGCCGGGGCCTGTACAAGCGGAAGTTCTTCGAGACCCGCGACCTCGCCCGGTTCGCCTGGCAGCAGGCGTGGTTCAGGCTGGCGGGCATCGAGGACCCCGAACACATGCAGGAGGCCCGCGACTCGGCCCTGTCGATCGTGCAGGGCCACCGCGTCTCCGAGCTGATGTCCATCGGCGAGGAGATCTACGACGAGTACATGGCCGAACGCATCTGGCCCGGCACCCGCGCCCTCGCCCAGGCCCACCTGGACGCGGGCCAGAAGGTGTGGCTCGTCACGGCGGCCCCCGTGGAGATCGCCGGCGTGATCGCCCGCCGCCTCGGCCTGACCGGCGCCCTGGGCACGGTCGCGGAGTCGGTGGACGGCGTCTACACGGGCAAGCTCGTGGGCGAGCCCCTGCACGGCCCCGCGAAGGCGGAAGCGGTCCGAGCGCTGGCATCGGCGGAGGGCCTGGACCTCAACCGCTGCGCCGCCTACAGCGACAGCCACAACGACATCCCCATGCTCTCCCTGGTGGGTCACCCCTACGCGATCAACCCGGACGCCAAGCTCCGCAGGCACGCGAGGAACCTGGACTGGCGCCTGAGGGACTACCGAACGGGCCGCAAGGCGGCGAAGGTGGGCATCCCGGCAGCAGCAGGAGTAGGAGCGGTTGCGGGCGGCACAGCAGCGGCCATCGCGTTGCACCGCCGCCGCCGGTAACGAGCCTCCTCGCACCCGAATCACCTTCAATACCCCCCACCCCCCTCATCCAGTCCTCTTGTCGGCACACGGCCACAACACGCCCCGACCATGACCGGAACTCGATCTCATCTGATCAACAACCGGTCACTCTGCGGCACTTGAACGGGCGTCATTCGGTTACAGAAGCGACGTAATCGATGATTTGAGCAACTGGGCGTAGCAGTGCCTGCACGAAGCGTTATTCTCCTCAGACGCAAACCGGTACCCCTCCGTCGCTACGACGGGTGAACGGTCCCGCACTGCACGTGATGGAAGCTCTGCCTCTGGGAGTCCCGTGTACCCACACGTCGGGGTTGACGCCTCGGGCCTGGCTACGCTGCGCGCAACGGTCCAAGACCTGTTGCGCGGCTTCGTCCCCACCGCGTACGCCGTCCCCGCCCTCGCCGTAGCCACGGCGCCGATCGGCCCGTGCTACGCACTGGCCGACGGCTCCGCGGCCGTCGGCAGACGAGGGCGTTCGACCGGCACCACCACCGCGCGCCGACCGGCCGCGGACAGCGACAGCGCCCGCATGATGGATCTCGTCGAGCGCGCCCAGGCCGGCGAGGCCGATGCCTTCGGACGCCTCTACGACCAGTACAGCGACACCGTGTACCGGTACATCTACTACCGGGTGGGAGGGAAGGCGACCGCCGAGGACCTCACCAGCGAGACGTTCCTGCGCGCACTGCGCAGGATCGGCACCTTCACCTGGCAGGGCCGCGACTTCGGCGCCTGGCTGGTGACCATCGCCCGCAACCTGGTCGCCGACCACTTCAAGTCGAGCCGCTTCCGTCTCGAGGTGACGACCGGCGAGATGCTCGACGCCAACGAGGTCGAGCGGTCCCCGGAGGACTCCGTCCTGGAGTCCCTCTCCAACGCCGCCCTCCTCGACGCCGTACGCCGCCTCAATCCACAGCAGCAGGAGTGTGTGACGCTCCGCTTCCTCCAGGGCCTCTCGGTCGCCGAGACCGCCCGGGTGATGGGCAAGAACGAGGGCGCCATCAAGACCCTGCAGTACCGGGCCGTCCGCACCCTCGCCCGGCTCCTCCCGGACGACGCCCGCTGAGAGAACACGCCCCGTAGCATCCAACTCGCTCTCAGTGAAAGTCCGTTGACTTCCCGATCCGATCATCCGCAGTCCGTAACCCAAGTGCCGCGTTGCTCGTTGTGCGGGATGCAGGCTCCCTGTGGTCACTCCCTGGCCGACTTCGATCACTCGATCGAGTGGCAGAGGTCAGGGCGTGCAACCCTCAGGACCCCCTGGGGAGTCGACCGTCATGACGAGAGGAGGTGCCGCCAGTGATCGCGAACGTATCGGCACACCGGCGGGCGAACGCCTTCGCCCAGGCCCTGGAGGAGCAGTCCGACCAGGGCCCGGCGGCCGAGCAGTCCGAAGGACCGGCGCCGGCCTCGGCAGCTGCGGAACAGACCGAGCAGGGCCGCATGCTGGCCCTTACGGAATGTCTCGACGAGCTGCCCAGGCCGAAGCTGGACCCCGCGGTCAAGGTCGTCCAGCGGGCCCAGCTGGTGGCCGCGTTCGAGGCCATGCTCCAGGAAGGCGCCGTCGGAGGCGAGGCAGCGGATCCTTCGGTGCCCGAACAGCGCTCCCATCGGGCGCGAGGTTCGCACCGGGCATCCCCGCTGGGCAAACTGCGACCGCGTTCCCGACTGACCAAGGGCCTCGCGGCCGGCGGACTCAGCGTCGGCGTCGCCGCGGGTGCCTTCGGCGGAGTCGCAGCCGCCAGCTCGGACGCCCTCCCGGGCGACTCGCTGTACGGCCTGAAGCGCGGCATCGAGGACTTCAAGCTCAACTATCTGTCCGACGGGGACGACGAGCGCGGCCAGGGCTATCTCGACCAGGCCTCCACGCGTCTCAACGAGGCCCGTCGGCTGATGGACCGCGACCGCGGCGGCCACCTCGACCACGAGTCCGTCGGCGAGATCCGTCGCGCCCTGTCCGGCATGCAGCACGACGCCTCCGAGGGCCACCGGCTGCTCCATGAGGCGTATGAGCGCGACCCGGGCTCCCTGGGCCCCATCCAGGCCCTCGACACCTTCTCACGCTCGCACCGCGAGGTCTGGGGGGCGCTGCGCGACCGGCTGCCGGTCCAGCTCGGCGATGTCAGTCAGCAGGTGTCGTCGGTGTTCGAGGCCATAGACGAAGAGGTGGCCCCACTGCAGTCCCTGCTGCCCCAGCCTCCGGCCCCGGGCGGCGGCCCGGGTCAGCGGCAGGGCGGTTCCGGCTCGGCGTCCACCGGCACGTCCGGCTCCGGCCGCTCGGCCGCGCCCAGCAGTGGCAACGGCACCTCGGACAACAGCGGCTCGAGCGGCAGCAAGAGCCCCAGCAATTCGTCCACGTCCGACGACGAGAGCGACGGCCTCCTCGGCGGCAACACCGGCGGCCTGCTCGACCCGACCCAGGACAGCACCAGCACGGCCTCCCCGTCCACGAGCACCCCGTCCCAACCGGACGTCACGCTCCCGCCCCTCCTCCCGGGCCTCCTGCCCGGCCTGGGCATCGACGGCGAGGACGCGAGCTAGTTCTTCCGGTACGACGGTGGGGGCGCCCTTCGAAAGAAGGGCGCCCCCACCGTCGTACCCCTAGAAAAAGACCGACCGCCGCTGCACCAGCAACTTGTAGAGCGTGTGCTGGATCTGTTCCCTGACCTGGTCCGTCAGGTTGAACATCAGCATCGGATCCTCGGCCGCCTCCGGCGGATAGCCGTCCGTGAGGATCGGCTCGCCGAACTGGATCGTCCACTTGGTCGGAAGCGGGATCCCGCCCAGCGGGCCCAGCCACGGGAAGGTCGGCGTGATCGGGAAGTACGGGAAGCCGAGAAGGCGAGCCAAGGTCTTGGCGTTGCCGATCATCGGATAGATCTCCTCCGCGCCGACGATCGAGCACGGGATGATCGGGGCCCCGTTGCGCAGCGCCGTGGAGACGAAACCGCCGCGGCCGAAGCGCTGGAGCTTGTACCGCTCGCTGAAGGGCTTGCCGATGCCCTTGAAGCCCTCCGGCATCACCCCGACCAACTCGCCCTGGCCGAGCAGCCGTTGGGCGTCCTCCGCGCAGGCCAGGGTGTGGCCGAGCTTGCGGGCGAGCTCGTTGACCACCGGCAGCATGAAGACCAGGTCCGCGGCGAGCAACCTGAGATGCCGTCCCGCGGGATGGTTGTCGTGGACGGCGACCTGCATCATCAGACCGTCCAGCGGGAGCGTCCCGGAGTGGTTGGCGACGATCAACGCGCCACCCTCCGCCGGGATGTTCTCGATGCCCTTCACCTCGACCCGGAAGTACTTCTCGTACACCGGCCGCAGCAGGGACATCAGGACCTGGTCGGTCAGCTCCTCGTCGTAACCGAAGTCATCGACGTCGTAGTCACCGGTGAGCCGGCGCCGCAGGAAGGAGAGCCCGCCCGCGATCCGCCGCTCGATACCGCCGTCGTTCTGCGCCTTCTGCGGCGGCTGTTCCTCACGCGTCACAGGGACATCATCCTGCGTCGGCGCCTTGCTGGGCAGGGGCTGGACCTCCCGGACCACCGCGGGCTCGGCCCCCTTGCGCCTGCTCCCCGTGCTCCGGCGCCGCGACGGCCGCTGTACGGCAGCCCCACGGGACCGGTCGTCGTCGAACGGAATGACCTTGGCGTCCGCCATCGTTGATGCGCTCCTCAGTTGGCGCTCTGCGTCGTGGGGTGGCCGCCGCCCAGGACAGGCAGCGCGGCGATCCGGTCGACGGCCCCCGCGATGGCCTCCGGCGGCACCAGTCCGGGTCCGCGGCCGCGCGCGAAGTCCGCGAACGTCTCCGCCGTCGTGTACTTCGGCTGGAATCCGAGCGTCTGGCGCATCTGGTCCGTCGACACGACCCGGCCATGCGTGAGCAGCCGGATCTGCTCGGGCGAGAAGTCCGTCATCCCGAGCGTACGCACCAGCGAGCCGGCCCAGGTGACCGCCGGCAGCAACAGCGGCACGGTGGGCCGCCCCAGCCTGCGCGAGCACTGCGACAGCAGCAGCACCCCGTCACCGGCGATGTTGAACGTCCCGCTGTTGAGAGTGCCCCGCTCCGGCTCGTGCGAGGCGATGCGCAGCACCTCGATCACATCGTCCTCGTGCACGAACTGCAGCCGCGGGTCGTACCCGAGAACGGTGGGCAGCACGGGCAGCGAGAAGTACGAGGCGAGGGGCGTATCGGCGCTGGGCCCCAGGATGTTGGCGAACCGCAGCACACACACGGCCACATCGGGCCGCCGCCGCGCGAACCCCCGCACATACCCCTCGACCTCGACGGTGTCCTTGGCGAAGCCGCCGCTGGGCAGCGACTTGGGAGGAGTCGTCTCGGTGAAGACGGCGGGATCGCGAGGCGCGGACCCATAGACATTGGTACTGGATTTGACGACGAGCCTTTTGACCGTCGGCGACTTCTGGCAGGCACCGAGCAGCTGCATGGTGCCGATGACGTTGGTCTCCTTGACCGTGGTCCGGCTGCCACTGCCCAGCGCCATGGCCGTCACATCCAGGTGTACGACCGTGTCGGCGCCCGTCTCCGCGAGCACCCGCGCGATGGTGGACTGCCGGATGTCGGCCTGGATGAAATCGGCGCCGCCCAGATGATGTTCCGGCGGCACGGCGTCGACGGCGATCACCCGGTCCACCTGCGGGTCACGCTGGATCCGTCGTACGAACCGGCCCCCCAGCTGACGGGCCACTCCGGTCACGAGCACGACCTTGCCCAAGATTCAGCGCCTCTCTTCCAGCACTCGTCCCCCGCGTACCCTGCCGTGTTCCCCGTGTGCGGCCAACCTAGCGGGTCGATGTTGCGCTGTGATGACCGCCCAATGCACGAAGTGACGACTTCCACAGACGTACGACGAGACCAAGCCAGCCGGTGTCAGACGTACGCACAGATCCCCGGCATCAGATTCCGGGTATGCGTGTGGCCCCCCACCGGGTGTGGTGGGGGGCCACAAATCACGCTGCTTGCGCGGCGTCGTCTTACTTCTTGTTACGACGCTGAACGCGCGTGCGCTTGAGCAGCTTGCGGTGCTTCTTCTTAGCCATCCGCTTGCGCCGCTTCTTGATAACAGAGCCCACGACTACCCTCGCTCACTTCTCATCACTCGGCGTTTGGGCGCCATGGGCCCATACGACCTACGAGGGGCTAGCCTACCCGCCTGAGCGCTGAGCTCGTAATCGAGGGGGAAAGGGGGATCCCTGCTGTGCCCTGAGGATCCCCCCGCCCCACAAGCCGTCAGGCGGTTTCCACCCCCACATAGCTCTCGCGAAGGTACTCGTGAACCGCTTGCTCGGGGACGCGGAAGGACCGCCCCACCCGAATCGCGGGCAGATGACCGCTGTGCACCAACCGGTACACGGTCATCTTCGACACTCGCATCACCGAGGCGACTTCCGCCACGGTAAGGAACTGAACCTCGTTCAGAGGCCTCTCGCCAGCTGCAGCCATGACACACCTGAACCTTCCGCACTCGACGGTCACCGGCTTCCCCTTCCGGTGACTCTTCGTCGTTGCGTGCTCACTCCCCAATGTAGGGGCGGGTGATGCGAGTGGGGAAGAGGTGCACCCATCGGCGGCCTACTGTGACAGACACGCTCGATTGAGTACGTAGCGGGTAAGCGGTCGGTAGTAATCAGACCGCACAGCGTCATCAAGTGGAACGACGACGGACACGACCCCCTCCGCCTCCCCCACGAAGAGCGCGGGGTCATCGGTATCGGCGAGCCCAATGGCCTCAAACCCCAGCTGACCTGCCCCGCAGACCCACCCGTGATCCCCGATGACAAGCTCGGGAAGGACACCGCCCTCGTCCGCGGCGGCGGCCAGGACAGCCCGAACCGGGAGGGGTGAGTGCGTGTGTGCGCCGGTCGCACGACCGGAGCTCGGCACCCCCGGTTCTCGCACGAACGCGACTCCTCGTACGTAGTCAAGGTTGTACGTGCGTAGACCGAACCGGGTCGTTATGTCGACACAGTGACCATGCGCAGGGGTGAGGACGGTACACCCCGCCGCCGACAACGCGTCCGCCAAGGCGGCGTAGAACCCGAGCAGTCGGTGTGGATGCCCGGTCCCGAGGAGCACGGTGCCGCCACGCTGGGCAACTGCCCCGATCCGCTCGGCGAAGGCATCCAGAGCGACCAGAGTCCGCTCAGGATCGATCACATCATGGCCTTGCGTCTGCCTCGAATCGCCAGAAACCCCACACTTATCGGCCATCAAACCGATCAAATCCCGCTGCCTCCAAGTCCACTCGGGATCGATCCCGATCAGCACCCTTGGATCGCGAGCAGCGAAAAGCCGATAACTCCGCAGGCTCTCCTCACGGGAGGTAGCCACAGGCCCAGCCAGACGAGCAGCCAACAAATGGGCGCGCAGTGCGCCGGTGCTCAACACGGGAGTGATGGTGACGGACGGAAGCAAGGCACGGGAGGCGAACGAAGAAACACCGCACAGTTGGCGTAACGAGGCCTCCGCCCTAGGCCAACAGTCCCCGCAGCGGAAACACGGCCCGCCGAGCGGCCAGCACCGCCTGGTCCAACCGGTCCGCAGGGTCGTACCCCGCCTCCCAGTCGGCCCAACTCACCGGCCACCGCCCGTCGGTCATCCGCATGGGCGCCAACTGCCGGGTACGCGCGAACACTTCCTGGCGCCAGCCCTCGGGGATCACACTCTCCGGCTCCACGGCCCGCCCCGCGGCGATCCCCACCAGATGCGTCCAGGACCGCGGCACCACATCGACCACCGCGTACCCGCCCCCGCCCAGCGCCACCCACCGCCCGTCGGCGTGCTCGTGCGCCAGGTCGTGACACGCCACCTGCACAGCCCGCTGCGCATCCAGCGACACGGCGAGATGGGCGAGCGGATCCTCGAAGTGCGTATCGGCCCCGTGCTGGGTCACCAGCACCTGCGGCCGGAAATCCGCGATCAGCTCCGGCACGACCGCATGAAACGCCCGCAGCCACCCCGCGTCCCCGGTCCCCGCCGGCAACGCGACATTCACCGCACTGCCCTCCGCCGAGTCCGCCCCCGTCTCCTCCGGCCACCCGGTCTGCGGAAACAAGGTCCGAGGATGCTCGTGCAAGGAGATGGTCAGAACCCGCGGATCCTCCCAGAACGCCGCCTGCACCCCGTCCCCGTGATGCACGTCGACATCGATGTAGGCGACCCGCTCGGCCCCCAACTCCAACAACCGCGCGATCGCCAGCGACGCGTCGTTGTAGATACAGAACCCCGAGGCACCCCCCGGCATCGCATGATGCAACCCGCCCGCGAAGTTCACCGCGTGCAGAGCGTCCCCACGCCACACCGCCTCGGCAGCCCCCACCGACTGCCCGGCGATCAGGGCGGACACCTCGTGCATCCCCGCGAAGGCCGGATCATCCATGGTCCCCAGCCCATACGCCCCGTCAGCCGCCCCGGGCTCCACCGACGCCGCCTTCACGGCCTCGATGTAGTCCTCCCGGTGCACCAGCCGCAACGTCGACTCCCCGGCAGGCTTCGCCGATACGACGTCCACCTCCCGGTCCAGCCCGAAGGCGCTCACCAACCCCCGGGTCAGAGCCAACCGGACCGGATCCATCGGATGGTCCGGACCGAAGTCATAGCCCGTTACTGCCTCGTCCCACATCAGCTGTGCGCGGCCGCTCATGCCCGCCACCGTATCGGTCCGGTTGAGCGGCGAACGACCGGGCGTACACAAGCGTCACCAGCACCAACACCATCGGCACAAGCATCGCCCCGCGATAACTCCACGCATCGCCCAACGCCCCCACCAAGGGCGAACCGATCAGAAACCCGACATAGTTGAAGACGTTGAGCCGAGCGACAGCCGCGTCAGAAGCCCCGGGGAACAACCGCCCGGCGGCCGCGAACGTCTGCGGCACCAGCACACACAACCCCAGCCCCAACAACGTGAATCCCAGCATCCCGACCCAGGCCCCGGGCGCCGAAGCCACCACCGCGAACCCGAGCGCGGCCACCACGGCCCCCGCCCGCACCACCGTCACGGCCCCGAACCGCCGCACCCCGAAGTCCCCGAGGCCCCGCCCGATCAAGGTGGTGACCATGTAGACGTTGTACGGCACGGTCGCCATCTGCTCACTGCTCCCCAGCACGTCCTGGAGGTACTTCGCACTCCAGTTGGAGACGGTCGAGTCCCCGATGTACGCGAAGGTCATCACCAGACACAGCGGCAACAACAGCTTGAACGCGACGGTCCCGCCCTCACCACCGGCCTTGTCCTCCACCGGCTCGGCGCCCCCGTCGACGTACCACCGACTCCCCACGAGCGCGGCCGGCAGCAGCACCACCACGACCGGCAGATACGACACGAACAACGCGAGGTCCCAGTGCGCCCCCACCCACGCCAGTGACGCCCCCACCATCCCGCCCAGACTGAACACCGCGTGGAAGCTGAGCATGATGCTCCGCCCGTACGCCCGCTGCAGACTGACCCCGAGCATGTTCATGGACGCGTCGAGCACACCCACCGCGAGACCGAACGCGCCCAGCGCGACCCCCAGCTCGAACGTGGACCCACCCGCCCCGACCCCGAGCAGCGCCAGCAGTACGACGGGCTGGGCCCAGCGCAGCAGCCGGCTGGGCGGTATTCGCTTCACCAGCTTCTCGGTCGACACACTCCCCACCCCGGCGAGGATGGGCACGGCGGCCAGAAAGGCCGGCAGCAACGCGTCGGAGACCCCGTACCGGTCCTGGATCGCGGGAATCCGGGTCACCAGCAGGGCAAAAGCCACTCCCTGGGCGAAAAAGCTGAACGCCAACGAGGCCCTACCGCGCCGCAGCACATCTGTCATGGCGGCGAGCGTAGGGCCCCGGGCTACCCGTGGGTAGATCCAGCCAAAGATGAATTTCACTCAGCTTTGTTCCGGAGGGCTCACAAGACCTCAGGCGGCGACCGCAACCTCCGCCTTCACGGCCTCCTCGGCGACCCTCACCTCGGCGATGAGCAGCCGCGCCATCGGCTCGGCGGCGATCACCCGGCTCACCACGAAGGCCAGCGCCATCGAACCGGCCAGGATGACGGACCCGAGCCAGACCATGGTGTCCACGGGCAGGGTGTACGCCCCGACGACCCGCGCCACACACTCCGCCAGCAGTACGACGCCCCACACCACCGAGAACACCCGCTCGCCCCGAAGAAAGGCACTCGAGCCCTCCGCGGTGCCGTCGGCCAACCGCCGCCAGGCGGCCTCCCTGGCCGAGTCCCCCCGCACCAGGAAGGGCTTGAACCCCGCCGTCATCATCGGCCGCCCCAGCACCACCGACACCAGAATCCCGACCCCGATGATGCTGCTGACCCCGCTGTCCTTGGCGAGCATCAGCCGCGGATCCCCGGAGACGAGACCGAGCAGCAGCGACACGGCATTCACGACGAGGATGAGAGCGGCCAGCCCATTGACCGTCCGCTCCCTCACCACACTCCACACGGTCCGCCCGGCCGGCACCGCACTGCTCCAGGCAAGCGCCGCGAAGGTGCTCATCCCGAAGGCGTCCTTGAAGAGGTAGTACGACCCGACAGGCACCGCCACGTCCACGATCAGCGAGCCGAAGGTGTTCTGCTTGCTCGTCTTCGTCATGCCCTCAGCTTCCCGTCCGGCCGGGGTCCCCCAGTAGAAACGATCGTCCGGAGCTCCGCATGACAAATGTCAGACCTCGGATCAGACCAGCCGGTCCGCCAACTCCCCCATGTCGGAAAAGAGTTGAGTGGCACCTGCGAGCCGGTCCGCAGGCGTCATCGCGGTGAACCCGTACACATCCATCCCGGCCGCGACAGCCGCCCGCACCCCCAACGGACTGTCCTCGACCACCACACACCGCTCCGGCGCGACCCCCATCCGCTCGGCGGCGTACAGAAACAGATCCGGCGCCGGCTTCCCCCGCCCCACATCCTGCGAACTGAAGATCCGAGCATCCTCGAACCACCGGTCGAGACCCGTCGTCCGATGGCCCACCCGAATCCGCTCATGGCTCCCGGACGACGCCACGCAGTACGACACCCCATCCGCAGCCAGCTTCTCCAGCACCCCCACAGCACCGGCCACAGGCTTCAGCTCCCGCTCGAACGCGGCGAACACCCGCCCATGAAAGACATCGTCGAAGTCCTCGGGCAACCGCTCCCCGGTCCGCTCCTCGATCAGGTCATGGATCCGATGCATCGCGGACCCCATGTAGTCACGGATGGATTCCTCGTACGACGTCGGATGCCCCAGTTCGGTGAGGTAGCCGGCCAGCAGCCGGTTGGAGATCGGCTCACTGTCGACCAGGACGCCGTCGTTGTCGAAGATAACCAGGTCATAGCGCATGCCATTTACCCTAAACGCAAAAAGGCCCACGCCTGATGGCGTGGGCCTTTTATAAAATTTGTTCGGCGGTGTCCTACTCTCCCACAGGGTCCCCCCTGCAGTACCATCGGCGCTGTAAGGCTTAGCTTCCGGGTTCGGAATGTAACC
>NZ_JBSFUY010000035.1:0-93280 GCF_053592055.1 Streptomyces sp. NPDC002817
TCGCGCGCTCGGTATTCGTCACGAAGGCCAATGATCGTCCGGACGAACTGGTCAGCCACGTCTCAAGCTGCCCGCTGTCGATCCTTGTCCGAAGGGCCTCCGGCACGCTCTCGGACGACGCAGGGACACTGCTGTCGTCATCGATCACCCAAGCCTCGATCATGAGCACGACGATCTCACAGCCGGATCTGAGAGACAGTGCCTAGGTGTGCAGTGGGCCGTGGCCAGGCCGGCAGACCGGGTGTGCACGCGCACTCGGCTTGCCGACTGGCGGGCTGGGTGAAAGGCATGGGCTGTGACGCGGACACTGCCGGAACCGATGCCCGCCATGCCCTCGCGTTCCCTGCCCACCTGGTCGCGTTCGACCTCCTGCGCCTGAACACGGGACCTCACCGGCCGCCCCTTCAGCGAACGATACGCCGCGCTGCAGACGTTGTTCCTCAAGCAAGGCCTGGCGGCGCCCTGAACGACCCGAAGCAGGCGAGGGTATGGCTGGCTGACGACACCGCCGTCGGCATCGCAAGCCTGGTGTTCATGCCTCAGGATTTCGGCGTCCGGGTCCCCGGCGAACGCCTCGGCCGCAGCCCCGGCGAAGTTGTCGGCCGCCCGGCAGGCGGCATCCAACTGGGCGACCAGCGAGCGGGTTTGGAGCCCCATGACCTGCTCGACGAGCGGCGGCTGGTGCAGGTAGTCGCTGGTGAAAGTGGTGCGCAGCCGTTCCACCCAGACCTCGACGTTCCACTGCCGTCCGGATCTGCGCAGGGCGGCCCGTAGTTGGCACGGATCAGGAGGCGGCGGTGTACTCGGGTGCTGCGGCGAGGACCGCGCGTGCTTCCCGGGCGTCCAGGCCCACGCCGCGGACGGCGAACGCCACGAGGGCGGCCGGGTAGTACTGCTTGAGGTGCGAGCCGCAGCTGATTGTTGAGCTGGGCGCAGTTCCACACCGTGTCCTGCTGGGCGCGGGCTGGCTACACAGTGGTGGGCGAACAGCCCACGAGAGACGGTGGCTCCGGCAGCCCGTACCCGGTGACCCTGCTGGAGCAGCGCCTCCGTGACGGGAGCTCTCGACCGGACAACAACCTGGACGAGGGCCCGCGCCTCGGTATCGAAGCCGTCAGGTGCGGGTCAGTTCTGCCGGGTCACCCAGGCGGAACATGTGCCTGCAGTGATCAGCTTGGTCGACCAGCGACCGAGGCAGGCGCGGAAACGGATCGTGTCGTTCGAGCCGTCAGGGAAGTCCTTGTTCTTGTAGCGGACGGCACCGGCGCCGTCCGCGTCGAAAACGGCGCCATAGCGCACAGTGCGGTCCTGGGCGTCGCGGATCACCCAGTCCACGACGGCGGAGGAGCCGTCCGACTTCCCGTCGTAAAGATGGAACCAGTCGCCCACGCCCGAGTAGCAGACGGCGGCGTTCCAGCCGACGCTGGCGGACTCTCCGCAGCTGGCGGACTCTCCGCTGCTGGCGCAATCCCAACTATCAACGCCGACCGGTCCATTGGCATCCGTGGCTCGCTCGGTTTCAGCGGTGACGGCGGATGCCTGGGTGACGGTGAGGAGGATGGCGGCGGAGAGGATGCCCGCGAGGGTGCCTATCCGCTTCATGGAGCGGCTCTTGATCACAAAGTTCCTTCTGTGAGCTGCATCCGACCGACCTTTGGCATGGTCATGAGACCACCAAGAACGATCACGGCACCGCCCAGCGTGGCCTGCGCGTGGGTGTCAGCGACGCGGCCGCGGACTTCCCCGGCGATCTCGACGACGCCAAACCCGAGGAACGCGAGGTACTGATCCGTGGTGTCCTCACGCGCACCGTCGACGCCACCGGCTGGCTCACCGAAGCAAATGAAGCGGTTGCCGCTGCCGCACTGATTGCGGCGCAATGCCCAGGCGGCGAGCCGATCGATACACCGTAGGGCCCTGAAGAACCCGTGCCCGCTTTTGGGGGCGAATACCCCGCGTCATTGTCCGTGCCGGGGTCGGCGGTGCAACCTCTCGTGACTGTTCCGCGGGTGTCGGCACGATCCACGGCCCGGATCCGGGATCCCGGCCCCTGTCAGGTTTCCTTGACATTGACCACGTGTCAGGGCAGCCTGACGCCGGTGGAAGCTGAGGACACCCCGGCCTCATTGGCAGGCCTGGTCACCGACAAGGACCCCGCCGTCGGCTTGGAGGCAGTTGTCGCGTTGCGTCGTCTCCTGGAGGAGCTGGAGCGGCTGCACGTCGACAACGCCCGCGGTCAGGGCTGGTCATGGCAGAGCATCGCCACGTCCCTGAACGTCACCAGGCAGTCGGTGCACGAGAAGCATTCAGGTAGGCGCAAGGCCATGGGCATGGAGGAGTAGAGGTGTTCGAGTTCTTCACCGATCGCGGGAAGCAGGCCGTGGCGGCCTCTCAGGACGAGGCGATCGCTCTGGGGCACGACTTCATCGGCACCGAGCACCTCCTGCTCGGCCTCCTCGCCACCGAATCCGGGACGGCCGCCAGGGCGCTGCACGGGCAGAACGTCGACCTGGAGCGGGCCCGGCAAGAGACCGTACGTGTCCTGGAAGCGGCCGGGATCTCAGCCCTTGGAGGGCAGCCCGCTCGCGACGCCCTGACGTCGCTCGGTATCGACGTAACGGAGATCCAACGTCAGGCCGACGCCTCATTCGGCCCCGGCGCCTTCCAGTTCCCCAGGCCCGCCTACACCCCCGAGGCCCGCATGGCACTGACGAACACCCTCGGCGAGGCCCGAGCCTTGGGCCGCGACACGTTCGGTACCGAGCACATTCTGCTCGGCCTTCTGACCGTGCCCGAAGGCCACGCCCTGAAGGTTCTGGCCTCCTTCCGGGTCGACCCCACGACCCTGCGCCGGTCGATCCTCGCCCAGGCCACCGCGGAGGGACTGTGAGCACGGGGCGCGTCGCGGCAGTGAGCCGCAACGCCACGTACGCGTTCAGCAAGCCCAACCACCCGTCCGTCAGGCTGATCGCCGGCCTCGGAGTGGAAGGGGACGTCCACGCCGGTGCAACAATCCGCCATCAGTTCCGCATGACCTACGAACCGGACCTGCCCAACCTGCGTCAGGTCCACCTGATGCACGAGGAACTCTTCGAGGAACTCGCGCTCAAGGACTACGAGGTCTCCGCGGGACAGCTCGGCGAGAACATCACCACCCGTGGAGTGGACCTCCTTGCCCTGCCCACCAGCACACTGCTGCACCTGGGAGACGACGCGGTGATCGAGGTGACCGGACTGCGCAACCCCTGCTCGAAGATCAACGACTTCCGGACCGGTCTGCTGGGCGAGATGTTCGCCCTGGACCCGCACTCCGCCGAGTTCACCTTCAAATGCGGTGTCATGGCCGTCGTCCACCGAAGCGGAACCGTCCACCCCAACGATCCCATCGAAATCGAACTTCCGGCTCGCCCGCACCGCCCACTGGAACGCGTCTAGGGACTCCATGACCGTGCTGCCAGGTCGAACAGACCGCCACCGACGCCGTGACGGCCCAGCTGCGGCACATCCTTCGCACCTCGAAGCCAAGGTCCCCAAAGCCGCAGCCCACTTGGACACCGCCCAGCACCAGCTGCCGGCGTTCACCGCGTTCCCACGCGAGACCTGGCGGCAGATCTGGCCCACCAACCCGCAGGAGCGGCTGAGCAGGGAGATCAGGCGTCGCACCGACGTGGTCGGCATCTTCCCCCGACCGAACCGCCCTGATCCGTGGCTTGGTTGATGAGACAGAACACCGCATCTCGATGCGTCCTGGCAGCCGTTCCTGTTCCCATGACGCGGCGAATGCCGGTGAGTTCTGACACCGCGTGGGGGTGCCCGGCTCCTTCCCCGGCGTCCTGATGGTGCCGACCGCGGCCCGTGTCACGGTCGTTCTTCCTCGGCTGCCGATGCATCCCGCAGACCGCAGAGCGCCAGGACCGTCATCGCCACCGCGGCCCCCGCCGCCACGCCGAAGCCGCCGTGTGCACCGCCCGTGTCGACCACCTGTCCCGCGATGGCCGCGGCGGCTGCTGATCCTGCGGCGCTTGCGGAGTTGCCCCAGGTGAACGCCTGGGTGAGGACGGCGCGCGGGACGGACGACTGGGTGAGGACGGAAGTGAGGATCAGCAGGACGGGGACAGCGAGTCCGGTCAGGGCGAGGGTGGCGCCGATCGCGAGGGGCCCGTCGAGGATGGTCAGCGGGAGGCTCATGAGGGCGAGGCCGGCTGCGGCTGCGGCCTGGTGGCGCCGGGGTGAGCCGCCGTAACGCCATGCTCCGTAGGCCCACCCACCCACCAGATTGGTGCAGTTGGAGGCGAAGTAGAGAAGCGCTGCCACGTCCGGTGTACCGCGTCCGACGGCGTATGCGGTGACGGACACCTGCATCGCACCGAAGAACACCCCGAGCGCGAGCCCGAGCGCGACCTGCCGCAGGAACGCGGAGCCAAGCAGGGCGCGTTGGGCGTGCCGGGCTTCGGCGCGGCCCGTGAGGGGCGGCGTGGTGCGGCGCTGGGCGGCGAGGGCGAGCCCGCCGCCGACGACGAGCGCGGCGGCGAGCAGCACGCCGGTGCCCGGGCGGCCTGCCGCGCCGAGGACGCTCACCAGGGCGGGGCCGGCCAGGTAGGACACGCCGTTGGCGAGAGCCTCCAGGGCGAAGGCGGTGG
Source organism: Streptomyces sp. NPDC002817 (assembly GCF_053592055.1). Classification (NCBI taxonomy): domain Bacteria; kingdom Bacillati; phylum Actinomycetota; class Actinomycetes; order Kitasatosporales; family Streptomycetaceae; genus Streptomyces; species Streptomyces sp. NPDC002817. The sequence goes on from NZ_JBSFUY010000035.1 coordinate 4,641, forward strand.
GTAGAGCGGCAGCCCGTTCACCGCACAGCAGCGCGGACCAGCGAGCGGCGGACAGGGCACCGAGCTGGGGCAACGTTGCCCCGACGAGGACCCCGGCGACGGGGTCCGGAACAGCGCCGGCGAGGAGCAGCGCCACGGCCCCGGCATGCGCACCCAGCGCGCAGGGAAGCACCCGCGCCTGCCCGAACCGGTCGACGAGACGACCGATCTGGGGCCCGGCGACGGCATCGGCGACAGCGAAGGCGCCGGTGACGAGACCCGCGGCGGCATACGAGTCGGTGCGTGCGTGCACCAGCCAGACGATGCCGATCCCTGTCATGGCGATACCCAGACGCCCGACAGCAGCGGGAAAGAAGAAGGCCGCAGCACCCGAAGTGCGCAGCAGAGTCAGGTAGTTCGCCGAAGCCGAAGGCACGGCGCATCCCTTTCGCCGCCCGGCGGGACGCGCCACACGGGGTCGTCGGCGTCCGGATGTGCCGACCCGTGGCTGCGCCTGAAGCCGTCCAGTTGGCGGCATGGAGCGGGGACGCGCACCCCACGCCGACTCCCTCACCGGGCAGATGTCATGCGGTGGTTGATGACCTCCTTGAGCGTAGAGGAACAACGCGCAGAAACGAACAGAGGACGAGCCCGTCGTGATCGTCAGCCTGCGGCCTTTCGGCCCTGGCCCGGGTCTGGGCACAGCCGAAGGAGTCGATGCCGGTCTCGATGATGTTCCCGCCGAAGGTGAGACGCTCGACGACGGCCGCGCAGAGCCCTCATCCCCAACTCCCAGGTGTTTTACGACCGTAAGCGCGCCGAGGGCAGACGCCATACGCAGGCCGTGATCGCCCTTGGCTGCCGCAGAGTCAACGTCCTGTGGGCCCTTCTCCGGGCCCGCCGCGTCTACGAAGCCGCTCCCCCAGATCCCACCGGCTGGTTCGGGCGATCATCGGATCGCCACAACCAGCGCAAGGCATCGGGGAGCAGGACACCACCGTGGTTGGGGCTGTGGCCGCCATCACCCAGGACGAGGCGGAAGTCGTAGCCGGCTTCCGCGAGTGCCGCCGCGACACGCAAGTTGTCGGCGAGCCAGTTCGCCTCGGGCTCGTTCCAGCGCAGGTCACGATGGCCCGCCTGCAGGAAGATCCGCAGCGGCTTGCGGGGAACGCGGCCGACGACGTCGGGGTAGGGGTTGCCGTTCGGCATCTGCGCGAAACTGGACAGGTACCCGATGACGCGGCGGAACCTGTCCGGGCGCAGCCACGCCGCGGTGAAGGCGCAGTTGCCGCCGCTGCTGCCCCCGCAGATGCCCCACCGATCGGGGTCGTCGGTGATCGCGTAGTGCTTCCTGACCTCGGGGATGATCTCGTTCAGGAGGAAGTGGACATACGAATCGTCGTAGGCGTCGTACTCGGTGTTGCGGTTCTTCGGATTCTCAGCGTCGGGGAAGACGCCCGGGTCGACGAATACGCCGATGGTGACCGGGATGTCCCCGTGGTGGACGAGGTTGTCCAGGACGACCGCGCCGCGGACCTCCCCTCCGGGGTCCAGATACCACCAGCCGTCCTGGAACACCATCAGCGACGCCGGCTCGGCGGGGTCGTACCGCGCGGGCACATGGACCCAGAACTTCCGTGACGTGCCCGGGTAGATCGCGCTGTCGTTCCAGTCGAACGCGACCGTCTCCCCGACCGGCACGCCCGGCCGAAGAGCCGAGTCAGGGCCGTGGGCGTAGCGAACGTCCGACTGGTCCACCGGAATGGGCTGATAGGGCACCTCGATAGTCACCGGGCCACCATAGGAGAGATCACGAACCCTCCCAAAGGGGTTTAGGACCCACCCCTGACGACTTGACTGCTCCACTGGGAAGCCAGTGAGCGCGCCAGCCGGTCACCTTGGCGTTCGGTTCCAGCGCGGCCCGTACCACTGCGTCGGAATCATGGGTTCAGCTGTCGATCGATGAGCCATCGCGCCTGAGCTACGTCGCCGTTGCCAACGGCCAGGCTGGCTCTGGCGGCGATGTAGAAGCGGTCCCGGCCTTCGTCAGCGCGCCGCACGGCAGCCACCCAGTCGAAGTCATCGCCCGCGATGCCACGTGCCGCCCGTTCCAGCTGCAGCACCGCCCAGCGCCACTCGCGTGCGGCGGCCACCGTGTCAGCGTCACCCAGCAGAAGCACCCCCTCCCACGCTTTGGTCCGCTGGGCGTCCGCTTGGGCGATCAGCTCAAGGCCTGTGTTCCGATCAATCGGATGCGCCCGCGACGAGGGTCGTGACGACGCCGTGATGCGATGCGCGAGCAAGTGGACCTCCTTGAGTGCGCGACCGAACTCGGAGTAGGCGTCCAATCGACGCTCATCCCACCGCACCGAGAAGGCACGTTCCCATTGCGCTCTGTCGTTGAGGCGTGCCGTGAGCAGCGTCCCGAGAACGCCGACGATGACACCTATGAGTGCGGGCAGCTGGTTCAGAAAGGCAGTCACCCTCAGAGCGTTCCCGTCACGGTGTCCCGTCAAGTGGCACGCTCAGAGTGGCCAACTGGAGTGTTGTAACCGCACTTCCGTTTGTGCCGGCCGGATGTCGCAGTGAGGTGAAGAGCATCCGACGCAGCCATCACACAACCGCGGCCAGAGCCAGACAAGCTCGTACGCCGACGCCTACCACCACCACCGCTGGCCGGCCTCGTCCGACCCCCACCTGCTGGTCTGCCAGAAGAGCGCGGTCGAGCCCGATCACCCGGCCGTCAGCAGAAGCACCCTGAGCGGAGCCTCTCCCCCGCGGACTGCCACTGAGCGGCCTGAGACAGGACCGCATCCGCAACGACGCAGCAGAAAGCGCCGACCGCTGCGGCTGTTCGCCATCACCGGGCAGACCGCCATGCGCGGCATCACCGCCGCCCACCCCGAACGAACCGCCAAGCCGCCTGGGCAAGCCGCCTGGATCAGCCCTGGAGGGTGGCGAGCCAATCGGTCAGCAGACGGTTGACCTCGTCGGGGCGCTCCTGCTGGATCCAGTGGCCGCAGCCGTCCAGGAGGTGGGAGGCCGACAGGCCGGGGAGGGTGGTGGGGTAGGCGTCGATGGCGTCGGACATCCAGGTGGTGGAGGCGTCCAGGGCGCCACCGAGGAACAGGGACGGCTGCTTGATCGGGGCTCCGCGGTGCGGGGCGAGGTCTTCCCAGTCGCGGTCCATGTTGCGGTAGCGGTTGAGTGCGCCGGTGATCCCCGTGCGCTCGAACTCCCCGGCGTAGACGTCGAGGTCGTCCTCGCTCAGCCAGGCCGGCAGGACCCCCGTGGGGAAGCGGTCGCGCAGCCGGCCGCCGCCGCGGGCGACGAAGTGAGGGTCAAGCTCACCCTGCCCGGGCATGGTGTCGGCGGACAGGGCCGCGTAGAAGCCCGCGAGCCAGCCCCGGACATCGGGCTCGATCTCCGCCTCGGCGCGGCCGGGCTTTTGGAAGTAGGAGACGTAGAACTCCTGCTCGCGGCCGCCGATCCGGCCGAAGACGTCGGTGGGGCGGGGGCCGCCGGGCGGCGCGTAGGGGACGCTCAGCAGGCCGACGGCGCTGAAGACGTCAGGGTGCAGCAGGGCGCAGGCGGCGGCGATGCTGGCGCCCCAGTCGTGGCCGATGACCACCGCGTTCTGTTCGCCGAGAGCGCGCACGACGGCGGCGTTGTCCTGTACCAGGTCGAGCATCCGGTAGGCGTCGGTCGCCGCCGGCTTGGAGGAGCGGCCGTAGCCGCGCACGTCGATCGCCACCGCCCGATAGCCGGCCGCGGCAAGGGCCGGGAGCTGGCGGCGCCAGGAGTACCAGGACTCGGGGAAGCCGTGCACGAGCAGGACCAGCGGGCCGGTGCCCTGCTCGACCAGGTGCAGGCGCCCGGCCGGGGCTGCGACGGTGCGGTGGCAAAGCTCGGCGGTCGGCTCCGGCTGCATGGGCTTCTCCTCGGCTCGCGGACGGACGCGGCTACCCATCGATCATGCGGTGCGGCACCCGACCGACGCGATCAGCCTTGCCACTCTGGCAAACTCGCAGGACACGGTGGTCGCACGGCACGGTACGAAGGAGCGGGCAAGGTGGCAGTCGACGACGTGGACGACACGCTGGCCGCGATGGGGCCTCGGTTGCGGGCCGCGCGCGAGCACCACGGCGCGACACTCGCCGGTGTCAGCTGCGCGACCGGCATCTCAGCCAGCACCCTGTCCCGGATCGAGACCGGCCGACGCAAACCCACCCTGGAGATGCTGCTGCAGCTGTCGAAGGAGTACGACCTCTCCCTGGACGAACTGGCCGGCACCGCACCCGCCCCCGCGACCGAGCCGCGCACCACGGCACCTCTGAGCTTCGGCGACGACAAGGCCGTGCTGCCGCTGACCCGGTACGTCGGCGGCCTGCACGCCCACAAACACATCCTGCCCGCCATCGAGGACCCGCCCGCGCGGCCCCGTCAGGTCTCCCACGAGGGCCACGAGTGGCTGTGCGTGCTGTACGGGCGGCTGTGGCTCGCACTCGGCGACCACGACCTCATCCTGACTGCCGGGGACGCCATCGAGTTCGACACCCGCACCCCGCACGGGGTGGCGAACGCCGGCATCGGCCAGCCGGTCGAGCACCTGATCATGTTCGGCCCCCAGGGCGAGCGCCTACGCTTGCGCACAGCGACGGGCGCCGGCAGCGAGACCCCCCAGCCCAATCGCGCTCAGGCCTGCTGCCAAGAACAGCCGTAGGAGCCGCGACCCGCACCGACAAGACGGCGACGTCACGACCCCGCACCCAGGTCCGCGGCCAAGGACCGCCCAGATTCCCGGAACACGCACGCTAGCGACCCAGCGGCCCGCGCAGAAAACCCGCGATGCCGGCGACCAGTCAGAGAGGGCTCCCGGAGGCAGGTGGCCAGGATGCAGTCTGCGGCATCGGCGCTTGGAGCGCGGTGAGGTAGACCTTGGCGTCCTTGTGGCCCTGCTCCCGGCGGCGGCAATGTTCGCCGCCCGTCAGGCGGTGTCCCCGACCGCATCCGACCGCCCACGCGAGTTCGGGCTCGATGGACTGGCCCGCCGACACCGTGGACTCGGTCCGCCGGCCCAGTGCCGGTGAGCTCACTGCGCAGTACGGCCAGGCCCTCGGCATACGGCACGAACGACACGCAGAGATGCGGCGCAGCCACGAAGCCGACGGGGGCGGGCGCCACACGGCCCGCTGGCCTTCATCGCGGAACGAGGCGACTGGGCCTGGCTCGGCCGGGCCCGCTTCTGCACCGGTCCGTGGACGTCCAGGGCCAGGACGAGGCGGAAGAAGGTGGGCCCGGGGCGTGGTGGTCTGTGCGGCACGGACATCTGGACCGCCGAGGGGGCTCGCGCAGGGCAACTCCGCCTAGGCGTTCAACAGTTGACTGGTGACAGGGCGTCAAAACATGACTGCGTCTAGTAACGTCTGACTGGTCACAGATCCGCCCTGATGATGAGGAAACGCCATGCCCGAGATCGTGCGGATGCCCATCGAGGGCGGGGAGCCGATTCTGCTGGAAGTCGACCGCCGTACGGACCGGGTCGGCCGCGGCCAGGACCACATCGACACGGCCGGCGAGAGCCTGCAGCGCAGCCTGGAACGCGTCCAGGAGATCGCCGGTCATGTCTTCGACCGGCTGTCGGCCCTGCCGCGCACACCGAACCACATCCGGGTGGAATTCGGGGTGAAACTGACGGCGGACGCGAACGTGATCCTGACCCGTACCGGCGGTGAGGCCCACTTCGTCATCGAGATGGAGTGGGAGAAGGGACAGGCTGGCGGCGATGCCGGGGCCTGACTTCTCCCAGGCCGTCGCCCGGGTCTGGGGCGCCGGTTCAGAGCCGGTCGGGTCGGCCTTCCTCGTGGGCCCGCGCACGTTGCTGACCTGCGCGCACGTGCTGGCCCACGCCCGTAGTGGCCGCTCCCGGCGCGCGCAGCGCCACCCTGTCGTCCCCCAGGAGGGCTGGGAGGTCGAGGTCGACTTCCCTCAGCACGACACGGCGCGGCGGCACGGCGCACAGCGCCTCACCGCGCGGGCCGTCATGGTGGCACCGGCGGACGGGCTGCACGGCGACATCTGCGTCTTGGAACTCCTCGACGAGGAACCGCAGCTGCTCGGCCGCCTGGTCCTGCACCCCTTGGACGATCTCCAGGGGCGGGGGTTCCGCACGTTCGGCTACCCGGCCGACTTCGAGGACGGTGTCTCGGCCCGGGGCCGACTGCGCGGAATAGTCGGCGGCAGCTGGCTGGAGGCCGTCACCGACGAGATCGAGCCGGGATTCAGCGGAGCCCCGGTGTGGGCGAACCCTCTCAGTGGCGTCGTCGGAATGGTGGTGGCCCGGCACGGCTCCGGGCGGGCCTACGCCGTGCCCGTGCGCAGTCTCTTCGCCGCACACCCGCCGCTGCGGGAGATGGCCTTGCCGCCGTCCCCGTACCGCGGCCTTGAGCCGTTCGAGCAGGATGACGCGCTGGTGTTCGCGGGCCGTGACGCCATGGCGGGGGAACTGGCGGACCTCGTCGGCAAGCACCCGGTGACCGTCGTGCACGGCCCGTCCGGCGTGGGCAAGACGTCCCTGGTCCGAGCCGGTGTACTGCCCCGGCTCGCAGCGTCCGGAGCCGCGACAGCCGCCGTACGCCTGCATCCGCAGATCGCGCTCGCCGCCGAACTTGCCGCGGCACTGCGCATCGGTGGAGAACCAGCCCCGGCCGCAGTGTGCGAGGAGCTCGCACGGCTGCTCGGCCCGCCCGCCCCGGCTGCCCTGTCCGCATGGCTGGAGTCCGCCGGAGCCGACCGTCTGGTGGTGGTACTGGACCAGCTCGACGAGGTACTCGCGGCCGATCCCGCCGCCGCCACCGCCATCGACGCCTACGTCGGCAGGCTGACCCGCACATCGGACGGCGTCCCGACACCGGTCCGGGTGTTGGTGACTGCTCGCGACACTTTTCGGCATCTGGCCGGCGAGCACACGCCGACCATCTACACGGCGTGGGACGCGCGCGGACGGGCCGTCAACCCGCCGACCTCCGCCGAGCTACGAGAGATGATCACCAAACCGCTGCGCACAGTGCGCTGCACGATAGCCTCCGCACTCGTCGAGCAGATCGTCGAGGACACCCGCTCGAGTACGTCGGCCCTGCCCCTGGTAGAGGAGACCCTCTCGGCGCTGTACCAGCGGCAGCAGTCGGGCCGGCTCACCGGCACCGCGTACCAGGACATAGGCGGCGTGACGGGGGCCCTGCAGCAGCGGGCCGACGACGTGGTGGACCGGCTGCGGTCGCTGGAGCATGCCCCGGAGAGCCTGCTGACCCAGCTCGTACGGCCCGACGACACGACAGGCGAGCGGGCTCAGGGACAGCCGCCGCAGGACGTGCGCCGGGTGGCCCTGCGCGAGGACCTGAGCGACGAACAGTGGCAAGTGGCGCAGGAATTGGCCACCGCACGCCTTGTCGTCACCACCAGCGGCGTCGGCCCTTCTGGCCCGGGGACCGCCGAACTCGCCCACCAGGTTCTCATCGACGCGTGGCCGCAGCTGCGCAAATGGATCGCGGCCTCGCGCGACTTCCGGGTCTGGCAGGAGAGTCTGCGCGATGCCCTGCACCGGTGGCGGGCGGCCGAACCCGGCCGCGACCGCCGCCACGCCCTGCTGCGCGCCACGGAACTGCGCCTGGCTTCGCGATGGCTTCGGCAGCGCGGCGACGACGTACGGCCCCACGAGCGGGACTTCATCGAGTTGTCGCGTCGCCGACGAAATATCCTCAGGGGCTGGCTGGCTGCTCTGGTCGCGTTCATCGCCACAGCGGTCGGCATCGTGGTCCAGCAGAGTAATAGCGCCAGTGCTCACCAGCACGCCCTCGGGCTGTCTCGCCAGCTCGCCGCCCACAGTTCCGGGGCATCGCCCGCTGTGGCCCGTCAGCTCGCTGTCTCCGCGTGGGCAGTGGCGCAAACCGACGAGGCCGGCGCCGCCGTTGCGGGACTGCTGCGTGAGGCCCGGCAGAACAGCGTCATGGTCGTCTCCACCAGTGCGGTGCGATCCCTGGCCTTCACCCACGACGGCAGGTATCTGGCCACCGGCGCGGACGACGGGACGCTGCGGCGTTGGGATGCGCGCACAGGCGGGCCGGTGGGAAAGCCGGTCACCGCCAGCCAGGCGGACGGACGGAGCACGAGGGTCAACGCGGTGGCCTTTGATCCCGACGGCAAGGTCCTTGTCACCGGGACGGGCGATGGCCGGCTGCGTGGCTGGAACCCGCGGACGGGACGACCTGCGGCCGAGCCGGTGGCATTCGGCCCCGTCGAAGTCACCTCAGTCGCCATCAGTGCCAACGGCAAGGTCATGGCAGTCGGGACAGGTGGCGGAACGCTCGACGTATGGCGCATTCCCAGCGGCGATCCGGTCAGAGGAACCACGCTCGTGGGAGGGATCGTTCGGGCGGTGGCGCTCAGCCCGGACGGCAAGACCGTGGCCACCGCCTCCGGCGACGGACAACTGGAGGTCTGGGACGTCGAAAGCGGCGACAGACGCTATGCGGTCGTCGCCAGCTCGCCGGCCAGCGATTCTTCCGTTGACGTCTCCGCGGTGACATTCAGCGACGATGGGAGCGTCCTTGCCAGCGGCGGACACGACGGGACGCTGCGGCTGTGGAACCCCACCACCGGCCGACCGCTGCGCAAACCGATCCCGGTCGGCAGCTCCGTCAACGCAGTGGCCTTCAGCCCTGACGGCAAGACGCTGGCCACCGGCACGGACGACGGGACGGCCCGGCTGTGGAACCCCACCACCGGCCGACCGCTGCGCAAACCGATCCCGGTCGGCAGCTCCGTCAACGCGGTCGCCTTCAGCCCTGACGGCAAGACGCTGGCCACCGGCACGGACGACGGGACGGCCCGGCTGTGGAACCCCACCACCGGCCGACCCCCGCGGGTGTCCGCCGCCATCGATCTCCGCGCCGACGCTCTCGCAGTGAGCCCCGACGGTGCGACCGTGGCCACCGGGACCGCCGCAGGACAGCTGCAGCTGTGGGAGGCGGCCACCGGACATCCGCTGCACGCACCCATCGTCGCAGCTCCGGATCCTCGCATCGCGCAGATTCCGGTCAAGGCGGTGGCGTTCAGCCCGAACGGCAAGGCGCTCGCGGTCGGCACCTACGACGGGGCCGTCCGGCTCTGGGACCCCTCCTCGGGAAAGCCTGTCGGCGCACCGTACAAGGCGGACCGAGGGATCCCGGTATTCTCCCTCGCCTTCAGCCCCGACGGGAAAGTCCTCGCCGTCGGCACCAGCGACGGCGCCGTCCAGCTGCTGGATCCCGCCACCGGACGCCACCTGCGAGAGCCACTCACGGTCGTGGGGAACTCGATCGGCGCCAGCCGCCTCGTCTGGGCGGTGGCCTTCAACGCGGACGGGACACAGCTGGCCACCGCAACCGGCGACGGCATGCTGCGCGTGTGGGACTCCGCCACGGGGCGCCCGGTCGGCAGCCCCGTCACGGTCACCGGCGACGGCACAGTCGCCGGTGCACTCACGTTCAATCCCACAGGCACCACCCTGGCCCTCGCAACCAAGAATCACATCCAGTTCCGCGACACCGCCACCCACCTGCCGGTCGGACTCGCCATCCCGGTCAGCGCCGCGCCGGCAGCGCTGACCTTCACTCGCGCAGGAAGCGAGCTCATGATCGCAACCTACGACGCCGTGGTGCGCCGCGTCCCGACCGAACCACTCACCGACCCGTACAAGGCGCTGTGCACCGAAGTCGGCGCACCAGACACACAGGTCTGGGACAACTTCGCACACGGCGAGACCCAGCCATCGACCTGCTGAAGACCCTTGCCATCAAGATCGACTCCGGGGCGGTGGAACACGCGGGAGGATCTCCCACAGCGGCCGCCTGCCCCGGGCCCATTGCTCCAGCACCCGCCGGTCGACCAGGTGCAGGCGCTGCTGCCGGGCGAAGTCGCGGGCCGGACCAGAGATCCTCGCGTTGGTCACCATCACGACAACATCACCGCCGTGTACCGGCCGGCCCGTGCCGTTGAGCGTCTGCAACTCCGGCGTCCCTACAGCCGAGCCATCCATACCCCTCCTGCGGTGCTTGCACTGGATCACCCACAGCCGCCCCAGCGGATCGTGGCCCTTGACGTCGGCCCCGAGATCTCCGCGGCCGCCACAGCGCAGCGCATCCCGGCAGCCGTCCCGGGCCAGCAAGTCCCGTACTGCGAGCTCGAAGGCACTGTGGTGCATGGCGTCCAGCTGCCCAAGTGAGTAGGTCAGACCCTCCACCCGCAGCCGCGCGGACCTCACCCGGTCAACCCGCTGATGGGCCCAAGCAGCCAGGGCAAGAAGCGATAGGAGGCCGATCACGAGCAAGACCCACCAGTGTGCCCACACCCACTGCCCCACCCTGACCAGCACCAACCCGACGACCACGAACCCGCCCAGCGCAATCAGCAGCTCATCGTCACCTTTGCACCGCCGTCGGCGGGCACTCACCGCAAGCCCTCAACCGACGTGCCGCACCACGCCCCGCCCGGGCACCGGCCGACATGATCGACGTCGTGGAATCCCCTGTCCCCGCGCACAGTCCCCCCTCGTCCGCAGTTCCCCGCCGCTTTCATGACAGCACCCGGCACTGGCAGCGGGCCGACCGTCGCAAGCACCTGACCGGAAATCGCTGCCAGATACCCAACAGCTGCACACCGTCGCTGAGTTGACCGCCCTGGACAGTCAGTGCCGGTCGCCACCGTCGAACGCCGCGCCGAGGAACACCCGGCCCCGCCCGGCGACGCCTAAGCCCCCACCAACGCCGCGACGGCACCCGAGTGCCCGGGCTACAGACGCCGCAACCGGCCCCGCGCCGCACAGCCCCCTACGCCGCCCCGCCGCAGCGCGCCGCGGCCCCGCCGGAACACCCCCACCCAGTCCACCACTACCACTCCGACTCCGGCGACAGCACCCGCGTACGCGGGCATCATCGCCGTGTCAGCCCGCGCACCCTCGCCGTGGTCACCGGCCCCGGGGGGCGCTCTGCTGCCGCTCCTCTTAGCTGGCTCAGGCGGGCCGACCGGGGCCAGCAGTAGGGCACAGGTCAGTACTACGCACTCGCAGTCGGCATCGAACCCAGCCGGTGACCACCGGTACGGTCATGTCCCGCTCAGCGACCCGCCACCGTCAGGGCCCCGGGCGGTCAACCGTCACCGGCGATGTTCGCCGGCCGTCCGGCCGACACGTAGTCGTAGTACTCGGCCTGCGCCAGTCCGGCGTTGACCCACTTCCCCCGAACCGCTCCGGTCACGTCCTCAGCGGCTTCGAGGGCAGCGCGTGCCTCGTCGCACGTGGCGACAAGACGACCGAACTCCTCTTCCTCGTTGTCCGGGTCCAAAGGAGGGAACTCGACCAGATCGGCGAAGGTCTCATGGCCAACGTCTTCGAGGGTGTACAGGAATACCTCGTAGCCCGTCCTGGCCGGCACGACCTCGACATACCAAACGCCGGAACGCTCCGGCGCGCCGGCAGGACCGAGGAACTGCTCGATCGACCGGCCGCGTCTCAAGGCCCCCAGGGCGAAGGGTTCTGCCAGATAGCGCACGTGAGAAGCTTAAAGGTGTGGCTCGGCAGGCCCGTAGCCGCGGGCAGAGCTGAACCGTTGAAAGCAGCAACCACAGACTCGTTCACCGAGCGAGCGCCGTGCAGGCAATCATGAAGCATGGCCCTTCAGCGCATGAAGCCGCACATCAGCACTCACGGCACAACTGATGAACCAGACTTCAGTCGACGCAGCGTCAGATGCCGTGCCTGACACCTCAATCGCGCTCATCGTGTCCCCGGCGTAGGAGGCGAAACCCAACCCGGACCTGGTCTCCGCGATGCCCTTCGCCCAGCGCGCGGGCGAGCGGGTCGGCGAGCGCGGCCCGGTTGACGGGGACCCGCACCGTCGGGAAGGCGAGACGTTTCGACGGTCTTCGAAAAGTTGGCACTCCACTCCGGCGGCGCCCTACGTTGAAGCCTTCCGCACATGAGAACGCTGAACTCGGACATCGAACCGCCGCGCCCACAAGCCCCGTCCGACATGCCCCACCGTAAGCATTCGCGAGATCAAGAAGGCTCACCTCACGATTGCCGCCAGTCCCGGCAACGCCGCCTCTCCCGGTCCGCGACGCACTGGCCGACCACGACGGCTGCAACACCCGCAACGAAGTCCTGACCGAGGACCCGCCAGCACCCCCACCACCGGAGTCGGGCATGCGCCTGCCGGCCGTGCGCTGCGGATCACCGAACATGCCGACACCGTCGCACGCTCTTTCACGAGTTCACGTCCGAAGACCACGCCACGCCTTTGAGGCCGCTTGTTCGACCCCAGCCTTCGAAGGTGAAGAACCGCCAACCGCTCCACTGGGAACGCGAGTTGAAAGGCACAGGGAGGAGACTTCTCATGGCACTGCGCAAACTGGCCGCGACACTGTTCGCAGCAGCGGCAATCGCGGCATCGACAGTCGGGCTCAACGGTACGGCCGCCGCCCACACCGTCGGCGTCGACGCCGCCACCGGCGTCCTCACCTCCAAGGAAGCCCGGCAGCCGTCACTGACGCCGGCCCAGATGAAGAACGCCGTCGTACCCCGGACGGCCAAGTCCGGCTCGGCCACCGCCTCGCTCAACTGCGCTTACTACTACGTATGCGGCAAGGGCGCGAACGGCAACAGATTCGACTACACCACCTGCAGCACGACCTACACCCTGCCCGACCTCGTCGGCTGGGGCTCCCTCCACAACAACCAGACACCGGGCACCAGGGCCCACTTCTACGACGTCAACGGTGCCTGGATGTTCTCCATCGACGCTCCCGACAGGAATGACGTGTTCTGGACCCCGGTCTGGTACGTCATCGCCTGCTGAACCGACACCGCGACCGAGCCTGCGTGCGGCGGGACAGACCCGACGGTCCACATGGCACAGCCCGAGAGGATGGGTACTTTCCCTGACGCCGGACCGCCTCCAGACTCCTGCCTTCAGATCACCGGTCGCCATGGACCCGCCGGTGAAACTGCGGCAACGGTACGGCCGCCGGGTCAAGAAGGTCGATCAACTCCGCCAGGTGAACCGCAATGACCGCAGGCGCTCTTCGGTCGCTGGCTCGTCACGGGCACGAATCCCGTGTTGATACCGATGGCGATGAGAGCGCCTCGGTCATGGGGGCGACGCAGCCATTGGACCAGGCAGCTCATTGAGCAGGGACGGCACCTGCGTCCAGAGGACCGAACATGCCCTCGGTGACGAACACATCGTGCGTGGCGGCGGCCAAGACGGCTCCTTCCGGTGAAGTGACCTGTCAGCAGGTCAGCATGCCCGTCCTCCGGGCCACGAGGTGTCGGCCCTGACAGGCCTCCGACCCGTCGACGGGCGTGAAGTGGTTGCCGTGCTAAGCGAGACCGGCAAGGGCCTCCAGCTGTGGGACCCGGCCAAGGAAGGCAAGGCCTCCACCCCTGCGACACCCGGACCATGGCCCGCGTCCGCCCTCCCCTCCCCCTCATCTTCGATCACTGGAACACAGCCACAGTCGGTGGCCACATTGCCGTGGTCGGCGAGACCGGCATCACTGGACGGCCGAACCACTCAGTCATCACCAGAGGCGACTCGGGCAATGAGCACGCGTACTCCACATCCACGGACGCAACCGAAATCGGTCACGTCCACGAACGTGGTGTACGTCTGGCTTCCCGAGGAACGCTGCGCTGAGAGTGGTTCTCCGAGGGACGCCGTACGAGAAAGCGTCGTTCGGTGAGCAGTTCCAGAAGGAGAGCCGGTCGCTCGGTCGCCGGCGTGGCTGCCGACACGACGAAGTCGGGGGCGTGAGGGGGCAGGTCGGCCTTCGGTGTGTCCGATGCCGGAGGCGCCACACGTATGTCGAGGAACTGCGTGCCGCTCTTGGCGTGACGGTTCCGCGTGGCGTCACAGTCCTGCGGATGGTCCGGGGTGCCGGCGACAAAAACCAGCATGCCGTTTCGCGCGAGGACTTCGGCGGTCAGCCCGGCACGCCGTGGCTCCTTCGCCTCAAGTACGGCCACCTGGTGCCCGGCGTTGCGCAGCAGATCGGCGAGCGCATGGGCGAGGGGCATCGCTCCGTGACCTGGGGAGCCGGTGAGCCACACCGTCACTCCGCACGCGCAGGGTTTGGCGTACATGGGCATGCTCGGGCTGCCTCACTTCGCGGGAGAGGAGTTGGTCAGGCGCAGACTGTCGGAGAGGGTCCACCAGAGCACGCCGTAGGTGATCACGATGGCCGCGATGCACAGGGCGGCGTGTTGGGCGTTCATCGTGATGGTGAGGCCGCCCGCCACCAGTTGGCTGGCGCCGAGGGAGAGGGTGGAGAACATGAAGTCGGCGCTGAGGACGCGTCCGCGGATCCGGTCCGGGGTGGCCGACTGCAGGGCGAAGGACGACAGGGTGGAGTTCATGCTGCCGCCGATGTGGGCAGTGACGACCAGCAGAACTGCCAGCGGGAACCATGTGACGGCGGAGAATCCGGCATAGGCCAAGCCGAACGTCAGGGTTGAGGCCAGGACCAGCAGACGGATCCGGTCCTCTCCCCCGGACAGCAGGCGCCGGCCGAGCACCGGACCGATCAGCGCGCCCACGCCTCGGGCGGCGTAGAGCAGACCCACACCGACAGCGCCGACGTGGAACACCGCCGCGCCCAGGGCGGGGAAGAGTGCCAGGACTCCGTTGCCCAGGGCGGTTCCCGGCTTGGCCAGGACCAGGGCGATGATGCGACGGTCCGTGCGGGCGAACGCCGCGGTTTCGCGCAGATCGTCCCGGACCCTGTTTCGCGTCCCCGCGCGCCGGTGGTCGCCGCAGGGCTTTCGCACACGCTGGACCAGGGCCGCGGAGAGGCAGAAGGTGACCACGTCCAGCGCGAAGCACCAGTAGGTGCCGACGGCGGATGCGAGCAGGGCGCCCAGTGAGGCGCCCACGGCGAGCATGACCCCCCAGGCGCCACCGCTGAGCGCGTTGGCCGTCAACAAGTCCTGTTTCGGCACCAGGTTGGGCAGTGCGGCGTTGGCGGCCGGCCCGTAGAACGCCTTCACGCCCGCGACACCGCCCAGTGCGATCAAGGCGATCCAGGCCGTCGACTCGTCCCGCACCAGGAACAGGGTGGCGATGAAGGCGGCGGAGAGCAGGTCGCACACGATCATCAGTCGTCGGCGGTCCACGCGGTCGACGATCACTCCGGCGTACGGGGACAGCGCGGCAATGACCAGGGTGTCGGCCGCGAGGACCAGCGCCCCCCACAGCGGGGTGCTGGTCAGCTCCTGGAGCAGGGCGAGGAGCGGGATCATCGCGAACCAGTCGCCGCCCAGGCTGACCAGCTGGGACAGGTAGACGCGGCGGAAGTCCGCCTCCTGGCGCAGCAGTTGGACTGCCGTTCTCGGTGCCGGGGTCGTGTGTGCTGTGGTGCCTGGCGTGTTACTGCCCGTCAGCACTCAGCGCCTCGCGAAGCTCGTCGGAGCGGCCGGTGAGAAGGAGGGAGAGCCGGTGCCGGTTCGGCTCGGGCAGCTGGTCGAGCACGTGGTCGTCCACTCGGGCGAGGAAGCCACGCCCGAGTTCGAGGGCCTCCGCCATCGCTTCGTCGGTGTTCTCCAGCATCGCCAGCGTCGCGATGCGCAGGTCGCCCAGGCACATGTCCCGTTCGTACACGGGCAGCAGTTCGGGAGCGCGTTCGCGCACGAGATCCCCGGTGACCACCATCATGCGCATGCGGGCCGCGATGTTGTCGGGCTCATAAAGGCGTTGGGTGATGGAGCGCTCGCCGGCCTCGCGGATGCGCCAGTGGTAGACGACCTGTCCGACCACGTCCATGGCCTGGGCCTCGATGTGGGCCCTTACGGTCACGGGCGCGTCCTCGTACTGGCGCAGGGTGAAGGTGAATTGGTGGTGATCCCAGAACGATCGGCGGAACACTTTGTTCCAGATCATGCGGTCGAGGATCAGGTCGCGGTCGCGGGTGATGTGAGTGCTGCGGCGCGGGGCGGCGAAGACGTCGGCGTAGCGCGGATGGCGGTGGGTGCCAGCGGAGTTGAGGCGCCGTACGTCCCCGGAGGCGAAGTCGGAGCCCGTGGACTCCAGGGACCGGACCAGGGCTTGGTAGGCCGTCGGCGGGACGGCGTCGTCGGAGTCGGCGAAGGCCAGGTAGGTGCCGGTGGCCTTCGCGGCGCCGGCGTTGCGGGCGGCACTCAGTCCGCGGTTGGGCTGGGTGATCAGGGAGAATCGCTCGTCCTTGGCCACCCATGCGGAGGCGATCTGGGGGCTGTTGTCGGTCGAGCCGTCGTCGACCAGGACCACTTCGAGGTCGGTGAGTTCCTGGGTGGCCAGGGACTCCAGGAGCTCGGGGAAGTAGGGGGCGACGTTGTAGAAGGGTACGACGACGCTGAGTGTCGGCATCCGGGCTACCTCAGTTCTGGGGTGTGCGGGCGAGGATTCCTGTGGCACAGGCGATTCCCCCTGCGCCTTTGGCGAGTTCGGGTATCGGCACGCAGGCGACGCACTCGATGCCATGCCGGGCGAGCAGGGCCGCGGTGTCCCGGGATCCGGTCGGCATGAGGATCGAGCGGGGCGCCACGGTGACGAAATTGAACGCCTGCTGGGTGCGGACCTCGTCGGACTCCGGGATGTCGACGACGGTGAACCCCAGATCACGCAGTCGGCGCACGTCGGCGGGGTCCATGATCGAAGTGCGGGCGGCGAGCAGGTCGGCGTCGAGCACCTGGAGGACTCCCAGCAGATGCTGGACTCCGTTGGGTACGGACAGCCGCAGCGCCCGTGCGCCCTGTTGTCGCGCCTCCTGTGAGACCTGCCGGGCGCCGGCATAGTTGGTACGTGTGCCGAGTCCGATCGCGACCAGGTCGGTGCGCAGCCACTGAGCGTCGGCGCCCTCGAAGAGGCCGTCGGCGCCGATGGTTCTGGCCACGGGGATGCCGAGCTGTGCGCAGAGCCGCAGGGTCTGCAGTTCTTCGCCGGCGCGGACGCTGCTGGCCATCCGGGGAATGACGGCGCCTGCCCTGGTCATCCACAGCAGATCGCGCGCGAACATCGCGTTGGCGCCGCTGTAGGGATTCCCGCCGGGCGCCTGGGGCGCGGGCAGCTCGTGCACGGTGATTGCGAGGGCCCGGTATGCCTCGGCCAGTACGTCCATGTCCCGGCGCAGCGCGGAGTGGTCGAGCCGTTCCAGATGTTGGAGCGCGTCGGGGTCCCCAGCGGTCAACAACGAGGCAGGCGGGCAGTGCAGGGCGACATCGGTGAGCCGGTCGTGGTCCCGCTCCACCCGCAGCGGCGCCCAGGTGCCGCCGTGCGCGATGTCGTCCTCGTGCCGTCCCAGGCGGGACCGCCAGCCCGGCCCGTGGTAGGCGGCGGCGGTCACAGCCACTGGTCCTCCTCCCCTTTGCGGTAGCCGAGTTCGCTTGCGATGTCCCGGAGGGCGGGGTGCTCCACGGCCGGGAGCACGAGGTGGGCTCGCTCCCGCCAGCGCGCCGGGCGAGGCTGCGCGGTCGCCATGACGACGGGGAACCGGACGGGACGAGGAGGCGGTTGGATCCCGGCGAAGTCGAAAACGGACCGCAGGGTGGCCTCCCGGGTACCAGGGTGAAGAATCTGCTCGAAGGGCACGCGCAGAACCTCGTCGGCGATGCCGGGCGCCAGCCCTTGGAGAGCTGCGCGGTGCGCTCCCGCCCACTGCTGGGCACACACCCATTCCAGTGGCTGGTCGACGAGCTTGTCCCAGCCCGGCGGAATGTCGAAGTTCCACCAGCGTGTGGCCGCTGCGCCGAGTTCCGAGTAGCCGTCGATGGCCAGGGTGTGCCGGTCGGAGACGTCGTAGGAGAAGAATCCCCGGTCGCGCCAGCCGTCGTAGAGCCCGTTGATGCTTGCTGCGGGGTTGCGGGTGAGGTGGATCACCCGTAGCCGGGCGTGAGGGAAGAGGCGGCGCAGCAAAGGCAGTCGGTAGGCGTCGACGGACGACTTGATCACGACGGGACGGCCCTGCAGACAGTCCCGGTCAGCGGCGGTGCGGACGCGAGGAACGAGGAACGGCGGTTCCTCGATGCAGAAGCCGTCGTGGGGAGTGCGCAGTTCGCCGGTGTTCCCCTCGCTCCGCAGAGCGGACGGCAGATCGTAGAAGGAGGGGTCGACGCGAGGGTGGGAGCCGCGAAGGTGGTGCAGCACCTGGGCGAACAGGGCGTCCGGGTCGTCGCGGCGTGCACAGCTGCGCACCGCCTGGTCAACGGCGTCCTGGACCGTCGTGTACTGGATCTCCTCCAGGGGCCACTGCAGGGCCAAGCGGCGTGTCACGACGGCCGCGTACTGCGTGCGCCCGGCGGCATCCACCGGCGGCCGGTTCGCCCCTGAACCGAGCAGAGACATGAAGTCTGCCGAAAACTCGGCCCAGTTGAACACGGCGTCCGGCTCCAGTACGTCGGAGCCGTCCCTGCCGCGGTCGAGCCCGTTCAGCTTGTACAGCGCGGTGTGCTCGCCGACGATGGACAGTACGTCGGGCTGGTCCGACAGGATCTGGTGGAGGAGGCTGCTGCCGCCCCTGGACGAGGCCACGATCGCCACGACGCGTGTGACGTGCGACAGGTCCATGTCCGTGGAGGCCGGCACGGTGGCCAGTGTGCGGCGGGCTGCGGCGATCGACCGGTCCCGCACGGAAACTTCGACGCCTGATGCCATCAGACCAGGACCTCGCTCCCGGAGGCGGCTTCGAAGGCGATGCTGCCGCCGGGCGGTACGTCGATGGTGAGTGGCCCTCCGGGGTGGGGGCGTTCAGCGGTGAGTGGTTGTCCTGTCGGCGAGTGGACGGTGAAGGAGAGCCCTTCGGTCTCTGCGTCGACGGTCAGCCGGGACGCGTAGCCGCCGTTGAGCACGATGGCCGGCCGTTGCACTCGGCACGAGGTGGTGGGCTGGAGGACGAAGACGACATCGCGTGCGTCGGCCGTGGCGCGCAGGACGCTGTGTGAGGCGTTGTCGGTCCTACGGTGCTTCAGGAAGCCGCTCATGTTGTCGGCGTACAGCTGGTGGTGCCGGCGCAGCACCTCCTTGCCCTCCTCGGGCAGGCGGGCGAAGTCCGAGCCGTAGGAGGGGATTCCGGCGGCCAGCATGGAGATGACCGCCACGGCGATGTCCTGCGTCGTGTCATGGGGGCCGAACGTCTGGTAGTCGTTGATCGCGGCCGCGGTGTACGCCTGTACGTGCAGGGTTCGCAGGAAGTTCGTCCGGGGGTCGAATGGTGCGTCGCCGGCCCGCATGCAGGTGCCGTACGGGGTGAGGAACGCCGTGCCGTAGTTCTGCTTGAGCTCGACGATGTAGTCCGGCGCCACCTCACGGGTGCGCCGGTCGGCGTCCTCCAGCATCAGCTGCAGGCCCGTGAGCATGGAATCCAGGTCGTGCTCGTGGTGCGGGCTCTCGCACCGCAGGTCGGGTATCCAGTTGAACAGGTCGTACTTGGCGCCGTGGAATCCGTACTCCTTGACGAGGCGTACGCAGACGTCCGCCATAGTCCGGCGCGCCTCGGCGTTCATGAAGCACAGCGAGTAGAACTGGGTCTCGCCCAGCACTGGTTCACCGGAGGCCGGGGCGATGAGCAGGTGGCTGCGGTCGGCGAAGCAGTCGGCGGCGGGGCCAACAGCATGGGGCGCGCACCAGATGAGGGCTCGCGCACCCATTGCCTCCACACGGCGCACCAGTGCGTGCATGTCGGGGAACTTGTCCGGGTCGGGCTTCCAGTCGCCGATGTTGAGCGGCGTCTCGTACGCGGTGTCCAGGCCGGGGCCGAACCAGCCGTCGTCGATGATGAAGTTCCGGACGCCGACATCGAGTCCGATCTTGACGTTCTCCAGGACCATCTCCGTGCTGATGTCGTCGCTGGCCCAGTCGGTCCAGCTGCACCAGAAAGGCTCGAAGGACTCGGCAACGATGCGGTCCTCCAGCCCGAAGACGGCTCGGGTCCGCTCGGAGAAGTCCCGCAGCACCTCCAGCCACGGCCCGCGCTCGCTGCCCTGCGGTCCGGAGACGACATACACGTGCTCGGTCAACGATCCGTCGGCCGCAGCAGTGGACCGGGACAGGGGGTACTCCTGCGTGCCCCGGCGAAAGCTCACCTCGACGCCGCCCGTGTGCACGTTCAACGCGCGGTTGGACACGGGCTCCAGAAGGCGCATGTCCGTCTCGGTGAGGGAGCCGATGACACCCAGGGCCAGTTCCACATTGCCGTCGCGCCCGGTGAACATGTAGAGCGGGACCTTGACGTCGTTGATCTTCGACTGGGCGAGCCGGCCGAACTTCCAGAAGCTGGTGACGTGCATCAGGTTCATGAACCATCGCCCGCTGTCCGGTGGCACGACCTCATCGAAGTTCCCCATCGGGGCACGCAGCAGGTACTCGACGGAGACGACGCGCTCACCGCTCGGCGGACGCACAGTGACCTGGAAGGGAGCCGTGCCGCTCACGTAGACATCGATGTCCTCGTGGCGAGCGGCAGCCACCTCCCCGAGCACGAAGGGGCCGAACTCCCGTTCAGCTCCCGACTCAAGACGAACGATCAGGCGCATGCAAGGAACCGCGTTCATCGATTGCCCTTCTGGCTGCAGACGGCCCGCACCGGGGCGGGCCTGACGGCGTTACGCTCCGTTCACAATCGGTGAGGCAACCATAATCAAACAGAAGCTGTCAATGAATCGGTTCAAACTCGGGGGTGAATCAACAGAGTTGAACTAAAGGCGACGCAAAATGGCCCGGTCGGCACCGCGGGCTCCGGAGACGACGCGTACTCAAGCAGGTAAGCCAACGGCGCGCAGACGTCGGCGAAGTGGCTGTCGTGACGACTGCGGCCCGGCGGCCAGCGCACCGACTCCACACACGTCCTGACCGCGATGCGGCGGCTGAACCGGCCGGCGAACACCGCGGAACACCTTCGAAGTGCCAAGAACGCGCCGCCCCCTCGCGGCCGGCACCTGGCTGCGAGGATGGTGTCGGCCGACTGGTTCGAGCGCCACCAGCGGCGCATCGAGGACTACCGGCTGCCACGTGGTGAGCGCCGGCGCCGGCAGTACATGGAGCAGACCGGCGAGGTCGGAGTACGCCTGCTGACCGCAGTACACGATCCTCATGCCCCGTCATGGCTGCGGCAGATTCCAGCAGTTGAGGCCCTGCGCCTGTGGTGCATCCAGGAGTTCGTCATCCATCAGCCGTTCGTGGCCCCAACTGTTCACAGGGTCCTCGCCTTCGTGAAGAGCTCCACGACTCCGGCTGATCAAGAGGTGGCCCCGGGAACGGCTCGAACCACAGCACGCTACGGCGGTCGAGTCCCGGGCGGCAGGGGTCGCGCACGCGTCGCTCTTGTCGAAGCACTCAAAGCGCGGCACACAGCAAGACATCTCGCTCACCCCCTGCCTAGAGCTGATCCAACTCCCAGCCCTCAACGCCCACTAGGCCGTACGCCTCCCGAAAGAACCGCACCTACCTGCACAGACGTGGCATGCGCTGCACCGTCCAGAACAAGGCCGACCAGGCCCGCAGCCGAAGGAAACGCGGCGCCGTGGCCACGAGGTACGACAAGCTCGCGGTCCGCTATGAGGCAACCGTCCTCGTCACGGCCATCAACGAGTGGCGGTGACCAAGCGGCTCAAAACGGGGAGCACGCATCGTAGGTCGCCGCCATGCATCGTGACGGTCGCCGCCGCCCGTGCTCCAGCCGAGGCGTTGAACGCCACGCTCAGTCCGACGGAAGCGAACAACGGCAGGTCGGAGCGGCTGTCTCCGATGGCCCCGCACGAGCGGGGAGCCAACCCCAGCTCTCGGGCTTGCGCGAGGGCGAAATCACGTTTGTCGTACTCATCGAAGTGGCAGGCGACGCGGCCTGTGAACCGGCCGTCGATGATCTCCAGCCGAGGTCCGCTGAACGCGTGGAAGCCGAAACGGTCGGTCAGGTAACTACCGACCGGCCACCAGGCGAGCGTTGCCAGCACGGGAACCAACCCGTTCCGCCGGCACCACCCCACGGTCTCCGTGATACCCGTGACCAAAGGAAGCCCATCGAGCCAGCCAGAGACCTGTTCTTCGGACACACCCGCCCAGCCCTTGGCATCCAGCTCGGAGACTTGTCGATTGTCCAGGTCACCAGAGGCGTAGGCGTCCTCGGCCTTCGCCAACTCGTCCCGATGACCAAGGAAACCAGCCAGAAAGACCGACGAACTCGTACCTGGGACGAGGGTGCCGTCGACATCGAAGAACACAGCGCCCACATGATCGGATGAGAACACCGACCAAGGATGTCACCGCCGTCCGAGGCGCCAGATCCGCGGCGCCCCGCGTACGACCGAAACACGCCCTAACCTTGTCGTTCAACCACGGGTGTTCGACGGGGCCGCGGCAACGGTGACCTGGGCGGTCCAGGACCCGGGTTCCCGGGGCGGATCCCAGGTTACGGCGACGCGTTCTTCGTGGAAGTCGTGTGCGAGTCCTACCACCATGGCCGCCGCGGCGGCCCGTGCCTCGGCTGGGCCGGCGTCGACCGGCACGTCGGCGAGGCGCCCGCAGACCATCCCGCCTTCCACGGTCAGGACACTGTGGCGCCAGCCTTCCGGCGTCGCGAGCAGGACGATGCCCTTCGGCATGCCGAAGGGAGATCGCCTCTCCTTCTCCCGCTTTCCTCTCACCATGAGGCCATTCAACCTCGTCGGCTTCCTGACGGTCCAGGCGGGCGAAGCTCCAGGCGCCGCGGCGGGACTTGGCACCGACTCAGTCGTGGGCGGGACGGCTGAACGCCTCGCCGATGGCGAGGACCCGCCCGACATCGTGACGGGTGGCCGGTAACCGGTTCTTCGAGCCTGGCGGCCTGCCTGGGCCGGGACAGGACGGTTTCGATGCACCAGCCGGAGAGCCTGTCTTCGCGTGCAGTTCCTGAACACTCTGCGGATGCGGGCCTGTTCGGCTCGGTCGGCTTCTCCCAGGGCCTGCGGAGGTCGGTGGCCAGTCGTCGGGCGCAATGCGGCGTCCGACACCCACCCCGCGTGTGCTCGATGTCGAAGCGGTGAAGTAAGCACTGCCAGCAAGGGTCCACCCCGCGCAGGCCGTGGATCTGCGATACCCGCGGGCTTGCCCGCCTCGGGCCAGGCCTGCTGGTTTCAGTTGGGGTGGCCTGCTGATCGCTCCCGCGCTGGTCAAACCGATGTGAGGGACAGGGTGTACCAGACGGCCTTGCCGCGCGGGTGCGGGCGGGTGCCCCACCGGGTGGCGAGGGCGCTGATCAGGGCGAGGCCGCGGCCGGACTCGTCCGTGGTGTCGGCCTGCCGGAGTCGGGGCGGGGCGGAGCTGTGGTCGCTCACCTCGACGGTGAGCTCGGTCGCCGAGCGGTGCACGCCGAGGGTGAGGGGGCCGGGGGCGTGGACGAGCGCGTTGGTCAGCAGTTCGGAGGTGAGCAGCCGTGCCGTGTCGACCAGGTCGTTGGGCAGGCGCCAGTCCGTAAGGGTGGTGGTGAGGAAGCGGCGGCCGAGAGAGACAGCCTGCGGATCGGGCTGGAGTTCGGTGCGCGCGTGGTCTGCGGCCGGCATGTGGATGAGCACCAGGGTCACATCGTCGTCGTGGCTGTCGTCGCCCGGCAGCAGCGTGGCGAGGAGGTGGTCGGCGACCGGCTCCAGCGCGGCGGGGGATGTGCCGTGGCCGCGCAGCGCGGTGTCGAGGGTGTCGGCCAGGTGGTCGATCTGTTCTTCGATGTCGGTGTGGGGTCGTTCGATGAGTCCGTCGGTGTACAGGGCCAGGGTCGCGCCGCCGGGCAGGGTCCGGCTGCTGTGGTGGTGCGGGAAGCCGCCGATGCCCAGGGGAACGCCGACCGGCAGGTCGAGCAATTGCGTCGGCCGGCCCGGTGCGGCGAGCAGGAGGGGCGGGTGGCCGGCCGAACAGGCGGTCATCTCCGCCGTGTTGTGGTCGATGATCAGGTAGCAGCAGGTGACCATCTGGTCGGGCAGATCGCAGACGAAGGCGTCCAGCGCGCTGATCAGCCGGTCCGGGGCCAGGCCGGCCTGGGCCAGGGCGTGGGCTGCGGCGCGCAGTTGGCCCATCACGGCGGCGGCTTCCAGGCCCCGGCCCATGACGTCTCCGATGACGATGCCGGTGCGACCGGGGTCGAGGGGGATGAAGTCGAACCAGTCGCCGCCCACGCCGGCGTCCTGGGCGGAGGCCAGATAGCGGCGCGCGCTGGGCAACTCCTCCAGCACGGGCGGGCTGCCCATGAGGCTGCGCTGGAGGGTGTAGGCGATGTGGTGCTGCTGCTCGTAGCGGGCCGTGCGTTCGGCTTCGGCCCGTCTGCGGTCGCTGATGTCGCGGACGGCGAGGGACACCAGCGGCCCGTCCTCCGTCTCCAGCGGGCCGACGCTGACCTCGACGGGAAACTCACGCCCCTGGCTGTCGCAGGCGGTCAGGTCCAGGTCCGCGCTCATCGCCCGGGCCTGCGGCCGGGCCAGGTAGGCGCGCAGCAGCGCACGCTGTCGGCGGCGCACGCGAGCGGGGGCCAGGTGGTGCACGCCGACGCCGACCAGGTGGCTGCGCGGATGGCCGAAGAGGGATTCGGCCTGGGCGTTGGCCATCACGATGGTGCCTTGCCCGTCGGTGATCAGCGTGGCGTCCGGGGCGCACTCCAGCAGGGCCCGAAAGAGCTGCCGAGCCCGTTCGCTGTCCTGCTGGGCGTGGATGCGGTCGGTGGCATCGGTGGCGATCCCGCACACCGCGTCCGGTGCACCGGAGGCATCGGTCAGCGGGAAAAGGGTGGTGAGGAAGTGATGCGGGCCGTCGGTCAGGTGGAGAGTGTCCTCGCGCTGGAGACTGCGGCCGGTGGACTGCACCTCGACCTCGGCCACACGCAGCGCTCCCGCGCCCGCTTGGGGCAGGACCTCCTCGATGGGGCGTCCGAGGATGTCGGTGCGCCCAGTTCCGGCCAGCCGTTCGAAGCCGGCGTTGACGGCCAGGTACCGGCCGGCGCAATCCTTGATGAAGATGGCTGCCGGGGTGTGGTCCATGAACCGTTGCAGCCAGGCGTATTCACCGATGCGGTGCTGGACGCGGGCATGCGCGATCTCCGCATGGGACGCCACGGCCAGCGCGGTGAAGCTGACCACGGTGAGGACCACCACATGGGCGCAGGCCACCAGGACCGAGCCCATGCGAGTCTCGTACCAGCCGGCGTCCTGCCCCAACAGGCGCAGCCAGCCCAGAACGGGGGGCACCACCAACGCCGCGGCGGCCATCCACCGGCCCAACAGCCCCGTCGTGCCCGGGTTCATCAGCAACGCCGCCAGGCCGACGTCCGGACGGGCCAGGAACGTCGCCGCCCCCAGCATCACCAAGGCGAGTGCGGTGTGCAGGGCCATCCGGGTGTAGTCGTCGATCTGGCCCAGCTGCGGCACCCGGTAGGCGAACCCGTACACCGGCAACAGTCCGAGCATCAGCGCGGCCAGCGCGCACACCTGCCCCAGCCGGATGCCCCGGGTACGCGGCCGGCCCAGTGCCAGCTGGGCCGTGCCGGCCAGCACCAGGGCCAGGGCGGTGTTCGGTGACATACGCCCCGGCGGCGCGTCGTCCAGGACCGTGTCATCACGGAACAGAAGCTCATCGATACCCACACCGGCGCCCAGGAGGTACTCGGACAGGGTCAGCAGACCGATGCCGACCGCCGCTGAGGCGCCGAACAGGCTCAGACGGGCCGGCCCCGGCCTGCCCGGGCTGCGCAGCGTCAGCAGCAGTGGCACGGACAGGGCCAGCAACGCGATGGCGGAGTTCGGCTTCATCGCCGTCTGCCCCGCCGCCACGTTCTTCAGCACCTCGATGCCGAAGATCCATCCGATGAGACCCCCGCCCGCGAGCAGGGCGCAGGAGGCGGCCGCGACGCGGGCGAGCCGCTCACCACTCGCGGCTGCCCTCCCGCGCGGTCGTGATGCCCGCGGGTCTCGTACCGATTGCCGCTGTACGCCTGGCTGCCTCTGTGGCCGAATGCCCCGATGCTCCGTCGCGTCAAGCACTATCCGGAATACCTGCCCATCTGGCTGTGATGTCTGTCAGCGGCCCCTCGGTATTGGCCACCGGGCCCCGCCTGGACGGCAAGCGGCGCGTGGCGTCCCCGAGCGGCCCCCTGCCGCTCGCCTGCAGATACGGCCACGAGGTGGGGCCACCACGGACCGTCATCCGGCCTTGCCGCCCCGCTCCAGCACAGGGGCCCGCTTCAAGTCCTACTGCCCCGGCTTTTGCCATGCAGGTGCAGCAAACCAACGTAGACCCGGCTATGGCGGACAGGTCGCGGACTCACTCAACTGCTCGCAAACGGCAACCGAGTTGCCAAAAACAGGACGGGAGGCGGTGAATAGAAGCGCAGCAGTGATCGCGTAAGTGCGCGGAAACGTACACGGCGTGAACCTGAGCCCGCTTTCAGCGTCATTGCCTGATCGAGGTTGCACAGGGAGGTCATCACGCGGGGCAGACTGCCGGTGCGGACCGTGGAGCCGTTCTCGCCCCTACGGGAACGTCTCGATAGCTCAGAGCGTCGGCGACCAGGTTGGTCCACAGGTGATCGGCAGTTGCCCCGCCGGAACCGACCACGGCGGGACGGCCCCATGGGACGCCGGTCACCAATGGCCGATGGCCGGCGCGTCCGGTTCGTGTTGCCGCCACATCTCGGTGAGGCGGTCGAGCCGTTCCGCGGCGGCGAAGCCGTGCAGCGCCGCCACCTTGCCGTCGCTGATCTCGAACGCCGCGGCGCCCACGATCCGGTCCTCGAGCACGATGAGCACGGCGGGCCAGCCGTTGACCTGCCCGATGTGGATCGTGGGCGAGCCGCCGGCCAGGCGCCGCTTCGCGGGCGTGGGTTTGAAGGCGGCCCGCATCATGGTGGCGACGCGCTCGGGACTGTCGTAGCGCCACAGCCTCCTGGAGAGGCCCGCGCCGTCGGAGATGGCGGTCGCGTCGTCGGTGAGGAGCGCCACCAGACGTTCGGTACGACCCGAGGACGCGGCGGCGAGGAACTCCTCGAGGACCTTGCGCGCGGACGCCGGGTCGACCTCACCGCCGCCGCGGCGAGCGGCCGCGATGCGGCACCGGGCCCGGTGGACGTGCTGCTGGCTCGCGGACTCCGAGATGTCGAGGATGCCGGCGATCTCGGAGTGGGAATAGGAAAACGCCTCGCGCAGGACGTAGACGGCCCGTTCGACCGGTGAGAGCCGCTCCATCAGGGTCAGGAGCGCTAGCGACACCGATTCGCGCTGCTCGAAGGTGTCGGCCGGGTCGAGCATCGGGTCACCGTCGAGAAGCGGCTCAGGCATCCAGGCGCCGGCCGCGCGTTCGCGGCGCACCGGTGCCGAGCGGAGCCGGTCCAGGCACAGGTTGGTGACGACTTTGGTCAGCCACGCCTGAGGCACCTCGATCCGCTCCCGGTCGGCGGCGTGCCAGCGCAGGTACGCGTCCTGCACGATGTCCTCGGCGTCGGCTGCCGAGCCGAGCAGACGGTACGCGAGCGAGGCCAGCCGTGCCCGGCCGGCCTCGAAGCGATCAGCGACGGTGCCTTCCATGCACCCGACCTTATGCGGCAGCGTTCTCGGGCACGGTGGCCACGACCTCGGTGTCGGCAGCCGTCGTGGTGGCGGGCAGGCGCCGCGTGCGCTTCGGCACGCCGAAGGTCGGGTGCGAGACGGCCCACAGGCTGCTCCTGAGGATGCCCGCCTTCAACCGCGCGGCCTTCCGGCCGCCCAGGAACCAGGACTTCGCCCGTACGTCGACATCGACCATCTGAAAGATCGCGTCGTACCGCCCCAGGCTGATGTGGTTGCCGATGTAGGTCTTCTTGACGACCGGAACCCGGCGTCCGGTCAGCCGTGCCACGATCGCGCCCGTCGCCTGCATGTTGGTATGTCCTGCCGAGGCGCAGGACATCGGCAGCGGCCGGCCGTTCGCGCCGATCGCGTACGCGCTGTCGCCCGCGGCATAGACGTCCGGGTGCGAGACCGAGCGCATGGTGTCGTCGACGACGATCCGGCTGTCCTCGGTGACCTCAAGGCCGGCGGCGGACGCGAGGGAATCGACGGCGAACCCGGCCGTCCACACGGTCGCGTCGGCCGGGAAGGAGGTGCCGTCCGCACCGACCGCGTGCGTCGCCCCGACGGCTTCGATGCCGGTGTGCTCGTGGACGGTGATCCCCAGCCGGTCGAAGGCCTCCCGCAGGTGGAGCCGGGCCCCCGGGGAGAGCTGGGCCCCCAGCTCACCACGGGCGGCGAGCGCCACGGAAAGACCGGGACGCGACTCGGCGAGTTCGGCGGCGGTCTCGATGCCGGTCAGGCCCTCGCCCACGACCAGCACGGTACCGCCTGGGTCCAGACTGTCCAGGCGTGCGCGCAGCCGGAGCGCCGACGGCCGTCCCGCGACGTCGAAGGCGTGCTCGGCCACACCAGGGACACCGTGGTCGGCGGCACGGCTGCCGAGCGTGTACAGCAGCGTGTCGTACCCGAGCTCGCCGTCACCGTCCTCGCCGGTCACGGCGACGGTCCTGCGCTCTGGGTCCACCGCGGTGACGCGCGCCACGCGCAGCAGTACCCCGGTGCCCGCGAACATATCGGCCAGCCTCCGGGTCACGAGTTCCCGGCCCGCCGCGAGCTGGTGCATGCGCATCCGCTCGACGAAGACCGGCTCGGCGTTGACGACGGTGATCTCGGTATCGGCGGGCGAGAGGCGGCGGGCCAGGCTCCCAGCGGCGAAGGCCCCGGCGTAACCGGCGCCGAGGACAAGGATGCGGTGCTTCATGGTTTGGCTCCTGTCAGGAATCGCTTGTCCCTTGAGCGGGACAGCTCAGTGATTCCTGACAGGACCCGGTGTGAGGTGGGTCACGGGACCGGTGCGGGTCGAAGCACACCATCCGAGCCAACCGCCGTTTCGACCCCAGCGACCGTCGGCAACCAGACCGACAGAGCCTGACCAGCCAGGCTCCAACTCCCGGTGGACGGTACGGGAATCGGCTTGTCCGATCAGCTGGAGAGCACTGTGCTGCCGGAGAGCTACGACTACGAATCTCCGAGGACTGATCCCGGTCCCCAAGGTCGTCACCCCGAACCGAAAACCTCAGTGCTGAGCTTGAACTCAGGATGTAGCAGGGCAATAAGAGGGGGCTTCCTGCCGTCAGCCTGCTCAGGCCGTCAGCCCTGGCGGGCCTTGAAGCGCGGATCCTTCTTGTTGAGCACGAAGGTGACACCCCGTCGGCGTACTACCTGGGCGCCGGGCTTGGCCTTCAACGAGCGTAGGGACTTTCGCACTTTCATAGCCGTCTCCTTCCGGGGGATCGAACGAGGTCCGCTGTCAGGCACGCGCGGAAGCAGTGGCGCCGTAGCGCCTGTGGAAGCGCTCCACGCGGCCCGCGGTGTCCACGACTCGTGAGGTGCCGGTGTAGAACGGGTGGCTCGCAGACGAGATCTCGACGTCGACGACTGGGTACGTGGTGCCGTCCTCGCCCTGGACCGTGCGCTCCATGTGGATGGTGGAGGGGGTGAGCAGTTGGAAGCCTGACGCGCGGTCGCGGAAGACGACCGGGCGGGAGACGGGGTGGATGCCGTGCCTCATGGGGTGGCCTTTCTGATGCTGCCGACGAGGAGCCGCGAAGACGGGTGTCAGCGTTCTTCTCGGAAGAGGACGTGCGCGCCGACCTGCGGGTCGTACTTGCGCAGGACCATTCGGTCGGGATCGTTGAGACGGTTCTTGCGGGTCACGTAGGTGACTCCGGTACCGGCCGTCGACTTCAGCTTGACGACGGGCCGTGTGGTGCTGAGTGCCATGAGGTGCTCCTTCCGCCACCGCCCGAGCTAATTGACTCGGACATGTCATGCGACTTCTGTAACAACGTCTGCTGGTGCCTCATTCCCGACGGTCACCGCTCTCGGTACGGGCTGGAGCGGTGCGGCCGCGGTCCGGGCGGGTGTGAGCCCGCCCGTGCCACGGCGAAGAACGGGGTGAAGGGCGGTCGCCTACGCGGCGAAACGCTCTGCGGGGCTTCAGCCGGACGATCGTCCCCGCAGGCTAGAGATGAGGCCCGGGGACACTGTCCCCTTCACTCCCACGCCGCGTTCAACACGCCCGCCCCGGTAGGCATTCCCGACGCGGGGATGACGGTCACGCACCGATGACAGTGGCCCTGTCCTACCCCGGCAGCCGTCCGCCACGGCGCCGTGCGCGAAGGCCGCTTCATCGCCCGGCCAGCCACACGACGGCATGCGCGGTGGCGTCCGGCGTGCCGAGGACCTGTGTCACGCGTACGGCCTGGACGATCACGACAGGGCCCTCGGCGTCGAGCAAGACGCTCACGCTCGTCAACTGCG
Source organism: Streptomyces sp. NPDC002817 (assembly GCF_053592055.1). Taxonomy (NCBI): domain Bacteria; kingdom Bacillati; phylum Actinomycetota; class Actinomycetes; order Kitasatosporales; family Streptomycetaceae; genus Streptomyces; species Streptomyces sp. NPDC002817. The sequence continues at coordinate 34,999 of NZ_JBSFUY010000035.1, forward strand.
GCAGCAGCAAAAATGTTCGACAGCACACAACAGGAGGATGCCCCGCACGAGGCAGTGCGCGCCCTTCGTCGCCTTGATGATCTCCGGCTAGGAAAATCTTCCCGGGGGCCACGTCCAGGTGTACGCCGACGTCTCGTCGAGGGACGTCCGGTTTCACAACGCTGAGAAGCTGACAGTCCGGGATGCTCCCCGTTGTCGACACCATCCCCTCGGTCACCACGGCACGGTTCAACGCGGCAATCCATGGTCCCCGGATCCTTCGCGAGGCCGACCACGGTATCTGCCGGTGCGACGGGGAAGGGAAACGCCTCGACGACGGTTCGGTCCGTCCGTGAGGGACTCGCCGTTCCCCACCCCTGCACAAGGGGCCGGGCCCATTACCTCAGCGCTCCGCCACATCGCCTGCAAGAACGCGGCGCCGAGCGTGAAGTGCTCCGTACCCCGGGCACGTTCACGAATTCAGCAGTCCGTGATCGGCGAAGCGTCGCAGGTGCCGTCTCGGGTGGTGCGGACACGGGCCAGGAGCGAGCTCAGGGTCTCTCGCTCCTGCGGGGTGAGGTCGGCGAAGAGCTCGTCCTCGACACGGCCGACGGCGGCGTCGAGCTTGGTAGCGGCGGCCGTGCCCGCTTCGGTGATCTCGACGATGTGACGGCGGCGATCGGCGGGATCACGCCGCCGTCTCACCAGATCGCGGTCCTCCAGCGCGTTGAGGAGAGTGACCAGGACGCTGGGGTCCACGCTCAGCCGGGCACCTAGGTCGCGCTGGCCGAGCTGACCGCCGTCGAGGAGCATCAGCACGACGGCCTGGCGGGGCGTGACCCCGGAGGCGGCGAGTGCCTCACGGATCCAGGCGTCGGTCACGCCACCGTGCCGCGCCAGGAGCAGGGCGAGGCGGGAATCGGGACAGGCGGATTCGATGGTGTCGTCCCAGATGGCGGGACCGACGGGAGCGCTGGTGGCGGGGCCGGTGCCGCCGGATCGTTCGCTGGTCATGGGTCCGACCGTAGCAAGGATAGAAATAGTCGGTTGCAATTAATCATTGACCCACTTACATTATCTGCCGCGGCCCATCACTTGCCGCCCTGTGTTCCTGGACCGATCGACGGTCCCCTTCACTCTCCGGAGTTCTCCGTGTTCATCGCCTATGTCGTCCTCGCTGTCGCGCTGTCCCTGCTGCTGCTCTACTCCGCTCGTGGCGACATCACCCGCGACCCGAAGGTCACGGAGACCCTCGAGGCACTTGGGGTGCCCGACAGCTGGTACGTGCCGCTCGGTCTGGTCAAGATCGCGGGCGCTCTGGGGCTGCTCGCCGGCATCGCCTACCGACCGCTGGGCATCGCGGCGGCGATCGGCGTCGTCCTGTACTTCCTGGGCGGCGTAATCACGCACGTCCGCGCAGGCGACAAGAAGGGAAGCGGCACCCCGGCCGTCATCATGCTCGTTTCCGTCGTGCCGCTGGTGCTGGGCCTCGCGACGATCTGATCGTGCCCCGCGATCGCGATCAGGCCAGCTCACGATCACACGGCGCAGCCACTGCCAGACACCTGCCTCCAGCGCCCGGGCTGGAGGCGAGCCGCTACGGGGCGGCCTCGGAAGTGCGGGCGGGGACAGCGCGCAGTCCGGGTTGGGGCGCCGACAGCGCCGATCAGTTGGCCGATCATCAGCTTCCGGGAACTGATCGACACAAGTGTCGGCGGTCCGGCCGAACAGCTGGCCAGCCCTGACGCTCTCCAGCCGGCCTCCTCCGGGTTGCACTCCCGGTCGCCTCAAGACCTGGACTGTTTCGCTCTTCGGGATCAGCATCGCCGACAGCCCTGTTCTGCCAGCTCACGTCGGTGAACGGTTTCCCGTACTCCGCCGCGACCGCGGGCGGGGCGGCGGGCGGGCGGCTCTCGGCCAGAAGGAAGGGCATCGCGGGGAAAATCGTTCGATGGCGTCGCGGCAAACACCTGCGAAGCCCTCCGGGACGCGGCGACCGCTAGAGACACGGCCACCCCGACCCACCATTCGGTCCGTCGGCAGGCACGCACAGCAGAATCGCCCCTGCGGGAGCCGGGACTGAAGTTGGGTACCGGATGGGCGCCTGCAGGGCGAAGCGGCCGGAGCACCAAATGGGCGGCGCCGGGAAGGCCCGACACAATGACCCAGCTTTGCGGCGATCGGCCTTGCGAGCGACCACCTCCCGGCCACCGGTGGCGCGACGTCCACGCAGAGAAGGCCGACGCCCGGTCCTGCCGCCATCTCAGCCAGGGCCGGTAGGCGCGCCCCTGCTCGACGCGCCCCTCACTGATCAGGAGGCTGCTGTGACCCAGTCCGTAGCGCTTCGGGACGGCTCACCCCCGCGGCAGAGCGCGTCGAGCAAGAAGACCGAACGCGTCATGCCGCTGCGGGAAGCAGCCAGGACTGGGCGCCTGGGCAACATCGCGCACGATGCCGGAGGGACCCGGTGAGCTGCATCGCCGCCCGCGGCCTGCGCAGCCGCGACTCCCTGCGAGCACCGACTCCCAGCCGAACCGCACCGGAAGCACACACCCGGCGAAACCAGCGGCACATGGTGGTGTGCGTGGCGGCGACGCTGCTCCTGTATTCCGCCCTCCTCGCCGTGTCCGTGCGTGAGGAGGAACCCCTCGTCCAGGTCAGCTGGGCTTCGGCCGCCGCCGAACATCTCCACCCTTACGGGATCGCCGCGGCGGACGCCGGAGCGGAGTTCGTCCACGATGTGGCGCAGGCGCTGACCTGGATCCTCGTCCTGGCCCCGCTGCCCCTGGCGGTGCTGATTCTGCTCTGGCTGGCCCGACGGGACCAGCAGGCCTATCTGCGCCTTGCCATCGCGTTGTTGTTGTCCGGCACGGCCGGGCTCGGTGTCCTCGCCGTGGGGCAGGAGGCACGCGAGGCGTCCCTGTTCGGTGACTACTTGGCGGTGCCCGCCGTATCCGCGGGCTGGTACGTGCCGATGGCGCTCGCGGTGGTCACGACCACCACGAAGACCTGGCCGCGGGTGACCGTACTGCCGATCGCGCTGACCGCGACCGCGGCAGGAGCGTCGACCGGGGGCAGCCTTTGGCTCGCAGCGCTGCCTGCCGTGGTCGTACCCCTGCTGGCATGGCTCGCCGCAGGACACCTATGAGGCATCCGCACTCCGACCCGCACGGCAGGCTCGCACAGCCGACGGGGGCGCAGCGTCGCGCGTGTGAACCGGGCGCCACCACAGCGCCTGTCGCCGGGTCACGGACGCCATTGCGCAACATCGGTCATGCTCGTCCAGCCAAGGAGGCTGCCACCGCTGACGTCGATGAACGCACCCGTGATCCAGCGCGCTTCGTCGGTCGCGAGGAAGGCCACCACGTCCGCGACATCCTTCGGCTCGCCGACGCGATTGAACGCCGAGAACACACACGACACACGACGAGAACGTGCTCGGCAGGCCGGGGCGGCCCGCCGGAATCCGATCGCCGTCCGGGTTCGCCTTCCTCAGCGCGCGGGATCGACGGCGTGTGCTCGCAGAGTGAGGAAGATCGCGTCGAGCGCGTCGAGGAGCGGCTCTTCGGTGCGGGTCGTCTTCGTCATCAGCAGCCCGCCTTGCAGGATCGCGAGGATCGAGCGGCCGAGCCGCTGGCCGTCGGTGCCGGCCCGGAGCAGGCCCGCGGTGATCATGCGCTCGGCCCCGGCCTGGAACAGGCGCTGCCATTCGTCCCACACGTTCTGGACCGACGCGGCGACCTGGTCGTGGCTGCCGACGAGCTCATTGACCATCGAGCCGATGGGGCAACCCCAGCAGGGCTGCTCCCTGTAGAAGTCCGCGATCGCCTCGCTCCACTTCTGCCAGGACTCCCACGAGTCGAGTTCGTCCAGGTAGGGCCGTTGCGCGTCGAACACCCGAGCGCCCTGCCACTGCGACAGCGCGCTGACGAGGTCGGGCTTCCCTTCGGGGAAGTAGTGGAAGAGCTGACTCCTGCTCGTCCTTGTCGCGGCTCGGATGTCCTCAAGCGTCGTCGCGTTGACACCCCGTTCCAGGACGAGCTCCGCGGCGGCTTCCACGATGCGAGCGCGGGTGGCCAGTCCCTTGCGCGTGAGGCCTTCTGGAGTGCTCATGCACCCAGCCTACCGTTCTGGACGGGATCATCTGTTATTTTGGATGCAGACGTACAAAACATTGGATGCACAAGTCCAAACTGCTGCTATCTACAGGAGTTCTCCATGGCACAGCAGAGTCATCCGGCCCCCGTGGTCGAGCGGGACCTGTTCATCGACAACGAATGGCACCCGAGCGCGGACGGTCGCTCGGAGTCGCTGACCAACCCGGCGACGGAAGAGCCGTTCGGCAGGGTCGCACTGGCGACCAGTGCCGACGTGGATGCCGCCGTGCGGGCCGCGCGGACGGCGTTCGACGAAGGGCCCTGGCCCCAGCTCTCCTTGAAGGAACGAGCCGACTACATGCTCGCGCTCGCCGACGAGCTCGAGCAGCACACGGACGCCATCGCCGAGCTGGTGATGGCCGAGACCGGGCTGGCCGTCGGTGCCGCCCGCGGAAACCCGCTGGCCTTCGCCGGCTTGCTGCGCTACTACGCGAGCTTTGCCGACTCCACCGAGCTCGACGAGGTCCGCACCGGCCTGTCCGGCGTCACCGCGCGCATAGAGAAGCGGCCCGTCGGTGTCGTGGCCGCGATCGTGCCGTGGAACGCGCCGCTCGGTCTTGCCGCCTTCAAGATTCCCGCGGCCCTCCTGGCCGGCTGCACGATCATCATGAAGCCGTCCGACTTCTCACCCCTGAGCGCCGGCTACATCGCGGACGCCGCACTCCAGGTCGGTCTGCCGGCCGGCGTGATCAATGTCCTCACCGCCGGTCCTCAGCAGAGCCAGGAACTCGTCAGCCACCCGGGCGTGGACAAGGTGACGTTCACCGGATCGACGGGTGTCGGGCGCAAGATCGCCGCGGCCGCGGCGCCCACGCTCAAGCAGGTCACGCTCGAACTCGGCGGCAAGTCACCGGCGTTGATCCTGCCGGACGCGGACCTCGAGCGGCTCGTCGCCACGCTGCCGATCAATGTCTGCAACAACAACGGCGCGGCCTGCGCGGTCCCGAGCCGGCTGATCGTTCCGGAGAGCCGCAAGGACGAGATCGTCGGGGCGCTGGCCGAGGCGTTCGCAGGGGTCACGGTCGGCGATCCGCACGACCCGGACACGATGGTCGGCCCGATGATCAACAAGGCGCACTACGACAAGGTCCTCGGTTTCTTCGAGACGGCCCGACAGGAAGGCGGGACAATCGCCGTCGGCGGTGGCCGCGCGCCCGGGTTCGACAAGGGCTACTACGTCTCCCCGACCATCATCACCGACGTGTCACCCGACTCCCGTGTCGCACAGGAGGAGATCTTCGGCCCGGTGACCACGGTGCTCACCTACCGCGACGAGGCCGAAGCGATCCGGCTCGCCAACCACACCGAGTTCGGGCTCAACGCCGCCGTCTACGGCCGTGACGAGCAGCATGCGCTCGAGGTCGCCCGCAAGATCCGCAGCGGCACGGTCTCGATCAACAACGGCATCACCCTCGATCTCGCGGTTCCGTTCGGCGGCGTCAAGCAGTCCGGTTATGGGCGCGAACTCGGCCCCGAAGGTCTCGACGCGTTCTACAACACGCACACGATCTTCCTCGACGGCGAACCGATCCGAACGCTCTAGCGTGCTGCGGCTGCGCACCGGAGGCTGTTCGATCCGGAGGGCGTCCGGTGCGCCCGGCGAGTGATTGAGAAACCCGAGACGAGTGCCCAACGGCGGCTCAGCGGGCGGGAGTTACTCCGCCGCGGCCCTACCGGCAGCAGCCGGACCAGATCGAGACAGACCACGATGATCATCGCGACCACGAACGCGCACCGCTGATCATCGTCGTGACGCCGCCGTGGGTCGGACCGGCCCCGTCGTAATACGAGCCGGCCAACAGTCACGTCTACGCAGACCACTTGGCGGTCGCTGCCTGGACCAGCTGGACCGGCCGGGCAACCCGGAGTCCGCCCGAAGGGCCGCGCACCTCGCCCCACCCAGCGATACCGCGTCGCGCATCACTGCCGGGCCCCTGCCCCTGCAGTCACCCGAAGATTCCCCCCGACATCATCAGAACGAGGAGCCATCATGCCCAAGGCATACATCTTCACCGAGTACGGCGGCCCCGAGACACAGGCCTTCGCCGACCTGCCCAGGCCCGTTCCGGGGCCGGGTCAGCTTCTGGTCGCGGTGCACGCGGCCGGAGTGAACCCGGTCGACTGGAAGTTGCGCGCCGGCTACGTGCGGGAGGTCCTTCCTCTGACGCTGCCGGCAACCCTTGGCACGGAGGTCTCCGGTGTCGTCGAAGAGATCGGCGACGGGGTCGAGGGGTTCGGCATCGGAGACGAGGTCTACGGAGCCCTGCCGTGGGCCGGCGGCTACGCCGAGTACGCGCTACTGCCGGTCCAGACCGCGGCGCACAAACCGGCCGCCGTGTCCTTCACCGACGCCGCGACCCTGTCGGTCTCAGCGGCCACCGCCCACCAGGGCATAGGCCTGCTGAACCTCAAGCCCGATGCCACCGTCCTGGTGAACGGGGCCGGCGGTGGTGTCGGCGTTGCCTCCGTGCAGATCGCCCATAACCTGGGCGCCACCGTGATCGGCACCGCCAGTGCGGGCAAGGCGGAGCTCGTCTCCTCCCTCGGAGCCACCCACGTCACCTACGGCGAAGGCGTGGCCGACCGGGTTGCCGCAATCGCCCCGAACGGCGTGGACGCCATCCTCGACCTGGTCGGCGGCGATGCCCTGTACGCCGTCGCGCATCTCGCCGCGGACAAGTCCAGGATCATCACCGCTGTGGATCCGACAGCAGCGTCCGAACTCGGCGGTGGCTACTTCCAGGTGGAGCAGAACGGGCAAGCGCTCTCCCCTCTCGCCGAACTGGTCGCATCCGGCGCCCTCGACCCCCACGTCACACAGGTCGTACCCCTCGCCAAGGCAGCGACGGCTCTCGCCGCGGTCGAGGCCGGCCACTCGCTGGGCAAGATCGTCCTGAAAGTGCGGTAAGACGCGGTACAACCGGCCCGGAGGGGTCCGCGGCGTCCACAGACTCGTCATGCCAGGCGGGGGACGTCGCGGAGTCACCCGACGGCGGACCCCCGACGGCGGCGGACTACCAGTGCCACGAGAAATCCCGTCGCTCAGACGGGTACGAGAAGGGCGGGTCCTGAACAGCTCTCGCAGCGTGGCCGACCGGTAGAGGAACAGCCAGGGCTTCACGTTGCCGGAGCTCGAGCACCCGGCGGTCCGGCGCCCGGAAGCAGCTCCGACAGCTCGACCGGTCGTCGCAAAGGCGATAGCTCAGAGCGATGCGTCCACACCGGCTGCACCTCTCGCGGTCGGCCCGATCAGCCTGACGGGTCGTGTCCCACGTCGTGGCGTAGGGGATCAAGCGTTACGCATTCCGGTACGAGGCCCCAGGTGATCTTCGTAGAGCCGGCGGTCCACGAGGGCGTCCGGTTGAGACGAGCCGAACGCCCAGTCGTGCTGAGCCACCATCTCCGAAAGCAGGCTCCGCCCCTGCTCCCGGCGGCCTCCTCCACCAACGGCACCGAGTGTTGTGCGTTCGGGACACCGGACCGTCACCCGATCAGCGGCCACCTGGTCAACGCTCGCTGTGTGAAACGCCGTCCGCAGGCTCACGGACCTGAGCGCATGCCGCATGCTGCGCGCGTCCCTCACTCACGATCCGGGCAGTTTTACCGCCCGCCGGCCGGGCGGCCATCGCGTATTACCAAAGCCGCTGCACCGCCACAGGTCGCACACGGCGTCCCGGACCCGTCTCTCACTCGATGTCGTTTCCGTCCAAGACGCCCGTCCCGGCCGCGATCTAGCCTCATCCAAGGAGCTCGGCCCATGATGAGGAGACAGCAGATGCGTACCTTGGTCTACACCGGATTCATGTCGCTCGACGGCGTTCTGGACTCGCCCGGCGGGACCGAGGAAGGGCACCGCAGCGGTGGCTGGGTGGTGAACGACCTGGAGTTCGTTCCGGAGGCCTGGGCGCTGAAGGGCGAGGAGCTTTCCGACACGACGGCGCTGATGTTCGGCCGCCGCAGTTACGAGGCCTTCGCGTCGGTCTGGCCCGCCTCGGAGGACCACGCCTCCTACAAGGAGCTGCCCAAGTACGTGGTGTCGAGCACACTGTCGGACGACGCCCTCGTCGATGGGTGGGGGGCGACGACGATCCTGCGCACGACGGAGGACATCGCGAAGCTCAAGGAGAGCGAGGGCGGCCCCATCTACATCCACGGAAGCGCGGAGCTGGCGCGGCGGCTGTCGGAGGCGGGCCTGATCGACCAGTTCAACCTGCTCGTCTTCCCTGTCCTGCTCGGTGCCGGCAAGAGCCTGTTCCACCGGGCCGACCGTGAAAAGCAGATGCTGTCGCTGCGGGAGTCGGAGAGCTACTCCAACGGGATCCTGAAGCTGATCTACGACGTCAAGCGCTGATCCAGGTCGAGCGCGATCGCGCCGCCGATGCCGTCCCGCAGTTGTCCGACGGTGCGTCCCACATAGGTACGCAGCGCCCGGGCGAGGTGCGGCTCGTCGAAGTACTCGAGCTTGGCGACGACGTCGACGGCCGTGTCGCCGGCCGCCAGCAGCTCCGCCGCCGTACGGGCCCGCTCGATCTGCCGGACAGCGCCACGCGTCAGGCCGGTGGCCGCTCGGAAACGGCGTTCGACGGTCCGTCCCGACACGGCCGGGTCGTGGCCTCTCAGGACCTCGGCGACGAGCGGGTCACGCACCACGATCCCGGCCTTGATCAGTCGCTCCACCAAGGCCTCGGCGTCATCGGCGCCCGGGGTCTCCCAGCGCGCACCGTCCAGCCGGAACGTCCGGCGTGTGGTGTCGGGGAGCTCGACACCGCCGTCGACCAGCTCCGGCGTGGGCAGGGCCCGCAGCGAAGTGCCCACGGCGAAGTCGATGCCGGTGAAGGCGGCGCCCTCCGGGACCGGTGCCGTACTCGTCCGGGTCTCGGGGCCGGTGACGGCCGTGTAGCACCGGCCGGCCTGCTCCCAGAACACCAGACCCCAACGCACCCCCGCAACGGACGTCATCGCCGTGACCTGCTCGCTGGTGCAGGTCCATACGCTGTCGACCCACGGCGAGTTGGACCGACGTATCTCGAAGCGCAGCTCCACGAGCGCAGAATACGCCGCGCGGTGCTGTGGGCACCGGTCGGCGACATGCTTGCTGGCAGGCCCTTTCCCCTTGCGAACTCGCGGTCAGACGGCAGCCGCCCCCACCGTGCGGGGCACCGCTCGCCTGCGCCGACGCAGCTCCAGGACCGCCAGCGTACGAGCGCGGCCCGGCCCTGGCGAGGGCATCCATCCCCGCCCTCGCGCCGCAGGCGCACCGCTCGCCCGCCACGTACAGGATCCGCTCACTCTCGCCCAGTTCTGGCCCGCGACCTGAGTCGCGGCTGCGCAACCCCACCCGCACAGTGCGCACCCTCCCAACCACCCCCATGCACAGCGCCCGGCCGCACAAGCGATGCCCTCGCGGACCGCCGCATCGCCCGCCCCACCTCTGCAGTGAACCGTCGACTATGCAACTACGAGAAGCTCGCCGTCCCCTATGAGGCCACCATCCAACTCGCCTTGATACGCCAGGCGTTGTGACCACATCTCCATCGCGACCCAAGTGCCATTCAGTGGCTGCACTAGAGTTGATTCACCATGCCCGATCTCTTCGGAATCAACCATCTGACTCTGTCCACGAACGACATCGACCAGCTCGTGACGTACTACACGGAGTTGCTCGGAGCGTCGCTTGCATTCGAGCGCGCTGCAACCCCTTCTGATCCTCGGATCGCTGTCATCGATGTCGGCGGCGACGACCACTTGATGATCGTCGAAACCGCTACCGCCCCCACCACTGATCCTGATCCCCTCGGCAAGGCTGGATGGGGGCTGCGCGTGGGAACACACGCGCAACTGTGTGAGGTTCGCGAACAAATCCTGGGCGCCGGGTGGCCGGTCGGACAGATCGAGACACTGCCCACGCAGTGGACGATGACAGCTCGCGATCCCGATGGACGCCCTGTGGACGTTCGAGCTCATCGTCCACGCGCCGCACGGACGTCACCAACCACCGGCTAGCGGCTACCTCGACGTTCAAAACACGCCCGGCATCCCTGCTCGCTCCAGACATACGGGCCGTGGCTCTGCCGGGCCGAGGTCAGTAGAGCCATCGATCCAGGAGCCCTGGCCAGAGAAACCCCTCGTAGCCATTGAAGGCCGCGGCGTCGATGTCCTTCAGCTCTTCGGTCAGCCGGCTCAGCTCGGCGCAAGCCTGCTCTTCTTCCTCTTCGGAGAGGTACTCCTCAGGGCCGTCCGGCTCGCTGAGAAGCTCTGAGGCGCCGACGCAGCGACCGTAACGGTGCAGGACGTCGAGCCACGCGTCGACACTGGAGTTGGCGAACCATGCCTCCCCGCCCGGCATGACGAAGTAGACGGCCCCGGTCTGCGGCTCAATGCCGAACGATGACTGCTCAGCTGGCTCATCGGGGTCCGCCTGCTCGGTGAGGCGGTAGAGCGGGCCCCGGGACGTGAGCAGGACCGGATCAGCCTCGATCTGCATCACGACTCGGTCGATGAGCCGCGGAGCTACTGGAATACCCACCTCGACGAGCTGTGCCTTCATGGAGTCCGGGATCTGCCAGCTGGCCACCACGTCCCGTCTGGCTCGCGTGACATGGCCAGGACCGGCCCACCCGGTGAGCTGGTCGTACGTCGCCATCGAACGGTCCTCTTCCGTCGGCTGCGGTCCTGACCGTATCGAGCCGGCCTCAGATCAGAACACGGCCGCACTCCGGGGCAGCTCGTGCCTTGTCTACAGCCTGTGTCCACTTGGGTCGGCGGGCGTCTTTCCGGTAGGGCACGGTTCATTCTGTTCACGCGGGAGGTGAGAGCTGTTCGCGTACCCATTCGGGATCGGGGTTGGTGTGTGGCTGGCCCGCCACGACGACGGTCGGCACGGTCTCGTTGCCGTTGTTGGCTGCCCTCACTGCTGCGGCTCCTGCCGGGTCGCGCCAGATGTTGACCCAGTGCAACTGACGGGCTCTGCGGCCCAGCCGGATGCGCAGTCGCATGCAGTACGTGCAACCCGGCCGCCAGAAGACGACAGGCCGGCCGTCGACCGCGCTGCGGCGTTGTGCCTCCCGGGCACCGATCGACCTCGGGAAGATCAGGGGCGAGTTGACGGCGGCGAGCACGAGAAACGCCAACAGGACGGCTGCGGCTGTGCCGAGGCTCCCCTCGGAGATCAGCTCAGTCGCGACGGCTGAGCCGCAGAGCACAAGCAGCATCGGCAAGATCCAAGCGCGCATCATGGTGACGCAGGCTATCGATGAGCCGAAATGCTCCTCGAACCAGGCCGCTCACCTCGATGTTCGCCGGACGCTGAGGCGGCCTTCGTCAGATCATGTACTCCGACCAAGGACACACGTGACCACGACGAAGGCCATCCGAGGGCAAACGGCCGCCGTGGCGCGGGGTGTCAGTGGTCCGCGCAGCACGGGGTCGGCTCCGGCACCTCGAACGGGACGAGGGCTCCCCCAGCCGCCGGCATGGCCGTCAGTACGAGCTCGCCGTCCTGCCATTGCGGGCGCACGTGGTCGCGCGTCACCAGCAACGTGCCGGGGGCGGGCGTGCCGTGGGCGCCCAGTACCGTCACGCGGTCGATCGCGGAGCGCGCGAGCAGCTCCGTGACCGTCAGCGTGCTGGTGAGGGCGGCGGCCCCCGGGTAGAGCACCGCACGGCCCACCGGGTCGGGCAGACCGTCCTGCACCTCGTGGCCCCGGGCCGTGAGCCGCTCCTGGACGGTGCGCAGGAGCGGCTCGGACGGCACGGCGAGAGAGAGGGCGACGCGCGGGCGGTCTCCCCGTACCAGGTGTGTGCAGCCGAACACGCCTTCAGCAAGGGTGAGTTCGGCGGCCAGCTCCTGGAGCAGGTGATCGGCCGCACGCAGATCGCGGATCCCGGGGTCCACCGTGAGGGCGTACTGCGTCACGACGGCAGGACCCAGATCGGGTTGGAGTAGAACCACAGGTCGAGCCACGGGTCGGCGTCGCCCACGACGTCGATCGCGGGACCCGCCGGGTCGACCGCCGCGCCCATCGCTCCGACGGCGGTCCGGTTGCCGTCGCTGCCGCGCAGACGGACGTACAGCGGGCGGTCCACGCGGCCGAGCTGGTAGGTGAGCCGGACGACGCCGGAGGACTCGTCCACCTCGTACGAGCGGATCACCTTCGCCGTCGGGGCGGTGAACGTGTCCTTGTCCGCGACCGGTCCCGTGACATCGCCCTGGATGACGTCCACGCGCGCCAGCTTGGGCACGTATCCGGCCCAGTTGGGGCCGTCGGCGAGGGCCACGTCGACCGTGAGCGTGACGTTCGCGCCCTTCTTCACGTGCAGGGCGCCGCCCAGCGTGGCCCAGCGGCCGCCGCCCGACACCCGGGCGTCCAGGCCGCTGAGGAGCTGTCCGTGGTCGACCCAGATCCGGCCGGCACGGATGCCGTCCATGACCGCGGCGTAGGAGAAGCCGTCGGCGCCGACATGTGTACGGCTGTACTGGCCGGGCCAGTAGTCGCCCTGGGTGATGTCGATCTTGCCGCCGTAGACGGGGTCCTCGTACCGCCCGTTGGCGTTGAAGTCCCCACCGGGCCCCCGCACGGCGGTGTCACCGTAGACCTGGTGGCTGTCGCTGTTGGCGGTGATCCACCACGGCTTGCCCTCGGCGAGGAGGCTGTCCCACAGTCCGCCGACCGTGGCGGTCATCCAGTCGAAGCCACCCCAGGTGCGGTAGCTCTCCAGCGGGTAGCCGGCGAAGGAGCCGGCGCTGGGGCTGTTGTCGTAGATGCCGCGGGCGCGAGCCATGCCGAGGGGCGCGGGCAGGCCGGCGGCCTGGTGGCCGGGGGCACCCTCGAAGCCGACAGCTATCTGGCGGCCCGAGCCGGTCGCGTCCCGCCAGCCCCGGATCTCGTGCGGGGAGTCCACACCGCGCCGAGCCGGGTGGTTGGCGAGCATCAGCGCGTCCTTCACCTTGCGGCGCTGCACCTGCTCGGCAAGGAAGTTGAGGCCCGCGACGGCCAGCGCCTCGTTGGCGGGCGTGGAGTCGCTCGCGCCCTTCACGCTGCCGTCGTAGTCGGTCTCGAACTGCTTGAGGACGGCGACCTCGTTCTTGCCGGGGTGCACGAAGACGGTGCCGTGCTCGGCGGCCGGGATGTTCCACTCCAGGCCCTGGAAGACCAGCGTGTCCTCGTAGACGGCGCGGGCCTCCTTGATGTCCGGGTTCACCTTGTCGACGCCGATCTTGGCGTGCGTGGTACTGCCGTGGTCGGTGATGACCATCCAGTCCAAGCCGTGCCGGGCACCCTGGCGGACCTGGTCGACGACGCGGTACTTGCCATCGCTGCTGTACTGGGTGTGGATGTGGTGGTCGCCGGCCAGCCACAGCATGCCGTGGGACCGCCGGCGGCCGGAGGCTGCGGTGGGCGCGGCGGCGGCCGGCGTGGTACCGGCGAGGACGTTGCCGGCGGCCAGTCCCGCGCCGAGCAGGCCGGCCCGGCGCAGCAGGGTGCGGCGGGACTGCTCCTCGGGTGTGAGGGCCTCGTCGGGCACGGAGGGGTCGAAGGTCGCGGGCAGGGCGGAGGCCGCCTGGTGCGCGTGACCGTGATCGTCATCGTGTCTGTGGTGGTGATGTCCGTGCCCCATGACGCCTCCTGGTTGCCGCTGCCTTCTGCGGCTGCCTTCCGCCGCGCAACCGCGCCGCGTATGTGGAGGATCAAGGCGACAGATGAACGGTGGACGAGCGGGGAATGACCGACGGGCGCCCCGCACGCGGCAGATCGCCACTTCGACCCCCGCCCAACGGCCTTGTACGTAAGGCTGGTTGACCGCCGTATGCCGAGTCTGCCGCGACACCTGCGAGCCCGTACCCAGGCAGCAGAGATCCGCGCATGAGGCTCGAAAGAAGACGATCTTGAGCGGTTGGTGCGCGTGGCAATCGAGGCGCGATCGCCAAAAGAGACACCCGCCAAGCTCGCGATCGCCGACCAGGTCGATCCTCATCCAGCAGGTTCTTGCCGGGATCGTGCACCCCCCGCGGTTTGCGCCACGGTGCCTGGGCCACGGACATCTCCGTGTCCAGGCCCGTCGTTCGGCCTGCTCCCCCAGCAGCACGCTCCGGGCCTGCGAGACCACTCCACGACCGCCGCCCTCAACGCGGATACGCGGGTGCCACCCGAAACGCTTCTTCACCTGAGAGGCACTTCTTCCACGGCGCGAGTTGGACCCTCGACACGTCCTGTCGTTCCGGATCCGGAGCACTTCTCGCGAGTGTGATCAAGCCTCGGACAGGCCCCTTCGTGACAGCCCGAGGCCAAATCGGCGCCCCGTAAACCATCGGCACCGCCTCATGAGAGTCCGTCGCCTCCTGCGGCGGGAGGCCGACGATCAACCTGGGGAGGCTGGATTCTTCGCATGCCTTCGCATCTCAGCCATGGTGCTTCCGGAGCCCTCCGACGCTTTGCTGGATGGCTCGCCCGGGGGACGGTGGGCCACCCGATGCTGGAAGGGATCGATTACTGGGAGGAGTTGCGTGAGTCGCCCTCCCAGATGGAGATCTGCCTCGCCGTCTTCGCCGACGTCCTCGAACTGGATGAGCGGGGAGAACCGGTGAACGAGAAGTACGCGGAGCGCCGGGCTGCAGCCTGGCTCTTCCGGTACTGCACCGGGAAGCTGCCCCGGGAAAGTCGGACATCGAGCCGTGGGAATGCCGGCTCCATTGACCGCAGACCGGCCCGGCTCGGGCTCCGGCCTCACCGCAGGGGTGCTGTAGGTGCCAGGTGGAATTGCGCAGGCAGGCGCTCCAGACGGGGGCTCCCGGCAGAACGTCCGTCATCCGACGGCGTTCCTGGTCCGTGGTGCCGCCGCAGGGGTGGCAGGGAATCAACGCCGACCTTGATTGTTGAAAGGGATATGAAAAAGATCGGGTTCCTGTCCTTCGGACACTGGACGCCGTCGCCACAGTCGCAGACGCGCTCCGCGGCGGATTCCCTTCTCCAGGCGATCGACCTCGCGGTCGCCGCGGAAGAGCTGGGCGCCGATGGCGCGTACTTCCGGGTCCATCACTTCGCGCGACAGTACGCCTCGCCGTTCCCGCTGCTCGCGGCCATCGGCGCGCGGACCAGCCAGATCGAGATCGGCACCGGCGTGATCGACATGCGCTACGAGAACCCCCTGTACATGGCCGAGGACGCGGGCGCCGCGGACCTGATCTCCGGAGGCCGGCTCCAGCTCGGCCTCAGCCGGGGATCCCCGGAGCAGGTCATCGACGGCTGGCGTCACTTCGGGCATGTGCCCTCCGAGGGCATGACCGACGCCGACATGGCACGCGCCCACACCGAGCGCCTCCTCGACGCGCTCAAGGGCGAGGGGTTCGCGCAGCCCAACCCCAATCCGATGTTCTCCAACCCGCCGGGACTGCTACGCATCGAGCCGCACTCCGAGGGCCTCAGGGACCGGATCTGGTGGGGTTCGAGCTCGAACGCCACCGCGGCGTGGGCGGCCACGCTCGGGATGAACCTGCAGAGCTCGACCCTCAAGGACGACGAGAGCGGCGAACCGCTGCACGTCCAGCAGCGCAAGCAGATCGAGGCCTACCGCGAGGCCTGGCACAAGACGGGTCACACCCGCCAGCCGCGGGTGTCGGTCAGCCGCAGCATCTTCGCCCTGGTCGACGACCGCGACCGCGCCTACTTCGGCCGCGAGTCCAACTCGAAGGATCAGATCGGCTACATCGACGCCAACACCCGTGCAATCTTCGGCCGCTCCTACGCCGCCGAGCCCGACATGCTGATCAAGCAGCTCGCCGAGGACGAAGCGGTCGCCGCCGCCGACACGCTGCTCCTCACCGTGCCCAACCAGCTCGGAGTCGCCTACAACGCCCACGTGATCGAAAGCATCCTCACCCATGTCGCTCCCGCACTGGGCTGGCGCTGAACACAAGGGCAGGGCGCGCCACGCAACGACGTGACCGGCCGGTGCACCGTACGGGCTCATGCACTACACGCCTGTACGGCTCGTTCACCGGCCTCGCCGCCTGCCCTCCCTGAAGACCTGCACGGCGGCCACTTCGGTGACCAGAGGCCCGCTTCTGTCAACGCTCATCAGGAACCGGCTCCTCGGCACGTTCCGTGAAGCGCGCTGGCCAGCGGGCACCAGCGGCCAGGGACGCGCTGCCCTTCATGTCCTGGCGGCGCGGGCCGCTCCGCGAGCTCAGCGCATCTTCCGACGAACGGGATCGGTCTTTCACGTGGACGCTGGCGTCGCCGATTCCAGCGGTGGCGGATGTCGATGGCGTCTGTGACGTGGGCGAAGACGCTTGTGGCTGCCTTCCGCCCGCACGGTTGTTTGGTACTGCCGGTTCAGGAGGGCGGTACTGCCGTTTCAGTAGCCGAAGTGTCGGCGGGAGCAGGCAGACGGGAGCGATTGCGGCGGAGAGCCTGGGGAGGTACCCGAATCAGATGTGGAGACCTCCGTCCCGTGGCTGCTCTTCTCTACCGACTGGGCCGCATGGCCTTTCGACGACGCTGGCTTGTGACTGCCCTGTGGGTGGTCGTGCTGGGCGCCGTCGGGTTTACCTCGGCCAAGGCGCCCGCGCCTCCCGATGACACGGCTTCGATGAACGGCATCGAAGCGCAGAGTGCCTATGACCTGCTGCAGGAGCGATTTCCCGGAACCTCCGACAATGCCGACACGGCATCGGCCAAGATTGTCTTCGTCGCTGCCCAGGGGCAGAAAGTCACTGCCTCCGACAACCGCGCCACGATCGAGAAGCTGGTCGATGAGGCCGGCGAGGGCAGTCAGGTCGAGGCCGTGGTCAGCCCCTTCCAGGCGGGTGCGGTCAGCAAGAGCGGTTCCACCGCCTACGCGATCGTCACCTACAAGGCGAAGTCCAAGGACATCACCGACTCCACCAAGCAGCACCTGCGGACGGCCGTGGACGAGGCCCGTAAGGCGGGCCTGACGGTGGATGTCGGCGGCCCGGTGCTTGCCAGTCAGCCCGCGGCCGGCGGTTCGAGTGAGGCGATCGGTATCGCCATCGCCGCGCTGGTGCTGCTGGTGACCTTCGGTTCCATGACGGCTGCCGGACTGCCGCTGCTGACGGCCGTTCTGGGGGTCGGCATCAGCATGGTGTCGATCATGGCGCTCGGCAGCACGTTCGGGCTGTCCACGACGAGCAGCAGCTTGGCGTCGATGCTGGGCCTGGCGGTCGGTATCGACTATGCGCTGTTCGTCGTGTCCCGGTATCGCGAGGAACGGGCCAAGGACCGTACCCCGCAGGAGGCCGCCGGCGTGGCCGTGGGAACGGCAGGCTCGGCGGTTGTGTTCGCCGGGCTCACGGTGGTGATCGCGCTGGCGGGGCTCGCGGTCGTCGGCGTTCCGACGCTGACGAAGATGGGTCTGGCGGCGGCCGGAGCCGTTGTGATCGCCGTCCTGATCGCACTGACCCTCGTACCCGCGCTGCTGGGCTTGTTCCCGAACGCCGTTCTTGCCCGCCGGATCCGCAAGGGCAAGGAGAAGAGCCGCGGCACGGCGAAGAATGCCGGAACCCGGTGGGCTCAGTTCGTGTTGCGCCGCCCGGTGCCGGTGCTGCTCGCCTCTGCCGCGGTGCTGGGGGCCCTGGCGCTGCCGGTGACGGACCTGCGGCTGGGGATGCCCGGGGACGAGTCGAAGTCGACTGCGACCACGGAACGGCGGGCCTACGACGAGCTCGCTCAGGGGTTCGGTCCCGGCTTCAACGGTCCGCTGAGCGTTGTTGTGGACGCGAAGGGTGTGAAGGATCCGAAGACGGCGCTCGCCACGATCAGGGGGAAGATCGCCGACACCACGGGGGTCGTGTCCGTCTCGGCCGCGAGCTTCAACCCGGCCGGTGATACCGCCCTGTTCACTGCGACTCCGTCCACTGCACCCACCAGTGAGAAGACCAAGGACCTGGTAAGGGCGATCCGCGGCGAGCGCGACAGCCTGCGCTCGGCGACCGGTGCGACGTTCCTGGTCTCGGGCACCACGGCGGTCAACATCGACGTCGCGCAGAAGATGCAGAACGCGCTCGTCCCCTATCTCGCGGTCGTGGTGGGGCTGGCCTTCCTGCTGCTGCTCGTGATCTTCCGTTCGGTGCTCGTGCCGCTCAAGGCCGCCGTCGGGTTCCTGATGTCCGTGCTCGCCGCCCTCGGCGCGGTCGTCGCCGTCTTCCAGTGGGGCTGGGCGGCCGATCTGATCGGCCTGCGGCAGACCGGGCCGATCATGAGCACCATGCCGATCATGATGGTGGGCATCGTCTTCGGTCTGGCCATGGACTACGAGGTGTTCCTGGTCTCCCGGATGCGGGAGGCGTATGTCCACGGGGAGCGGCCCGCCGATTCCGTGGTCAGCGGGTTCAGGCACAGCGCCCGTGTCGTGGTGGCCGCCGCACTGATCATGATCGCTGTCTTCTCCGGGTTCGTCGGGGCCGGACTGGCCATGATCAAGATGATCGGTTTCAGCCTGGCCGTGGCCGTGCTGTTCGATGCCTTCCTCGTCCGGATGGTCTTCGTTCCGGCAGTGTTGGCCCTGCTCGGGCAGAAGGCCTGGTGGCTGCCGCACTGGCTCGACCGACGCCTGCCACACGTGGACATCGAAGGTGAGGCTCTCTCCGACGGGAGGGCCGACGTCGCAAAGCCGGCCGCCGACAGGGCACCGGCGCTGAACTGAACCGGCATGTCCGTGTGTGGTCCGCAGGGCTTCCCGTGTCTTCTTGGGAAGCCCTGCGGGTGTCGCCGCGCTCTGTGACCGATCATGGATGAGACACCCCCCGACCGGAGCACCTGATGACCACCCGCTGGCAGCACTACGCACAGAACCATCCGCACGCCGTCGACACGCTGCTCATCGCTGTGCTGTGCCTGCTGTCCGGGCCGGTGGCCCTCTACAGCAGTGACAGCTATGCCGACGGACTGGGCTGGTGGTCCGCCCTGCCGCCGGCCGTCGTGGCCTCCTTCGCCCTGCTGTGGCGCCGCACGCGTCCCCGGACCGTACTCATGGTGACGGCGGTGTGTGCCGGCGCGGCCGGCGCAGTCGGCTATCTGCTCACTCCGATGCTGCTGGCGCCGGTCATCGCGGCTCTGTACGAGCTGGCCGTGCAGATGCCACGCAGAATCGCCTACGGGTGGTGTCTGGCCATGACGGCAGTGATCGTGCTGCCGGTGGTCTTCGGCGACCGCTACGGACATCCCTGGCCCTTGGCGATCATCAATCCGATCCTGTGTCTGCTGCTCCCGGTGGCGCTGGGGACGGCGGCGCAGACTCGGCGTGCCTATCTGGAAGCGGTCAAGGCGCGGGCCGCGTACGCCGAACACAGCCGTGAGGAGGAAGCCCGTCACCGCGTCGCCGAAGAGCGCGTACGGATCGCCCGCGAGCTGCACGACGTCGTCGCCCACCACTTGGCGCTCGCCAACGCGCAGGCCGGCACCGCCACCTTCCTCGCGCAGACCAGCCCGCACAAAGTCGCCCCCATGGTCGCCCAGCTCGCCTCCACCACCTCCTCGGCACTGCGCGAGCTCAAGGCCACCGTCGGACTCCTGCGCCGGCCGGACGACCCCGACTCGCCCACGGAACCGACCCCCGGTCTGGGCCAACTGGCAAGCCTCGTCGACTCCTTCACCGCGGCCGGTCTCGGTGTCGAGGTCGTCGTCGACGGTGAACCACAGCAGCTGTCACCGGGCGTGGACCTGACCGCGTACCGGATCGTCCAGGAGGCCCTCACCAATGTCACCAAGCACGCGCCGAAAAGCACCACGCAGGTCAGGCTGTCCTACGGCCGCGACAGGCTGACCGTCACCATCACCAACGAGCCCTCCGTCCGCGAGCCGAGTCCGGCCGGTCCCGGCGACGGGTTCGGCCTGATCGGCATGCGGGAACGCGCTCACTCCGCCGGCGGCCGATTCGACGCCGGAAGACGGGCCGACGGCGGCTTCACCGTGACCACCGAACTGCCGATCCTCCACTGACTCCTGGAAAAGACACCCGTCCATGACCATCCGCATCTTGCTCGCCGACGATCAAGAACTCCTGCGCACCACGTTCCGGATCCTCATCGAGGAGAATCCCGACATGGAGGTGGTCGGTGAAGCGTCCGACGGCGCGCAGGCCGTCGTCCTCACCCGTGCCCACCGTCCCGACATCGTCCTGATGGACATCCGCATGCCCGGCACCGACGGCCTCGCCGCCACCACCGCCATCTGCCGGGACCCCAACCTCGCCGCCACCCGCGTGCTCATCCTCACCACCTTCGAGACCGACGAATATGTCGCCCGAGCCCTGCGTGCCGGGGCCAGCGGATTCCTCGGCAAGGACGTCTCCGCGTACACCCTTCTCGACGGCATCCGCACGGTCGCCTCCGGCGAGGCCCTCCTGTCCCCCGCCGCCACCCGGACCCTGATCACCCGCTTCCTCACCACCACCGACCCCCAGTCGGACCCGCCTCCGGAACTGACCGCACTCACCGCACGGGAACGCGAAGTGATGGCCCTGGCCGCGGAAGGCAAGGCGAATGCGGAGATCGCCGACGACCTCGTCCTCAGCCCCCTGACCGTCCGCACCCACATCCAGCGGGCGATGAACAAACTCGGCGCCCGCGACCGCGCGCAACTCGTTGTCATCGCCTACCAGAGCGGCCTCGTACACCCCCGGCCCCGGACCAACGGCGCCACTGACGACCGATAACAGCGACAGCTCCCGACGCCACCACTAGAAGCGCGCAGGCACCGCAGGCCAGGCCGGTTTCGGCCTGGCACGACATTCCGACGGCTGTCAGTTCGTCGCCTTGGCCGCGGAGCGCTTCTTGTACAGCGTGAGCGGCACCCGGCTGATGACGGAGTCGAGAGAGGAGTTGTTGCGCCCGTCGGCCCAGGTGACGTACGCGTACCCGTCGGCGAGGGTGATCCCTGACCAGCGGTCACCGGGAGGACCCGTCTCACCGACCGGCTCGGTCACCTGGTTGACCTGCACCCGGACGCTGAACGAGCGTCCGTGGTCGAAGGAGGCGACCGAGAACGCGTCGCCGGTGGTGGTACGCCACATGACGCCCAGATCGCCATTGGCGCCGAAGTCGATCGCCGGCCGCTGGGCGTTCGGCGTGGAGATCACGGAAGGCCCGGTCCAGGTCCGGCCGGCGTCCGGAGTGATGTAGACCTCCAGGGTGTTGGAGTCCCGGGGCACCATGGCGGCGAACCGGCCGCGGTGAGACGGGTCGGCTGCCACCCAGGGGACAGGGTCAGCGGCCGCGCCCAGGCCCGGAGTCGGCACCAGGGACCCGGTACCCGCAGCAACCGGTGTTCCCTGGCCGTCGTCCACCGTTGTGTTCGTCCACGTCCTGCCGTCGTCGTGGCTGACGTGGAAATTCACCGGCTCGCCCGCTTCCTGGGAGGCGGACGCGAGGATCCCGCCGTACACAGCGATCGCACGCCCCGGATAGCCGCAGACCAGCGGGATGCCCGGCGCCACCTCGATGCAGGGCATCGGGCCCGGGATCACCCGCGAGTCTTTGCTGAACGTCTTGGCGCCGTCAGAGCTGACCGAGACCGCGCTCGGGTACTCCCACGCCGCTCCCGCGACCGCGTAGACCTTGCCGGTCGCGACGTCCACCCGCATCTTCGGGGCGCCGCCGAGGAGAAGCGGGGTGGACACCGGATCGGTCCAAGTCCGCCCACCGTCCGTGGATTTCGCGACCTGATTGTGGTTCACCAGGTTCGCGTCCAGACCCGAGCTGACCTGATTGTTGTCCACGTAGACGGTGCCCTTCGCGTCGAACTGCACGCTCGGTTCACCGCACTTGGGCGCCGCGTCACCCAGGGGCCACGCCACCCGGGTCCACGTGTCGCCCCTGTCGTTCGAGTAGGCGAGGAAACACCCGCCGTCGACCGGCTCCAGGCCTGGCGAAGGCGGGAAGATCGTCGAGACGAAGACCAGGTTTTTCGGGTTCCGCGGGTTGACGGCGACCGTCGGCTGGCCCTCTTTGGTGGACGGCATGCTGGTTACGTCGACCTCGTGGACGGCCCCATGGCCGCCCGCATCCTGCGGTGCCGACACGGCGGCGGGTGAACCGCACAACAGGAACAGCGCAGAGAATGCCGCCGCACTTAACTTCGTGGACGAACTACTGAACAGCACCATGTCGATCCTCGACTTTCACGTCTGGCACAACGGGGTTCTTTGCAGGGCACGGGACCTGAAACGGCCCAACTGGAGGGCATCCGGCCGGGTGCGGCATCGCCCCACCGTCAGCCAAGACATGTGGCCGGACGGCACGCTGCGGTCCTGGCTGGCATCGTGGGGTGATGAGTCGGGGCCCTGGGTGTCCGTGAGCCATCAGAGAATGGCAGGACCTCAGGAAGGACGGCGTCGTGCAGGCGCAGGCCGGCCAGTACTGCTCTGGCATGCTGCGGAACCGGGCATCTCCCGCCACAGCAATATTGACATGCCCACCACACTCACCATTCGACGTCCTGACCAAGGACATGACGGGGATCGCCCAGGGGGTTTCCAGGGCGGGCTGGTGATGCCGTTCGGGCAGGCGAGGATGCGATCCTCCCAGCCGATGCGGAAGTCCTCCTTCGTGAAGCCCGGCCGCTGAGTGGCTTGTGGGTCCTCACGGACCGGGCCGAGCAAGAAGATGCTCCAGGTCACGGCCGCTTGGTGGGGGTGACGACCTGGACGATGCCGTCGGGGCGGGACTCGTCGCAGGTCTCGGTCAGGTGATCGCGACAGCCGATCCAGTCGCGCCGGCCGGCCCCGGTGACCTTCTGGCCGTAACGGGCCTCGGAATCCTGCGGGGTGACGATCTCCATCGCAGACCACGGCACCCGTGCATGCTGAAGGTGCGATCGAACTCCCCCGGGGCGGTCGCGGCGGCCCGGACTCCGCTCGCCGACACCTCTGTCAACAACCACCCATGCCTCCCCCTTCCTCACACGCACGGCGGTCGGCCCTCGAAGCGGCTCAGCCGTGCAGTGACCGGTACGCCGCGACCGCCCCGGGGTGCAGGGCGATACCCCCCGTGCCGATCAGACTGCCGACATCGAGGAACTGGGTGCCGACGGCGTTGTCGGGGACGAGCGCGGTCGCGCGGTGGACCAGGAGACGGGCGAGCGCGTCGGCGACGGTGCGGGGAAGGTCGGGGCGGCACACCAGCAGGTTGGACACGCCGATGGTGGCGACTCCGCCCGCCGACCGGTACGCGCTCTGCGGCAAGGACACCTCCTCCAGCCCGGAGCCGGCCCGGCCGTCGTGCCCGCCGAGCCGGGGCAGCAGTCCGGCCAACGGCAGGAACCGCAGGCCAGGATGCTCGTCGAGGTCGGACAGGACCGGCAGCGGTACACCGCCCGCGACGAGCAGGGCGTCGGCCGAGCCCACCCGTATCGCGTCGGCCGCGTCGGCCAGGGGGAGATGGAGTACGCGGACGTCGGTGCCAGGGGTGAGACCTGCCGCGTGCAGGATCCGTTCGCCGAGCAGGGCCGCGCCCGATCCGCCGGCTCCGAGCGAAACGGTGTGTCCGGCCAGGTCGGACACCGTGCGCACGGGTGAGTCGGCGCGGACGACGAACTGGAGGTAGGTCTCGTACACCCTACCGATCGCGCACAGGGACACCGGGTGCGCGAAGAGGTCCGTCCCCTGGGCGGCCCGCGCGGTGTCGGTGAGAACGAGTGCGAGGTCGGCGCGGCGGTCGCGGAGCAGTTCGATGTTGGTGGCGCTGCCCGCGGTGGTGCGGACGCGGCATTCCAGACGGGGGTACGCCGCTGTGAGCTCTGCGGCGAGAAGGCGGCCGAAAGCCTCGTAGAACGCCGTGGGCTCACCGGTCGCGAAGCGCAGGACGCCACTGGGTACCGGACGCCGCCGGGGAGTGTCGGCCGTGAGCGCGCCGCCCAGGACACCGAGGGCTGCCGTGCCGAGTGCGGCCTGGAGGACGGTACGGCGGTTCACCGCGTGCCTCCGGCATCCGGCGCGCTCGGTACGACCGCTCTGGCCCGCAGCCCACGCGGTCGTGCCGAGCCCAGCTCGAGGCGCCCTCCGCGCCCCGCCAGCAGCTGTTCGGCGATGGCCAGCCCCAGCCCGGTACCCGCTGCCGCGTCCTGTCGTTGTCGGCCCGAGCGCCAGAATCTCGTGGTGGCCAGGGCGAGTTCCTCCGTGTCCAGGCCGGGACCGTCGTCCGTCACCGTGAGGACCGCGAGAGTGCCTTGGGCGGTGCAGCGCAGTGCGATCCGGGCGCCCGGGCCTGCGTATTTGATGGCGTTGTCCAGGAGGATGTCCGCGATCTGGGCGAGTTCGCGCTCCGTGCAGGCGGCCAGGACCGGGGTCGCGGCGGCCGGGAAGGTGAGGCGGGCTCCGGCGCGGCGGGCGACCGGCTCCCACAGTTGGTACCGGCCGGCCGCCACCGCCGCGGCGTCGCAGCGAGCGCCGGAGCCGTCGGTCACCGTGAGCTCCCCGGCCCGGTGTTCGGCGGCTGCGAGGGCCAGCATGTCGTCGAGGAGGTTCTCCAGACGGTCGAGTTCGGTGGTGACTCCGCTGTAGGTGCGGTCGGCGGACGCGGGCAGGTGGCTGTGCAGGGCGTCGACGCGGAGCCTGAGCGCCGCCATGGGGTTGCGCATCTGGTGGGAGGTGTCGGCGACGAGCCGGCGCTGCTGCTCCAGGGCCGCCGTGACCGTACGGGCCATGCGGTTGAAGCCGGTCGCCAGCTGGCGCAGTTCCGGTGGGCCGCCTGCCCTGGTCTGTTCCGGGGGAAGCCCTGCGGCGAGCTGGCCGACGGCTCGGTCGAGGCGGCGCAGCGGGCTGACCACCCACCCCGTCGCGGCCCGGGCGAGGACCGTGCAGGCGACGGCGACCAGAGCGGTCCCCACCAGGACAGCGGCCCAGCGCCGGGTGATGTCCTGCGCCGCGTCGGCGACCGAGGCCCGCAGCACGACGGCCCCGGAGACCCGGGTCCCGGTGCCCGCGGGTTCGGCGAACATCCGATACCCCCGGGACCAGGGACGCAGCGCGCCCGTGGGATGCGCGGTCTGGTTGCGCAGCGCCGCGTCGAGGAGCCGGGCGACATCCGGGTCGGCGGCCCGCATCCCGCCCGTCTGGACGACCGGTCTGCGGCGCGTGTCGGTGACGACGAGCGGTTCCCCGTACAGCTGTGTGTAGCGGCGCGCCTCGGCGGTGAGGGCCGAGGTGTCGCCGGTCGCCGCGGCCTGGTCCATGAGGGAGGCGAAGCGGTCGAGGTCGGCGCTGCGGGCGAGAGCCAGCTCCTGGGTGCGGTCGGACGCGGTGAACAGCAGCAGCGGTACGGCGAACGCGGCCACCGCGATCACGACGAACAGCAGCAGGGCGGCCTGGACCCGGGTACGCACGCGTCGGCTCCTCAGGCCCGCAGATCCCGGGCGTCCCCGAAGCGGTAGCCGAAGCCCCGGATCGTGGTGAGCAGCTCGGGGCGGCGCAGTTTGGCGCGCAACTGCGTGAGGTGGACGTCCAGGGAGCGGGACACGGCGTGGCGGGCATCGCCCCACACCTCGTCCAGGAGCTGCTCGCGGCTGACCGCCTCGCCGGCGCGCCCGGCCAGCACGGCGAGGATGTCGAACTCCTTGACGGTCAGCTCGACCTCCTGCCCGCCGACCCGGACCCGGCGCGCGTCAAGGTCCACCTCGACGTCACCGGCGCGGACCGTTCGTGCGGTCGGGCCGGTCCTTGCCTTGTTCCGCCGGGTGACGGCGTCGATCCGGGCGAGCAGCTCGGGCAGGCGAACGGGCTTGACGAGGTAGTCGTCGGCGCCGAGCCGCAGTCCTCGTACGACCGAGCGCTCGTCGCCGCGGGCGGTGAGCACCACCACCGACATGTCGCTCACGGCACGCAGGGTGCGCAGCACGTCCAGGCCGTCGGTGTCGGGCAGTCCCAGGTCGAGAAGGAGCAGGTCGGAGCTGCGGTGGTAGGTCAGCACGTCTCTGCCGTACCGGACGCGCCTGGTGACGTGGCCATGGTCGTACAGGACCTCCACGAGCGCCGCGGCCACGCCGTCGTCGTCCTCGGCCAGCAGTATCTGCACCCCGCCCACCTCCCTTCTTTCGGCCGCACCTGTCACTGCCTACGGCCGAATGTAGACCACTGCGGCCGGGCACCGGCCGGAGTGTTAAGGGGAGGTTAGTTTCGCGTCCGGGCCTCTCGTGGGCCGGTGCGGGGCGGGGCCAGGCTGCACGGCACCCAGCAGCCTGAGAAGGACGCCGTAATGATCATCGACTGTCACGGTCACTACACGACCGCCCCGCCGGCCCTGGAGGCGTGGCGCAACCGGCAGATCGCCTCCCTCACCGACCCGACGGCCGCCCCCGCCCGCGCGGACCTGCGGATCAGCGACGACGAGCTGCGCGAGAGCATCGAGTCGAACCAGCTGCGGCTGATGGACGAGCGCGGCATCGACGTCACGGTCTTCTCGCCCCGCGCGTCGTTCATGGCGCACCACGTCGGGGACTTCGAGACGTCCGCCGAGTGGGCGGCGATCTGCAACGAACTCTGCTTCCGCGTGAGCCGGCTGTATCCCCAACGCTTCGTGCCCGCCGCGATGCTTCCGCAGTCGCCCGGCGTCGATCCCGCCACCTGCGTTCCCGAACTCACCCGCTGTGTGGAGGAGTTCGGCGCCGTCGCGCTGAACCTGAACCCCGACCCCTCGGGCGGTCACTGGACCGCGCCGCCGCTGACCGACCGCTCGTGGTACCCCGTCTACGAGAAGATGGTCGAGTACGACATCCCGGCGATGGTCCACGTCAGTACGAGCGTCAACCCCGCCTTCCACACCACCGGCGCGCACTACCTCAACGCCGACACCACGGCGTTCATGCAGCTGGTCCAGGGCGACCTGTTCGCAGACTTCCCGACCCTGCGGCTCGTCATCCCGCACGGCGGCGGTGCGGTCCCCTACCACTGGGGCCGTTTCCGGGGCCTGGCGATGGCGCTCGGGAAGCCTCCCCTGGAGGAACACGTCCTGGGCAACGTCTACTTCGACACCTGCGTCTACCACCAGCCCGGCTCGGACCTCCTCTACGACGTCATCCCGGCCCGCAACATCCTCTTCGCCTCGGAGATGATCGGCGCCGTCCGCTCGGTCGACCCGTGCACCGGCCACCCCTTCGACGACACCCTTCGCTACGCCAAGGCGGCCGCCCTGCCCGCCGACGACCTGGCGGCGATCCAGGAGCACAACGCCCGCGCGGTGTATCCCCGCCTGGACGCGCTGCTGAAGGGCCAAGGCCGGTGAGCCACATGAGCGCCGTCTCCCCCGAGCCCAAGACCCACGGCTGGCTGGACTGGTACCGCAACCCCTCCAGGCCGTCGTTCCGGCTGCCGCCGGGGACGGTCGACGCCCACTGCCATGTCTTCGGCCCGCAGGCCGAGTTCCCGTTCGCGCCGGAACGCAAGTACACGCCCTGCGACGGCGGCAAGGACCAACTGTTCGCACTCCGCGACCACTTGGGCGTCGCCCGTAACGTCATCGTGCAGGCCACCTGTCACGGGGCGGACAACAGCGCCATGGTCGACGCCGTCCGCTCGTCCGGCGGCAGGGCTCGCGGCATCGCGACCGTCCGCCCGGACATCGGCGAAAGCGAGCTGCTCGCACTCGACGCGGCGGGCGTGCGCGGGGTGCGCTTCAACTTCGTCCGACGTCTCGTCGACACCTCACCCGAGGACGACCTGCGCACGATCGTCAGGAGGATCGCTCCGCTGGGCTGGCACGTGGTCCTCTACTTCGAGAGCGCCGACCTGCCCGAACTGGAGGGCTTCTTCGGCTCGTTGCCCGTTCCCCTCGTTGTGGACCACATGGGGCGGCCGGACGTGACCCAGCCGGTGGACGGGCCGCAGTTCACCCGGTTCCTACGCTTCGTGGACAGCAACGACGTGTGGGTGAAGGTGAGTTGTCCCGAACGCCTCAGCGTGAGCGGACCCGCGGCCCTGGACGGCGAACGGCACGCCTACACCGACGTCGTCCCCTTCGCCCACCGTGTCGTGGCGGAGTTCCCCGACCGGGTGCTGTGGGGCACCGACTGGCCCCACCCCAACCTCACCGACCACATGCCGGACGACGGCCTCCTCGTCGACCACCTGTCGCACGTCGCGGTCACCGCCGAGCAGGCGCACAAGCTCCTCGTCGCCAACCCGATGAGCCTGTACTGGCCCGGCGAGGACCTCTAACGCCCCACTCCCCCGCTCCCCCGCTTCTTCCGTCCCCTGTCCCTCGACATCGAGAAGGCCCGCTCATGCCACAACACGCCAACGCACTGAACCGGCTGGACCGGCTTCCGGTCTCCCGGTTCCACAAAGTCACCCTGCTCGCCGTCGCCTTCGCCTACTTCTTCGAGTTCGCGGACATCAACAGCTTCGCCACCACGGCGCCGAAGCTGATCAAGCTGTGGGGCGTGACGATCGACCAGGTCGCCTACGTCACCTCGCTCTCCTTCGTCGGCATGTTCGTCGGGGCGATCGCCGCCGGGTCGATCGCCGACCGGTGGGGCCGCAAGCGAGCCCTGCTGTGGACGACCCTGTCCTTCGGCCTGTTCTCGTTCACGACGGTGTTCTCCTGGGACATCGTGTCCCTGGGCGTCCTCCGCGTCCTCACCTCGGCCGGCCTGTCCGCGATGACCGTCGTCGGCGTCGTCTACGTCAACGAGATGTACCCGTCAGCGATCCGTGGCAAGTACCAGGCGTACGCCATCGTCATCGGCATCTGCGGCACGCCCGTCACCAACCTCATCGCCAGCGCGGTCGTACCGATCAACGACTGGTCGTGGCGGCTGGTCTACCTCTGGGGCTCCCTGGGCGTCCTGCTCGTCCTGTTCTCCAAGCACCTCAAGGAGTCGCCCCGCTGGCTGGAGAGCAGGGGCGAGCACGCCAGGGCGGACGCGGTCCTGCGGGAGATCGAGGCAAGTGTCGCGGCGGAGAAGGGCCCGCTGCCCGAGCCCGCTCCCCCGGTCGAGGAGGCGCCCTCGACGAAGGCGCCGCTGCGACTGCTCCTGCAGAAGAAGTACCTGTACCCGACACTGCTGCTCAGCGTGTTGTGGATGACGCAGACCATCGGCTTCTTCGGCTACTCCAGCTGGGCGCCCACCCTGCTGGCCAAGGAGGGCTTCAGCGTCGAGAAATCCGTCTTCTACGTGGCCCTGACCACAGTGGGCGCACCGCTCGGTTGCTACCTGGCGTCCCTCGTCACCGACCGCTTCGAACGCAAGTGGTGCCTGGTCGCCTTCGGCACGGTCATCGCCCTGTGCGGTCTGCTGTACGGGCTCACCTTCAACCCGGCCCTCATCATCGTGTTCGGCTTCCTGGTCAACCTCTTCGAACGCGGCTACACCGCCCTCGCCTACGCCTACTCCCCCGAGCTCTTCGACACCCGCAGCCGCTCGCTGGGAACGAGCGTCTCCTACGGCATCGGCCGTCTGTCGAACGCAGCCGGTCCGCTGATCGTCGCCGCGCTCTACACCGGCCACGGCTACCAGAGCGTCTTCTACTTCATCGCCGGCACCTGGCTGCTCGGCGCCATCGTCCTGGCCGCCTTCGGCACCAGAACCCGCTCGGCACGCCTCGCCGAGGCGGAGCAGCAACGGGTGAGCATCACAGCCTGAGGCGGGGCGCCCCTGGCCGAGGTGGTGGCCGCCGTCATTGCGGCGGCCACCCGGCGAGTGTGGTGACCGGCGGGTGCGCGCACCGCCCGGCCGAACCGGGACGCCGAGTCCTGGTGGATCAGCACGGTCCTCTCCGAGAACCACCCCGGCGCCTCGATCGTGTCCTTGATGGGTGCCGTCAACAGTGTCGGGCTTGTGGCCACCGGACCGCGGGCCCCTACGCGGGAGTGGCGACGCCTCGCGGTCGTACGATCAAGAGGAGTCGTCGCCGTCGACGGACTCCGCCAGCGCAGTGACGGCTGCCGCCCCGTGCGCGTGCACCGGCGCCGGCCAGTTGAAGCCGGTCCGGCCGGAGACCTCGTGGTCCAGCACCGCGTTGAGGATCCGCAGGGAGGGGGCGGCCGCGCGGCCCGCCGTCCGTCCGGGCGCGAGTGAGGAGCCGTTCGTCGTCACCTCCGTACCAGAGCGACGCCGTACGCTCCGCCGCGAGCTGCACAGGGGCTCGGCAAGAGCCACGACGGGATCAGGCATGGCTCGCATCACAGCAGACGGGCGCCACCCGCCGGGGCCGAACGCAACCACCGCCAGGCGTAGGGGGCCGGGCATGTCACTCCATGCCGGTCGGTGCCCGCGGACCCGTCCCCCGGTACCGCGACCGGTTCACCTAGGTGTACCTGGACAGCCTTGAGCTGTGCGCCAGTTGGTTCCCTCTGCGAGGTGTCACCGCTTTGAGGGTGACGTCATCGCTTCCTTGCCGGGAGGTGCTCGGCGCTCTCATCGACGAAGCCACAGAGCCGGCTGACGCTCTCGCGATAGCTGTCCGGCGTGCTGTGGTGCTCCTTGCGGGGCGGTCCCTCGATCCACTGATGCCACAGGCCGTCCGCGGCCAGGAAGCGGGCTGCTTGATCGGCGCCGAGCTTGGCGTCGAGGTGGAGGAGCGCGCCGATGGCGGCCGGCTGGTCGTAGTAGAGGTCGGGGCGTCGCAGGTAGCGATCGAGGTAGGCAGCCAGCAGGTCCGCGTCGGCAGGGGTCGCGAACGTGGCGAAGGTGACGCAGTAGGCCGAGCCTGCGAAGCAGACCTCGCTGGCAAGCAGCATTTCGCCGAGGCGATCGCGGAACTCAGTTCTGCGGGCGACAGCGATGAGCCAGGCTGCGGTTTTGCGTTCGCGCCACCCGCCTTCGAGCAGGATGGTCAGCTCGCGGGGCGTGATCTCGGCGGCGGCCTCGCCGAGGTCCCGTATGAACATGATGCGTTCAGGCTCGGTCATGCGCCTGAGAGGACCGCCGAGCTTGAGGTAGCGCCTGCCGGGCGCGACGTAGCGGTGGATAAGAGCGAGCAGCTCAGGGTCCTCGTCGCCATAGCTCATTGCCGAATCCTGTCCTGGGCGAAGCCGTTCGACCAGCGTATTTCTCGGGACATGGTCGTGACGATCGATCTCCCGCTCCCGTCCGCGGTCTTCTTCGTCACCAACATCGAGTTCCAACCCCTCGCTCGAACGGCAGCCAGACAACGCGGCGGCCAAGGGCCGCATCGCCCGTAAGGAGATCTACGACGGCCTCCTGACCCTCCTCGACGAACAGGCCGGCCAACGGCATCATCCAGCGGCGGGACGCCAAAAACCCGTGTCCCGACAGCGCCACCAGTACAGGACAGTGCGATCGTCGGGCCACACGGCCAGCTGAATGCCTCTGGGCTCGAAGTGGTCGCGGTCCGGATCGACGGGGCGCCAGCTCGGGTCCAGGGGCTCGTCGTCCTCGGCCGGGCGGACGTGCCGCACGGACCGTTCCTCGCATGCGCCGAAAGCCTGGTAGTTCTCCTGGGCCTCGATCAGCGAGGGCCGGTTTGCTCCGCCTGAGTAGTCCGGCCAGCGAAGCTGGACCGCGTCGTCCTCCCAGAAGCAGACGGGACATATCTGAAACGAACCCGGCGGCTCATCCATCGTCAGACAGCCGCAGCACACGCAGGGATACCTCAGGATCACGCCCGACATCCTGTCCGACCCCACCGCGCGAACCAACTGATTTCCCGCCGGAATCGAGGGACACCGCGTAAGGGACCTGGTCACCCCTCGACTGCGGCCCACCGCCACCAAGCTCGGTCCAGGAGCTCATGCGGCTCATGGAGTTCCCGGATCTGGCTCGCAGATGCTGTACCACCTGGTGTGCCATCAGCCGAGCGTCGCCGATCTGGATCGTCCGTTGCGGGAGACAACGCTGGTGAACACGACTGCTGGCGAGGGCCGTCCCACACGCTGACGGCGCCAACTGCCCCGGAGCGACTTGCCTCCAGCCCAGGCGCTGGAGGCAAGTGTCCGGCAGTGGCTGCGCCGTGTGATCGTGAGCGGGTCCGATCGCGATCGTGGAGCACGATCAGACCGTCGCGAACCCCAGCACCAGCGGCGCCACGGCAAGGAGCATGACGGCGGCCGGGGTGGCGCTCCCCTTCTTGTCGCCTCCGCGGAGGTGCGTGATCACGGCGCCCAGGAAGTACAGGACGACACCGATCGCCGCCGCGATGCCCAACGGCCGGTAGGCGATGCCGGCGAGCAGTCCCAGAGCGCCCGCGATCTTGATCAGGCCGAGCGGCAAGAACCAACTGTCGGGCACCCCGAGCGCCGTGAGCCCCCCTGTGATCTTCGGGTCGCGGGTGATGTCGGGAACGGAAGAGAAGACCAGCACCAGGGACAGCACGACAGCGAGGACGTCATAGGCGATGAACACGCAGAGCTCCGGAGCATGAAGGGGACCGTCGATCGGTCCAGGAATTCAGGGCGACAGGAGACGAGCCGCGGTCATGTGCACTGCCCCGTGTCCGGGGCAGTGCACATGACCGCGGCCGAGGTGATCCTGGTGATGCCGCAACCCTGGCGCAGGGCCGACGACGGAAGGGCGGAGCCGACCTGGCCTCGCTCTTGCGTCCGTGGATGGTCAAGCGGGGTGTAGCGGAAGGGCGTTGAAGGTGCGGTCCCCGCCCACATACGGCGATTGGTTTCGGCCGGGTGGGGCGTGACGCGGGGTTCGGTGTCGGTGAGCTGGGTGAGGGGCTGTTCGGCGTTGTACTCGGGCCGACCGAGGTGGCA
This sequence comes from Streptomyces sp. NPDC002817, assembly GCF_053592055.1. NCBI lineage: Bacteria > Bacillati > Actinomycetota > Actinomycetes > Kitasatosporales > Streptomycetaceae > Streptomyces > Streptomyces sp. NPDC002817. The sequence goes on from NZ_JBSFUY010000035.1 coordinate 67,804, forward strand.
GATCCCGACCGGGGTTGTCGTCACCGGAATCCTGCCGCGCCTGGATCATCGACTTCGATATCCCGACATGGAACACAGGTCACCGGCTGAGGCGATCAGTTGGGCTGTTCGGCGTCCAGGAGTGCGAGGGCGTTGCGGATGCCCTGTTCGAGGAGTTGGTCGGCGAGTCGGCGGTCGGTCAGGGCGCGGGAGAGTTGCAGGGTTCCAGCCATCATGCCGAGGAGGCTGAGTGACTTCAGCCGCGCCGAGGACGGGTCGTGGGGGGCCAGGCGGGCGGCGAAGCCGTCGATGAGGACCAGTGCGCCGTCGGTGTACGCCTGCCGAGTGGGGTCGGTGGAGCGTGCGATCTCGTCGAGGAGGGCGGCGTTGGGGCAGCCGTCCTCGATGGTGTCGCGCTGCTGGGGTGAGAAGTACCAGCGGATCATCTGTTCGAGGCCGGCCCGGCCGGGTGCGGCTTGGGCGACGATGTTCGCGTGCTGGGTGCGCATCTGGTCGGCGACCGCGGTGGCGATGAGGTCGTCCTTGGAGTCGAAATAGGCGTAGAAGGTGCCGCCGGTCAGGCCCGCGTCCTTCATGAGCGTGGCGACCCCGGAGCCGTCGATGCCATCCCGTTTGAGCCGACGGCCGGCCGTCGTGATGATCCGCTGCCGGGTCTCCTGCTTGTGTTCTTTCGCGTACCGCACGATGTGTTCCTCCGTCACAGCCGGGGCTTGCGCCCCGGCCGCCGCTGGCCAGGTCAGTGAGCCGCGCCCGCAAGGAGAGCGGGGAAGTTGATCCTGGCGGTCTGCAGTTTCGCCTCGTGGGGTTCAGGGACCCCGCCGTCGGTGATGTAGATCCGGTCGCCGCGGACCGCGGTGGCGGAGGGCGAGGCGAGGCCGTCCGCGCTGGTCAGGACGGGCTTTCGGACAGGTTCGGGCACGCGAAAGGTGAGCGTCAGTTCGGCATCCGGTTGAACCTGCGGACGATGCGGTCGAAGATCCGGGCCGGAAGGACCCGGTGGAACACGCTGATGCTTGCGGCCGTCGAGCCGGCGGTGCGCCGCAGTTTCGGGTTCCGGTCGGTGGCCGCCGCGACGATCACCTTGGCCACGGTGGCGGGATCGTCGCCGCCGCTGGTGTTCTTCGCCAGCACCTCGTCGAAGGTGCGCCGCCCCGACGCGTAGAGCGGCAACGGAGTGTCGCCCTGCACGCTGTGGTCCCCGAACGGGGTGTTGATCGGACCGGGCTCGACGAGCAGGATCCGGACGCCGTGCTCGCGGACCTCATGGTCCATCGACCCGGAGTAGCCCTCGACCGCGTGCTTGGTCGAGGTGTAGATGGCCATGAACGGGCTGGGGACGAATCCGCTGAGGGAGGAGACGTTGATAACGCGTCCGCGTCGTTGCGTGCGCATGTGCGGCAGAACCGCCTTGGTCATCCGCATGACGCCGTAGACGTTGACGTCGAAGACCTCCTGCGTCCGGGCGACGGAGAACTCCTCTGCGGCTCCGTTGGCGCCGACGCCGGCGTTGTTGACCAGGACGTCGATGCGCCCGAAGCGGTCGATCACCTGCTTGACCACGGAGGCGACCGATTCGTCGCTGGTCACGTCGAGGTCGAGGTAGGTCACCCCGGCGGGCGCCGTGACTCGCGCGGTGTGTCGAGCGGTTCCGATCACCTCGAAGCCCGCCGCGGCGAAGGCGAGGGCGGTCTCCTTGCCGATCCCCGATGAGGCCCCTGTCACGAGCGCCACCGGCCGAGTTGTGGCCATCACGGTCTCCTCTGTTTTGCATTACGTTCGTATGTCTTACGTTCGTACGACCATAGAGTGGTCGTCGATCGATGGCAAGTGGTCACGCCCGGCGATCCGAGAAGGATCTGAGGAGGATCCGCAAACGTGGGTTACGGGAAAGATCACGAGCGGCCGAGGAGCAGGTGACCGAGACCGCCACGGTGGTCGTCGTGCCCGCCGCACTCATCGACGGCGACCTCGGCGCCGTCCTCACACGCCACGTCGGGCTCACTCCTCTTCCTGCACAGGCAGTCGGACCTTGTACGAGCTCTTGTGCCGGGGGCCCGTGCGGTGTCGCGGCCCGAAGCTGGAACAGTTGGCGTCGGGCGGTGCGTGAGGGTGGGCGGCTGCGCTGGAGCGCTGGTCTCGGCCGGTGAACGGCGCCCAGGCGCTGGGGTGCGGGTGCACGGTGTGCCGACGTGCGCGGTCCTGCGCTTTGACGTTCCGTGCATCGTCGAGACCACCAGGCGCCGGCGCATTTCGGCCGATCTGCCGCACATGACCACGGGTCCTGCTGAGCGGCTGGACAGTGCGGTCGACGAGCCTCGACCCGGCCACCCGCCGGTCGCCGGTGTCGAACAGGTCCGTGGCCGCCGCGGCAATCGCGGCGCCCGGCACCACGATCTGAGCCACTGCCCTGCCGACGCTCCCAACCCCGGATCGCCGTCGCCATGCCCTTCTCCTGCGGCATGTCTGCCTCCTGCGGTGGGGCATGGGTGCACTGATCACGCCCGACGCTACGGAGGAAGCGAGGAAAACGGATCCGTCACCGGGTCCGTCAAAATTTGGCCCGGTAGTTCAATTCGGGCTGCCAGGAGGGGCTGGAGGGGACAGCGGACCCTTGACGCTTCAAGCAAATAGGTCGACACGGACGGCGCCCGGAGCAGGCAACCCTTGACCGGATGCTTGACGGTGCTCGGCAGGGTAACGGGGCACGTGGCTGCGGCTGCGGACTTCACCGTCCTGCGCTACGGGGGCACTCACCTGGAGTCGGGGCTGACGTTGGCCGCACTGCACGAACTGGTGTGGCCGGTGAACGGCCGGCACCGCTCGGCCGACCGGCCGTGTACGGGCCGAAGGTTCGGCTGCGGATCGTGGCGACGGCCACCGGCACGCCATCGTCCGCAACGAGGCCGCTCCCCCGTTTAGTTGGAACTACGAAGGCCGCCCCCGCCAGACTGAGCACGAGAGCGCCGCCGTTGTGAAGGAACCGTGCCATGCCTGCTGACTCCGTCCTGCAGATCAAGGTCACTCTGGCCGATGTCCGCCCGCCGATCTGGCGACGGCTGCAGGTCCCGGCCGACCTCACGCTCGACCGACTGCACCTGGCGATCCAGACCGCGATGGGCTGGGAGAACTGCCACATGCACCTCTTCTCCACCCCGGCTGGCGACTACGGACGCCGCGACAGCGAGCTCGGCCACCGCGACGAACGCAAGGTCCCGCTCTGCGCGGTCGCACCCGCAGCCGGCGACAGGATCAGCTATACCTACGACTTCGGTGACGACTGGGTCCACCGCATCGAGGTGGAGAAAGCCCTGCCCAAGGAGCCCGGCACGGCCTATCCGCGCTGCCTGACCGGCCGCCGGGCCTGCCCGCCGGAGGACTGCGGCGGGCCCTGGGGTTACGCGAACTTCCTTGAGGCCATCGCTGACCCCGGGCATGAGGAGCACGACGAACTGCTGGAGTGGGTCGGTGGCGCCTTTGACCCCGGCCACTTCGACGCCGAGGACGTCAACAAGCGCCTTGCCACCCGATAGCCATCGGCGGAACTTCCGCGACTCGATCGTGAAGATCAGCGGGCATCGGCACCTGCTGCGTGGTCACAACCACGGCTTCCGCCACGTCGTACAGGAATTCTCTGGGGCCTGAAGACGTAGCGCGAAGCGGGCTTTGAGGACTGGACGCAGCTCAGCGCCGGCGCGTTCGACCGTGTCGGGGGCCACCAGCTGTGGCGCCAACGCTGGATCGGGTGATGGCGCCGTCCAGCGGATGGAATTTCCGTGAGCACTCTGGGCGCGCCATCGGCCTCACTCGCTGTCAGTTGCAGCCTTGTCGAAGGCCGACCCATGCGGGCGCTCGCTTTGTGGCAGACCGTCGACGACCAGGTCGCAGGAGTGCTCGACCGCGTCGTTGATCAGCCGCTTTGTGATGCCCCGCCCGGGCCCCAGCGAGCCCCCGTGTCTCTTGTCGAGATAGCGGCCCGGGGTGATCGAGGCGTGGCCGCGCTCCAGTGCCCGCGCGTGCTCGAGCTCGCACTTGACCGTGATGATCTGTTCGTCCGGGTCGTCGGTGACGATCAGGAACACCTTGTCCGCAACCTTGTACACGTCGAGTCCGGGGGTGAAGGGGCGGCTGTGGCTGAGGTCGGGCAGGGCCAGGGCCGCCTTGCGGGCGGTGTCCTGGAGCCGGTCACCGGCCGCGCTCATCGGGCCGCCCGTGTGCCGGTGCCGTAGGTGTGCGGGTCGACGGGCTGCTCGGCCTTGGGCAGGTGGGCCACGACGAGCCGGTAGGAGTCGATGACGAGTTCCCTGACGAGGCCCTTGTCGACGCCTTCTCCGCCCTCCAGCGTGATCCAGTGCTTCTTGTTCATGTGGTAGCCGGGGGTGATGTGGCTGTATTGCTCCCGCAGGGCGTGGGCCTCGGCGGGGTCCGCCTTGAGGATCACGACGGGCCGCCCGGGGACTTCGGTCATCAGCATGAACACCTTGCCTCGCACCTTGAAGACCTCCCAGTCCGGGCCGAAGGGATGTTCCAGCTGGGCTCCGGGAAGTTCCTCCGCGCACTCGGCGGCGCATGTCTGCAGAGTCGATCCGTTCAAGCGTGTTTCCTTCCTTGGGTGGTGGCGGGCAGGGGTGTGGGTCAAGGACGCCGACGGCACTCCCCATCCTTTCCAGCTTCACGGGCGAAACGGGGGTAAACTGCGGACACGTGATGGTCGGCAAGCGACACCCCGGGCAGTCTCCCCGCGTCGGACGCAGCGGGCAGGACGTTCGGGCCGCAGTTCCCCTCTACGGCTTCCAACCTCCGGTCGGCACTCCGTACGGCCTTGAGGTGAGTACCGTCGAGGACTTCTTCGCCGAGCACGACGACTGGCCGTGGAACCCGCCCCGTCCGGGCCGTGCCACCTTCCACTACCTCATCCTGGTCACCGAGGGTGAGCTGCTCCACGATGTCGACCACGTCACGCGGACCGTCGCCTGCGGCCAATGGCTGTGGGTCCGTCCCGGGCACGCACAGTGCTGGCATCCGCCGGGTGCCGTCCGCGGCTTGTTCATTCTGTTCGAGGCGGACGTACTGACATCCGACGCCGCCCGCCTGCTGGCCCCGCTCACCGCGCACGAGGCCCCTGCCGTACTGCGCCCGCACCCCGACGACGCGGCCTGGCTGCGGCAGACGGCGCTCCAACTCCTGGACGAACACCGTGCACTGGGGCGGCGCCGGCTCGATGTCCACCACGCCCTGCGGCGCAGCCTGCTCGAATCACTGCTGCTGCGCCTCGCCAACTCCCCGGATGTCGCCCCCACCGTCGCGGCTGCGGATGGCACGGGCCGCAGGGACACGTACGCACGCTTCGTGGACGCCCTGGAGCTGCACTTCCGGGAACTTCACCGGGCTGCGGACTATGCCGAGCTGCTCGGATGTTCGGTTCGCACCCTCAGCCGCGCGGCCCGGGACGCCGTCGACAAGGGGGTGCGTGAGGTCATCGACGAGCGGCGGCTGCTCGAAGCCCGGCGCCTGCTGGGAGGTGCCGGTTGGGATGCCCGGGCTGTCGCCGTCCAACTCGGGTTCACCGATCCCGCGAACTTCGGCCGCTTTTTCCGTGGCCACACCGGTCTCACCCCGGCCGCCTTCGCGGCCCGCGAAGCCAGGACCGGTATGTGAGGCGGGCGCGGCACCAGCCCGCGCTCCCAGGGCCGACCGATCTCGGGCCGCCGACGGCCACCACGGTCGGCCTGAGGGGGCGAGCGCCTCGCGCAGATGACGGGCGATGACGCTGTGAGAGCTGTCGGCGATCTGGTCCGGGGTGCCGGTGGCGGTGATGCGTCCGCCGCGCACGCCGCCGCCGGAACCGAGATCGATCACGACGTCGGTTTCGGCGTCCGTGTTGCCGTCCGCTCGGTGGCACTGGAGGTCTCCGCGCCAGGAGAGCAGCAGGCGCAGGCCGTTGAGCAATTCGATCGAGGTCCCGAACCTGCCGTGCACCTCCGGAATGCCGGGCTTCTGCCGCCGCGCGAGCGCGGCCGGCACATGCTCGACACCGTCAACGGCCGCGGGCGCGGCCTGGCTCAGACGGCGCCGAAAGTAGGCGGACAGGGCCTCCACAAAACGCCGGCACCCCTCCACGTACAACACACCGAGGGCGAGCAAGGACTTGCCCGACCCGCCGGCGCCGGCGATCGCCACGAGCTTGCCCAAGGCCCCCTGACGCCGATGCCCTTGAGGGCCAACTGGCGCTGAGCGTCACGGTGGCGTGGGACAGCATCAGATCGCTCATTCGTACGCGGTGTGCCCGAGCGGAACTTCGAGGCACCAGACTGCCCCCACCTCACCCCCTGAACCCTTATTGCGATTAATATGCAACAGCTTCTGATCATCATTAAGGGTGTGAGGTCCATGACGGTCCGTCGGATACGGACAGCCGCCGCCACGGCGGCGATACTCACCGGCGTCGCCGCCTGCTCGGCCCCCGGCAACAGCACAAGCAGTGGCAGCGCCGCCGACTCCGTCGTGATCGGGGTCGCCTCGGAGCCGGACACACTCAGTCCGCTGCTCGGCTACGGCAAGGACGGCAACTCGAAACTCTTCGACGGCCTGCTCGCCCGGGACACCGACCTGAAGCTGAGACCGGCGCTGGCGAAGACGCTGCCCGAGGTCGCCGACGACGGCCTCACCTACACCTACTCCCTGCGCGGCGGCGTGAAGTTCAGCGACGGCGAGCCTTTGACCTCGGCCGACGTGGTCTTCACGTACGACACCGTCCTCGACGCGAAGACCAACAACACCAACCGCAGCGAGCTGGACGCCATCAAGGACGTGCGCGCCGACGGCGACGACAAGGTGGTCTTCACCCTCAAGTACCCGTATGCGCCCTTCGCGGGGCGTACGGTGCTGCCGATCGTGCCCGAGCACATCGCGGGCAAGCAGGACCCCAACACCGGTTCCTTCAACACCGAGCCGGTCGGCACCGGCCCCTACCTGCTCGCCTCCTGGAGCAAGGGCGAGAAGCTCACCTTCAAGGCCAATCCCGACTACTGGGGCGGTGCGCCGAAGGTGAAGAAGGTGACCATGGCGGTCATCGAGGACGACGACGTCCGGGCCACCCGGCTGCGCTCCGGCGACCTCGACGGCGCGGTTCTGCCGCCCAACCTCGCCGCCACCTTCAAGAGCGACAGCGCGAAGAAGACGTACGACGCGAAGACCTACGACTTCCGCACGGTCACCCTCCCCCAGGAGAACAGGGTCACCGGCGACCGGGCCATCCGCCAGGCCCTGGACGCCGCCGTGGACCGGCAGGCCATGGTCGACAAGATCCTCGACGGCGCCGGCCGTCCGGCGTACGGGCCACTGCCCATCGACGATCCCTGGTTCGCGAAGGGCACCGAGCGCGAGCAGGATCTCCCCAAGGCCCAGCAGATCCTCGACCAGGCCGGCTGGAAGGCCGACGAGGACGGCGTACGTACCAAGGGCGGACAGCGCGCCTCGTTCACCCTCCTCTACCCCTCCGGCGACAAGGTCCGCCAGGACCACGCTCTCGCCTATGCCTCCGACGCCAAGAAGGCCGGTATCGAGGTGACGGTGGAGAGCGCCGCCTGGGAGGTCATCGAGCCGCGCATGAAGAACACCGCGGTCCTGGCCGGCTTCGGCAGCAACGGCGACCCCGACTACGGCCTCTACACGCTGCTGCACTCCTCCCTCGCCGGCGACGGCTTCAACAACATGGCCCGCTACGACAATCCGGTCGTGGACAAGGCACTCGACACCGGCCGCCACAGCTCGGACCAGGCGACCCGCAAGGCCGCCTACGACGGCCTCCAGCGCGAACTGGTGAAGAACCCCGGCTACACCTTCCTCATCCACATCGACCACGTCTACGTCCTCGCCGACCGCTGGACCGGTCTGACCACTCAGGTCGAGCCGCACGAGCACGGCTTCGCCTCCGGGCCGTGGTGGAACCTCGAAGCCTGGCAGCCGAAGAAATGAGGTCCACCCTTCCCTGGGGAGCGATGGCACGACTGGCGGGACGGCGGCTGCTGTTCACCGCCCCGATCCTCCTCGTCGTCACCTTCGGCGTCTTCGCGATCGCGGCCGCCTCCCCCTTCGACCCGGTCAAGGCATACGCCGGCACGGCCGCTCTGGGCGCGGACGCGGAGACCTTGGCCCGGCTGCGCGAGAACCTGGGCGTGGACCAGTCGTTCACCTCCCGCTGGTGGCACTGGCTCAGTGCCGCGCTCGGCGGCGACCTCGGGCAGTCCAGCGTGTTGCGGCAGCCGGTCGCCCAGGTCATCGGCGAACGCCTCGTCTGGTCCTCGCTGTTGTGCGCGGTCGCGTTCCTGGTGGCCGTGCTGACGGGCACGGTGCTGGGTGTGCTGGCGGCCCGGCGCCCGGGATCGGTGCTCGATCGAGCCGTGACGTCGCTGGCCTACTCACTGGAGGCGGCGCCCGTCTTCTGGCTCGCTCTGCTGGCCGTCTGGCTGTTCGCCCTCCAGTTGGGCGTGCTCCCGGCCGGCGGTCTCACCGACACGGCGAGCGAGCAGGTCACACCGGGGCAGGTGGCCAGCCACCTCGTGCTGCCTGCCGGAGTACTCGCCGTCTCCCAGCTGCCCTGGTTCACCTTGTACGTCCGCCAGGGTGTCGGCGACGCGCTCGCCGAGGACCCTGTACGTGGCGCCCGCGCACGGGGTTTGAGCGAACGCACCGTCCTGCTCGGCCATGCCCTGCGCTCCGGACTGCTGCCGGTCCTCACCCTGGTCGGCTCCCGGGTGCCCGAACTCATCACCGGCGCCCTGCTGGTGGAGAGCGTCTTCAGCTGGCCCGGTATCGCGGCGGCCACCGTGGAAGCGGCCACCGCCGTCGACTTCCCGCTCCTCGCCGCCCTGACGACCCTGGCCACCGCCGCGGTACTGGTCGGCAACCTCCTCGCCGACCTGCTCTACGGCCTGTTCGACCCGAGGGTGAAGTTCAGTGACATGTGAAGCGACAGGCGACGTGACAGGTGAACCGACGGCCGAGCCCGTCTGGCGGTCGTACGGCACGAGCCGCCGCTCCACCAGGACGCTGCGGGTGCGGACCTCGCTGGCCCTGATCGGTTTCACCGTCCTCGCCGTACTCCTCGTGCCACCGCTGGTGCAGCTCGACCAGCAGGCGGTCGACCTGGGCGCGAAGCTGCTGCCCCCGAGCTGGTCGCACCCCTTCGGCACCGACGACCTCGGCCGGGACCTGCTCCTGCGCTGCGTCTACGGCCTACGTGTGTCCTTGCTGGTCGGGGTCGCGGCGGCCCTCACGGCGACCGTGATCGGCACGGCCGTCGGGGCGACCGCCGGGGCGTTGGGCGGCTGGGTCGACCGGGGCGTCATGCGGGTGGTCGACACGGTCGCCTCCGTGCCGCACCTGCTGCTGGGCATCTTCATCGTGGCCATGTTCCGGCCCGGCGTGTGGCCGGTGGTGGTGTCGGTCGCGCTCACCCACTGGCTGTCCACCGCCCGGATCGTCCGCGCGGAGGTGCTGTCGCTGCGCTCCCGCCCCTACCTCGACGCCGCCGTTTCCGGTGGCGCGTCCCGGTGGCGGGTGACGGTACGGCATCTGCTGCCCGCCGTGCTGCCGCAGGCCGCGCTGGCCGCCGCCCTGATGGTGCCGCACGCCATGTGGCACGAATCGGCACTGTCGTTCCTCGGCCTCGGCCTGCCCACGCACATGGCCAGCCTCGGCAACCTCATCCAGGGCGCCCGGGGCTCGCTGCTGGCCGGACAGTGGTGGCCCACCGTCTTCCCTGGCCTGTTCATCATCGTCCCCACCCTCGCCATCGCCGGCCTCGCCGGAGCCTGGCGGGAGCGGATCAATCCCCGCCGCCGATCGGAGCTGATGCTGTGACCGACCGAACCCCGATCCTGTCGGTACGCGGACTGTCCGTGCGCTTCCTCATGCCGGGCGGGCGCCGCATCGCCGCCGTCACCGACGCGCACTTCGACGTGGCCGCCGGCGAGTGTCTCACCCTGATCGGCGAGAGCGGCTGCGGCAAGTCGGTCCTCGCCTCCGCCCTGCTCGGCCTGCTGCCCGCCAACGCCCAGGCCGCGGGCGAGGCCCGCCTCGGCCACCTGGACCTGCTCACCGCCGACGAACGGACGCTCGCGCGGAAGGTACGAGGCCGCCTGATCGGGCTCATCCCGCAGAGCCCTGCCGCGCACCTCACGGCCGTGCGCACCGTCCGCTCCCAACTGGAGGAGACGGTCAAGGCCTTGGCCGACACTCGAGGGCGGGCTGCCGTCCGATCCGCGGCCGAGGCCGCCGCCCAACGCGCCGCCTTTCCCGCCGGCCACCTCGACCGCCACCCGCACGAACTCTCCGGCGGCCTCGCCCAGCGCGCCGCCACCGCCCTCGCCCTCGTCGGCGGCGCGCCCCTGCTGCTGGCCGACGAGCCCACCACCGGCCTCGACCGCGACCTGGTGGACCACACCGTCGACGAACTACGCCGCCACGTCGACACCGGCCATCGGGCCCTGCTCGTGATCACCCACGACCTCGCGGCCGCCGAGCGCATCGCCGACCGGGTGGCCGTCATGTACGCGGGCCGGATCGTCGAACTCACCGACGCACAAACGTTCTTCGGCCCCCCGGGCCCCCGCCACCCCTACAGCCGGGGCCTCCTGCGGGCCCTCCCCGACCGCGCCTTCACTCCGATCCCCGGCATGCCGCCCGAACTCGGTGACCTCCCCGACGGCTGCGCCTTCGCACCACGCTGCGAGCGGGCCACCGACGCCTGCGCCGCGCTCCCGGCGACGACCGCAGGCATCGCCTGCCACCACCCGCACGTGACGGAGGGCCTCCTTGCTTGAACTGCGCGACATCACCGCCGGATACGACAGGAGAGCCCCCGTCGTCCGCAACGCCACCCTGACCCTCGCACCCGGTGACGCCGTCGGCCTGCTGGGCCCCAGCGGCTGCGGCAAGTCCACTCTCGCGCGCGTGGCGGGACTGCTGCACCGCCCCGACGCAGGCACTGTGATGCTCGACGGCGCACCCGTACGCCGTTGGCGCCACCGCGCCCCGCGGGCCCAGCGCACCGCCATCGGCGTCGTCTTCCAACAGCCCCGGCTCGCTGCCGACCCCCGGCTGCGGCTCAGCAACCTGATTGCCGAGCCCCTGCGTGCCACCGGCCGCCGCGACGAAATACCGCAGCGGCTCGCTGAATTGGTCCCGTCCGTCGGTCTCACCGCCGACCTCCTGGACCGCCGCCCGCACGAAGTCAGCGACGGCCAGCTCCAACGCGCCTGCCTCGCCCGCGCCCTGGTCCTGCGCCCTCGCTGGCTGATCTGCGACGAGATGACCGCGATGCTCGACGCCTCCACCGCCGCCGCCCTGGTGGCAGCCGTCGAGGACTACCGCGCTGCCACGGGCGCCGGACTGCTCGCTGTCGGCCACGACCACGTACTCCTGGGCCGCTGGTGCGACCGCACCGTCCACTGGGAGAAACTGATCGCCGCGGAACGTGGAGAGTGAGGGAATGCAGTCCACGACGATCAAGCGGGCCGTTGCGCAGGACGCAGAGCGCCTCACCAGGCTGATCCAGAACTCCGGTGCCTACCGGGGAACCTACGCCTCGATCATCGCCGGTTACCAGGTCACCGCTGACTACATCACCCGTCACCGGGTCTTCGTGGCCGTCGATGCGGTCGAACGACTACAGGGCTTCTACGCCCTGACACTGGAGCCACCGGAGCTGGACCTGGCGTTCGTGGCGGATGACGTTCAGGGAAGTGGTGTCGGCCGACTCCTCATCGAGCACATGATCGCTCAGGCCAGGGCGGCCGGCCTGACCGAGGTGCGGGTGGTCTCCCATCCCCCGGCCGAAGAGTTCTACCGACGCCTGGGCGCCGAGCGGGTGGGGACAGTCGCCCCCTCACCACCGAAAGTCCACTGGGAGCGTCCCGAGTTGCGGTTCACCACTACCTGAGGCCACGCAACAGCCCTCGCGTCAGCCACAGCAGCAGGAAAGCCCCCGCAGGCATCGGGCCTGCGGAAGCCGTCCGTTGTACCGCCTGCCACCGGGATCGTGGATGACCGGACCCCGCAGACACGCGGCAGGACGAGCGCCCACCGCGGGCCGTTCGTCGCTGCGGAGCGCAGCATGAACCAGCGCGCCGGGGCTCCGAACGGCAACGCGATGTCTCCGCAGCGGTAGCACCGTCACGGCGAGTTCCCGCCACTCCACCCACACCAGGCCCCGTCCTTCGCCGACGAGGAACGACAGCGGCCGGCGTTGGCCGCCCCCGCACACCGAGCTGCGGCTGGCCACCTACGCCGCCCCCGCCACAGCGGATCGCCAAGGTCGACCACTTCGGCTGGGGTGTCCTGTACCTGGGGAAGACCGGCCTCGCCTCGATACCCGCGAACGGCCAGAAGGCCAAGTACCAGCTCATGCGCGAGGCTGCCGCGGCCGGTCAGTTCGCCTGCGCCCGCATCGCCGTCCACCGCCTCGGTTGACCGCGGCGGACTCCGTCCTCAGATGCAGCCGGTCTCGCATATTGCGCAGGTCTGGTCACCGGTTCGCAACGGACGACGTCGCGGTGATCGAAAGCGCCGCGGTGTGGCTGAATATGGTCTCTCCAGCTCACGCGGCTGCGCAGGCAGCCGCTGCCACCACCTTGGGGGACACATGATGATCACGCATCGCCGCAGACGGATCGCGTTCCAGACACTCGCCCTGAGTGCATGGGCAGCCGGCGTCCTGGCGCTCACCGCCTGCTCCCCCACATCCTCCGATGCGGAGGGCTCGGCGGCGGCCGCCACTCCCTCACCGGCCAAGGGTGAGAAGAGCACCGAGGCGACCGCGTCCGCCAACGCGCTGCCCGCGGGGAAGGTCTCGCCGTCGCCCGCCGGCAAGGTGCCCTCTCCCCCGGCATCCGCGACAGCTCCGGCGGCATCGGCCGTGGGCTCGCCGGCTGCCGCCGGGACCGGTGGCGAGGACGATGGCTGCGACCACAAGATGCCCATCTCACCCGACGAGATCGCCGTCTACCGCTACACGCCCGAGGGCGGGTCCCTGAGCCTGATCATCCGGCACGGCAACTGGGGCTGCGGCACACCGGATTCCGACGGAGCACCGTTCGAGACAGTCGGCAAGGAAACCTACCTGCCCCTGGATCAGGCCGCGTCCATCACCGTCACCGACCCCATCGTGGCGAGCACCGAGAACCAGCCCATCGGTGTCCAGGAGTTCCTGGACTGGCTGGAAGCACACCCCGACAGTGGCCTGGTTTTCCAGTACCACCTCGGTGCGGACGGAGCCATCGACCACCTTGAGCAGATCTTCACGCCCTGACGCGGACGGGTCTCCCACTCGCACACCCGCCGCCAGGGCCAAGGAGGAACTCTCCCGCCGCGGTACGACAACAGGGCCCTCGGTGCGCTGCCGGCGGTAGGTCCTTGCCCGAGCAAGGTCGCGCGGCCGGCTGGTGCCGCGTCGACTGGTTCCATCACCTTCGCCTGCGCCGCCTGGAGCGGAAACGGAGAGGGCGCGTGGCTTCCGATCCGTATCGCTCAAGCAGTCCCGCCAGGCCACCACGATACGGGTCACATGGCGAACCGTCGCCTCGTCCGGCCGCCGGCCGCAGCGGCCGGACACCCGCCCGCTCCACTGCTGACGCAGTCGAGCCAGCCAAGCCCCCCCGAGCGGGGTGCGCCCCAGAAGCCGCCTCTGCTCACGCTGCGATCGTGACCCCTATTGCCTGGCAACCTGGTTCTCCGCGTCGAAGCGGACGAGACGAAACCGCGTCCCGGCTCTCCTTGAAAGCTCAACCGGGTACCGCTTCGGTGAAATCCAGGTCAACAACGGAAACAGAGTGCTAGACATCGGAACGATCCGATCTCAACAACGCACTGTGACCGCCTCGTTGAGGAGAGTATCGACCACGAGGCGGATCCGAGCCGATAGGACGACCGTGTCGCACACCCCCACTGCGTCGCACACCCCCACTGCCACGGGCCGAAGATTCGGTGCCCGCAACTTGCGTGTGGCCCAGAAACTTCAGGCCATCCTGCTGATCCCGGTACTCGTCGCCCTCGTCCTCGGCGGCGTGCGCGTCAAACGCTCCGTCGATACCTGGCAGACCGCCAAGGACGCGGTCCGCGTGGCGGAACTGGTCCAGGCGGCGAACACCTACGCCAGCGACGCCATCAACGAACGCGACGTCTCCGTCATCCCGTTGGTGAAAGGCGAGCGCAACTCCGAAACCGTCGCCAAGGCCCGGCAGATCACCGACCAGGACGCAAAGAAGTTCGACGAGGCAGTCGCCCGCATGCCAAGAAGCGCCAGCCTCGAGCGCCGGGTCCAACTCGTCCGCGCGGGCGAGAAGCGGCTCGCCACGGTACGCGCCAACGCCTTCACCGCCGGCGTGACCGGCGTGCAGACCGAGGAGAGCTACCACGCCGTGCAGCACCCGCTGATGGAAATCTCCAACGAACTGGGCTTCGGCATCAGCAGCCAGGCCACCTTCGGCCGCACCCTGTACGCCATCTCACTCACCCAGGCGGCCGAGTCACTGATCCGCGCCATCGGCACCCACCTCCTCATCGAGGACCGCAGCAAGCTCGCCCAGGGTGAACTCCAAGCCCAGCTCGCCTCGTTCAGCTCCTACATCTACCTCGAACAGGTCGCACTGCAGGAGTACACCGGCTTCGCCGGCACCGACGACACGGCCCGGTTGCGCAAGGCGCTCGCGAACGCGGAGGTAAAGGGGAAGCAGCAGATCGCAGAAGCCCGGACGAAGGCCGAGGCAGCCGGGCGGACCTTCGTCCCCCCGCCGAGTCTGGACCAGATGACCACCGCCATCGCCTCCGGCGCGACAGCGACACAACTCACCGAACGCGGCATCACGCCCGCGACGTTCTTCGCCGCCTCCACCCTCAGTTTCGACGCCTACCGCAGCGTCGAGGTATACCTCACCAGCACCGCGCTGGCCGAAGCCCACGACATCGCCGACGACGCCCGCAACGACGCCATCGTCAACGCAGCGCTCGTGCTCGCCTCCATCCTCGTCGCCTTCCTCCTCGCGAACTGGGTGGCCCGCACGATGAGCACCAGCATGCGCCGCCTCAGCGCCTCCGCCCACGCCATCGCCGCACAGCGGCTGCCGGAGCGGCTGACCCAGCTCACCCGGGCCGTCCCGGGACGGGTCGACTCCGACATCGAACCCATCCCCATCACCAGCACGGACGAGATCGGCGAAGTCGCCCGCGCCTTCGACCACGTCCACCGCGAAGCCGTCCGGCTCGCCGCCGAACAGGCCCTGCTGCGCGCCAACATCAACACCATCCTCGGCAACCTGGCACGTCGCAGTCAGCCCCTCATCGAGCGCCAACTCGCCATGATCTCCGACCTGGAGGGCAGGGAAGCCGACCCCGACCAGTTGGAGAACCTCTTCCAGATCGACCACCTCGCCACACGTGTGCGCCGCAACGGCGAAAACCTCCTGGTGCTCAGCGGCGAGACTCCCGCCCAGCAGTGGGACCAGCCCATGCCTCTCGTCGACGTCGTCCGCGCCGCGGTCTCGGAAGTGGAGCAGTACGAGCGCATCCAGCTCTCCGGCATCCCGGAAGCCCAGATCGACGGACGCGCCATCAACGACCTGGTCCACCTGCTCGCCGAACTCCTGGAGAACGCCGCAGCCTTCTCCTCCCCGCACGTCCCGGTCCGCATCACCGCCGCACGACTGCCCGACGGCCGGACCATCCTCGAGATACACGACCAGGGCATAGGCCTGCCCCACGAGGAGCTCGCGGACATCAACCGCATCCTCGCCGACCCGCCCACCGTCGACGCCGCGATCTCCCAGCGCATGGGCCTATTCGTGGTGGGCCGACTGGCCGACCGGCAAGGCATCCGCGTTCAGCTGCGCCCCTCCCACGAGGAACAGGGGACCACAGCGCTGGTGATGCTGCCCCAAACGATCACTCCTCGAGCGGCGAACGAGGAACCCGATGCCGACACCATGGCCCTGGTCGCATTCGTGGACAGTCCCTTCACCAAGGACGCCCCACACGCCAACGAAACCTGGGACAACCAGCCCTCCTGACGCAGGATGTCCGGTCAAGGAGCTCGAGCGGCACGGCCGGCACAAGGTCACCGGGCGGCGGGCCCGCCGGCAGACGGGCCCCGGCCCAGATCACCAACTCCTCGACCACAAGCTGACCTTGCCCGTTCAAAACGTCGGCGCCCGGCCGGTACCGGTCCGGGACACCGGGCACCTGTTCGCGCAAGGTGCAAACAGGTGCCGGACCGGCGGTTCGGGGTCTCATCAGGTACCGAGCTTCTCGATGATCTCGCTCACTTGGCGACCCAACCTGGGTCCCCACCACGTCACCAAGGCGGTGCAGCGCCCGCACCTCGGACGTCTTCCGGAACAGGCACTTCACCAAGAAGACGTGCGGACCCCTGTAAGGCCGCTCGTGATGGGTGTAGTTCACCCACCACAGTTCGCAGGGCCAGGATCGCGCCGACCCCACCGGAAGACGAACTCGTCGACACCCAGGATCTCCACCTCCGGAACATCGAGAAGCACAAGGCGTCAGACCAGCCACAGCAACGTGGAGCCACTGGCCCGCACTACGAGACCGTCAGCTCTCGCCACGGAGCGCGTCAAGGACATGCGGCCAGGCTGCCGCCCCCAACCGGGCGTCGGCCTCAGGCGTGCCTCCATACTCGAAGCGGGAGGATGCCGACGCCGGGCTCTCGCCGGGAAACCGTGGGCGGTGACCGGCATCGTGACGGGCGATCAGACGCACCGAGGCCCCGGCTGAACACCGGCGTTGCGCCAGCTGCTCAGCGAAGGCAAGAGACGGCCACATCGCATCATCGCCACCGGCGACCAACAGCAGATCAGCCCGCGCCACATCCACGGGGATCTCCGCCGAAGGCAGCAGATCAGCAAACGTCCGCTCGCTGAGTTCGTACCATCCGCGGATGGCGACCGGCCCGTCCTTCGCCTGTGCGGGAGTCCACGAATCATCCAGCGGCACGAAAGGCAACCCCTGCCCTCGCCACGTCCAGGACGATCGATAGGGCCGATCGGCTCCATCGCTCCCCGATCCGACGTTGCACCAGACCCGGGACGTGGGCGACACCGCTATGACGAGGTCGACGCGCGGATCGTGCACCGCCGTCAGCAGAGCTGCCTCGGCCCCCTTCGAAGCGCCCAGAATGCCGATGCGTTCCGCCCCGTTCAGCCGCAGGAAGTCGACAGCGGCGGTGAACGTCTCCAGCGGGACCTCGCAGATCCCCGGCGACTGCCCCGGACCGCCGAACCAGCGGACCGACACCGCCGTCATGCCCTGCCGGGCAAGGACGCGTGCCCTCTCCCGCTCGATCCGCCCGCTCGAACCCGCCAACACCAGGACACCAATGTCACTGCCGCCGACCGGAGCGGCCAATACGCCTTCCCAAGGATCGGTCAGCTCGCGCTCAAGGACGTCCACGTGGCCCCTCTGTCTAAATCCCTCGCAGCCTGGCCGCCGCGCCGTCGTCTCCGGCAAGCGCAGGCAGAACACCGTGATGCTGCGGTAAGGCGCTGCGCAAGGGCCGCCTCAAGGAGCTGGTGGTCGCTGCGGTTGCCGACATTCGCCGCCTACTGCACGGCGAATGTTCCCGCCCTGTGCACTCGCGAGATGCCGCTGGTCGTCCAGGTTGACGGCACAGAGGCCGAGTGCGTCGGGTGTCTGCCGGCCAGCTTCCAACCGATCTCGAAACATTAACGCTGAGCAGACGGACTGGCCTGCCCGGGGGCGGCGGCCAGGGGTGTCCCCATCCCGTCGATCCGCACAGTCACGTCCTCGGCTTCGGCAGAGGCGAAGACATCGGCCAAGTGCACAGGCGCACACCGGGACGGTCTGCAACGGCGAAACCCCGCCCGGCGAGCAGCGGGCGGGTCCCGGCACGACCGCGCCCTCTGGACACCTGCGTACGCGGTCCGGGCCGGGGCCCCCGAGCGTTGTGCGGCCGGCCCAGCAGCCGGACTACGTCAGGACGACAGGCACGGTGATGGTGAGGTGTTCGTCGGTGGTCGGCAGGGCGGTGGCGAGCGCGTTCATACGAGTTGCGAGGTGGCCGATCACCCGGCTGGTCAGTTCCTTGTCCCACTGCGCCGTGCCTTCCGGTGACAGGCACATCTCCTCCTCGGCAGGTGGATTGCCACCGATATAGCGTGCGGTGTCCATGTTGACGACCCAGCAGGCCAGTGCGATCTTCACCTGCCCGGGTGCCGCCCACTGCGCCCGTACGTGGGCGCACATGCTGAAGTCGTCCCCGCCGAATGTGACTGTCGTGGAGAACGGCTTGCCACGGGGGTATTGCCGTATCAACTTGAGTACTGCAGGTTCCACAACGGATCGCGCCATAGGTTCGGTAAACACCGTCTGCCCCCTGTCGAGCCAGCCTTCAGCATCCCAGACGGAGCCTGCGACGGAAAGATCGGCTGCTGTCCCGGCCGCTTCCCCTCCATCGGACGCCGGGACCTCTCGGCGGCGTTCTGCCGGCGGCCGGCGACCTCCCGTCCCGGCCGCTGCGGTCGGGACTTTGTCGAGACGGTGGATGCGCCAAGTGCCTTTTCCCTAGGATGTATTGCCTGATGCACCGGTCAGCTCGGTGCGGTACACGACTGGGGAGACGATGGAGTCCGGGAAGCGGTTGTCCACCAAGATCGACGCCACGGTTCCGACGGCCGCGCGCATGTACGACCACTACCTGGGCGGCAAGGACAACTACGCGGTCGACCGTGCCGCCTGCGAGGAACTGGACAAGGTGGTGCCCAGCACCCGGGCGCTGGCGCTGAACAACCGGCGCTTCCTGCAGCGGGTGGTGGGGACGCTGGCGCAGGAGTACGGCATCCGGCAGTTCCTGGACCACGGGTCCGGTCTGCCCACGCAGAACAACGTGCACCAGGTGGCCCAGCGCATCGATCCGACCTCGCGCGTCGTGTACGCGGACAACGATCCGATGGTTCTGGTGCACGGCCGGGCCCTGCTGGACCAGAACGACCGCACTGCCGTGATCCAGGCCGACCTGCGCGACACCGACGTGATCTTCTCCCACGCCGACACCCAGCGGCTGATCGACTTCTCGCAGCCGGTGGGCGTGCTGTTCAACTCGGTGTTCCACTGCATTCCGGACAGCGACACGGAAGGCCCGCTCGCGGTGGTCAAACGGGTGACCGAGCGGCTCGTGCCCGGCAGTTGCCTGGTGATGTGCCAACTGGTCAGCGAGGACCCTCAGGTGCGGGACTTCGTCACCGATTTCATGGACAAGGCCACGCAGGGGCACTGGGGTCGGGTGCGCGAGGAGAAGGACGTCGCACAGTGGTTCGAGGGGCTGGAGATCCTCGAGCCGGGCCTGGTGGAGGTGTCCACCTGGCGGCCCGACACCGAGGTGGCGCCGCGTCAGCTGACCCAGGAATGGGTCGAGTTCGGCGGATGTGGCCGCATCCGGTGACGGAGCGGCACCGGCTCACTGGCCCTCGTAGCGGAGCTTGACGGTCTCGCGCAGACGGTCGAGGGAGTCACGAGGGCTGAGCGCGTCGTCGGCCAGTTGGTCCAGTGCCACGCGGTACTGCTCGGTCTCGTCCCGGTCTTCCAGGAACGTGGCGCTCCTGATGTGTTCCAGGTAGACGATGTCCGGGAGGTCGAGGCCGCCGAAGCGCAGGTAGGTGACCGGGATGGCCGGTGCGGACGCGTTGGTCACGTCCAGGGGTACGACCTGCACGACGACGTGCGGCTGCTCGGCCATCTCGATGAGGTGCTCCAGCTGTTCGCGCATGATCTCGCGGCTGCCCAGGATCCGCAGCAGCACCGACTCGTCGACGATCGCCCACAGCTGTGGCGCGTCCGGTCGCCCCAGCAGTTCCGCCCGTTTCATGCGCAGCTCCACGCGGCGGTTGACCTCGCGGCTCGGGGCCGCGGGCAGGCCGCGCTCCACGACGGAGCGCGTGTAGGCCGGCGTCTGCAGCAGTCCGGGAACGTACTGGATCTCGAACGTACGGATGGAATCGGCCGCTTCCTGCAGCCCGACGAGCCGGTCGAACCACTCCGGCATCAACCGCTTGTCGAAACGCTGCCACCAGCCGGGCTCACCGGCCCGCCGCAGCAGCTGCAACAGGACGGAGGCCTCGTACTCGTCCGTCTTGTAGAACTCCAGCAGTGCGCGGACATCGTCCTCGGTGGGTGGCCGACGGCCCTTGCCGGCCTCGATGCGGGACAGTTTCGCCGGGCTGAACCCCACGGCCCGCGCCGCCTGCTCCTGCGCCATGCCCGCGTCCTCGCGCAGGCCCGCCAGCTGTACGCCGACCAGCATCTTCAGCAGGGTCGGTGCGGGCTCGGTGCGCTGCAGGTACGGCTCGAGGCGGGAGACACGCGGCGACTCGGAGGGCATCCTGACTCCCGGTGGGCAGAAGGCAACAGCCCGCATTATCGCACCGGTTGGCCACTGCGCGCATGTCCGGGCCTACGCTCGGTGTGGACGGCGCGCATCCCCATTCACATCAGGTCGTCGAACTCGCCGTCCTTCACACCGGCCAGGAAGGCCGCGACCTCGGCGGACGTGTAGACCAGCGCGGGGCCGTGCGGATCACGGGAGTTGCGTATGGCCACGCCTCCCTCGGTCAGGGGCGCCACCTCGACGCAGTTGCCCTCGGCGTTGCTGTGGCGGCTCTTGGTCCAGTGGACCTCCAGTGAACTCGCTTGCACCCCGTTCGGAACTGATGGCACTGCAGTCTCCTCGCGCATGACTGGCTCGATCCACACGTGCAATTTCTCGTGAAATTGCACGGACTGGCTGTCGACGTGGATAATAACCCCGTCGCCAACGTCCGTGCTGGCGCACAGTTCTGACGTCCTGACGCCACCTCAGGAGATGCCGTGTCGCAGCCCGCGCGCCCAGCACCCTGGTCTGGCCCGGCCGTGCTCCCGGCACACCGGGCCACGCCCCTCGCCGCCGTTCCGCGCCCCACCGGCAGGAGCGCCACCCTGCGCCTGCCCGGCAGCAGCGAGGGCTGCGCACAGGCACGCGAGTTCACCGAACGCGTTCTGGGCGAGTGGGAGTTGGGCCAGTGCCGGGACGACGCACTGACCGTCGTCTCCGAACTCGCCGCCAACGCCGTGCTGCACGGCCGAAGGAGCGACACCCTCGACGACGCCGAGTCCGAAGTGTGGCTGCGGCTCACACGCCGCACGGCCCACCTGGTGTGCGCCGTGACCGACCAGGGCGACGGACTTCCGCACACGGCACACGCGCCGAACGCGCTCAGCGAACACGGCCGCGGCCTGTTCATCGTCGAGGCCCTCGCACAGCACTGGGGCTGGACCCGCCACACACCCCGGTACAAGACCGTCTGGGCCATGCTGCCCACAGGGACTCGCCTGACATGAAGCCGGGTACCGAGCTCCAAGACAGTGAGGGAGCCGCGCCGCAGCCACATCAGCCCACCACGCTCCGCGACGTCGCACTCGTGTCCTGGGGCGACATCGAGGACTCGTCGGGATCCGCCGCCGCCATCCCCTACCTGCTCGCCGCCATCGCCTCGGGCGACAAGGCCGCCGCGCAGAACGCGCTGGACCGATTGCGGCACCGGATCTGCCGGCACGGCTTCGTCATCGTGGGACAGGCGACGGCCGTCACGGTCCCCTTCCTGTGGGACCTGGCCCAGCGCCCGCAGACGTCATGCCGTGTGCAGATCCTGCGCCTGCTGCGGAACATAGCCGACGCCCGGCAATGGGAGACCACGACCGCCGCCTATCCGAAGCTCCGACGCCGCCACGGCGACCATGTCGAGTGGGAGTCGGCCGCCCGACGGGCCGTGCACGCCCAGCGCAGCATCATCCCGCGCCTCCTGGCCGAACGCGACAACGAACTCGTGGACGCTACCGAGGCCCTCGCCTCCACGCTGACCGGGTGAGGACCACGCTGGCTCAGACGCTGCGGGCAGCCCCGGAGTAGATACCGCTGGCTCCGATGCGCGTTCCTCGTTGCCGCAGGCCGGTGACGGACAGCTGCCAGGCGTCCAGGCGCACTGCCGTATAGCGAGCGGTGGTGCTGAGATGCGCGCGCCACAGGATGGTCTGTACCTCCACCAGCGTCAGCGCCGAGTCTCGCGCCATCCAGGTCGCGGCGGTGTGCCGCAGGTCGCTCAACGTCCAGTTGACTTGGGTCAGGGGCCGAGGTCGGCGACGGCCACGCGGCCATGGGCGTGCGGCGGGCGGATCCACTCAAGTGAGAAGTTTCGCGAGCTGGGCCATCTCGATGGGCGGGTCGATCACCGGCTGGATCAGGAGCTCGTCAATGCCGGCCTGTTCCAGGGTGGTGATGCGGGCGAGGAGGTCGTCGCGGGTGCCGACCAGAGCCAGGGCGTTCATCAGCGAGGGCAGGACCAGGTCCCGGTCCTGCGGTGCGATGCGTCCGAGGTAGTTGGGGTAGAGCTTGGTGTGCCGGTCCGGCGCGGTGGCGGTGGTGCCGCGCCGGTCGAGCAGGCGCTGCACCGCCTCGCGTTCCTCGAGGCCGAGTTGCTCGGCGAAGGCGGGTGTGTCGGCGGCTGTGTCGGCGGCGAAGGCCAGCAGCGACAGGACGAGGTGGCCCGTCGCGTCCCGGGCCGCGTCGCCGTGGGGGTCCTCGTCCTCGTCGAGCAGGTGGAGCGAGGTGACCACGTAGGAGTCCGTGTGGGAGTCGGGGTCGCGGGGTGTGCGGGGGGCGGCGTGGCGGCGGGTGTCGTGCAGCGCGTGCCAGGCGATGGGGTCCAGCAGGCCGAAGGAGATGAGGCCGGCGACGCGACGGCCGGCGACGGCGGCGGCCTGCGGCCCGAGCGCGGCCACGACGAACTCGATCGGGTCGACGGTGTTCACGTGCGCCCCGGCGTGCAGGAACCGGATGTCGCGGACCCGGTCACCTTCGCGGTACTCGGTCGCACGTCCGGCGCACAGGTCCTGCAGTGCGACGGTGAAGGTCTCCAGCTGGGCAGCCGTGGTCGGCCGCATGCCCAGGGTGCGCCGGGCGGTGTTTCCGGTGCCGACTCCGCAGATGATCCGGCCCGGAGCCAGGGCGTTGAGGCTGGCGAGCCCGCTCGCGGCGGCCGGGGCCGAGCGCAGCGCCGGTGAGGTCACGCCGATGCCGAGCCTGATGCGGCTGGTGGCCTTCGCACACAGGCTCAGAGCGACGAAGGGGTCGCCCTGAACCATCGGGGTGTCGTTGACCCAGAAGCTGTGCAGGCCCAACTCCTCGGCCCGCACGGCGAGATCCTCCACACCGGGCTGCGCGGCGACAACGACGCCTGCACGCATCACAACCTCCAAGGTGTGCGGATGGAGTCGGACTTGCTCAGCATGGCAGGTACGGGCGCAGGGACGTTGCGGAGTCGCGTGATGTTGTGGCGTTGCGGGGCGGGGTGGCCGGTTCCTGACGCAAGGAAACCCCGCTGATACAGATGACCTTCCCAAGTCCTCTGCCTGCAAAGGAACTTCGATGTGCGGGCAGCCTGCCCTGCCATGTCTCGTCAGGTCCCTGCCGCCCCATCGGGTGGCGGGCCTGTCGCTGACAGAGCGGCTGGTCAGATTGCCGGATCCGCGCCGTAGGCGGGCAGTACGTCGTCCGTTCGTGACCGGGATGCTGGTCACGGCATCCGCGGGTGGTGGCCGGCGCCCGCTCTACCCGGCGATCGGGCCATGGGCCGCCGGTGACCATCCAGCTGGGGCCGCCACAGTCGGTGGACGGCAAGAGTGCGCGCGGCTCCCGAAGGGCCTCTCGTAATTGAGGCCACATCAGAATCGGGGCATGAGCGACGGATCACGCCAAAGTCATGGGCGGGTCGCTGGTCCGACAACTGCGCCGTCCGCCATCCGGCACCGCAAGAGGCATGATTCAAGAGGCAGAACTTCAGGAGGAGCAGCGTGACCAACACCAGCGACACCCGCCCGGCGGACGATGAAGCGCAAGCGGCTCGACCGAGCCGACTGCACCGCCTGATGCGCTACATCCCCCTGGTCGCGCCCGTCCTGCTGTGGGCTGTGCCCTGCTGGGTACTGCTGTACTCCGGGCAGAACTGGCCGCTGCCCGTCACTCTGGCCGGCACCGCCCTGTTCGTCCTCGGTCTGATCGGTATGCCGCTCGCGATGGTGCGCGGTCACGGGCGGCGCCAGCAGGACTGGGCGGCGATCACCGGTGACACCCTGCTGGGCAGCAGCTGGGTGCTGTTCACCTGGTCCGTTCTGCTCGGCGTCCTGCTGCGGCCGGCTCTGACCGTGGCCGACGTCGGGGACGGACAGGATCGGGCCCGCATCGTGACCTGGGCCGTCCTCGGTGTCGCCGTCCTACTGCTCGCCTGGGGGTACACCGAGGCCCGTCGCGTGCCCCGCGTACGCGAACTCGACGTGCGGCTCCCGCGCCTGGGAGCCGGGCTGGACGGCACCCGTGTCGCCCTCATCACCGACACGCACTACGGCCCCCTCGACCGCGCCCGCTGGTCGGCACGGGTCTGCGAAGTGGTCAACACCCTGGAGGCCGACCTCGTCTGCCACACCGGCGACATCGCGGACGGCACCGCCGACCGCCGCCGCGCCCAGGCTGCCCCGCTCGCCACCGTGCAGGCCACCCGGGCCCGGGTCTACGTCACCGGCAACCACGAGTACTACAGCGAGGCCCAGGGCTGGGTCGACCTGATGGACGAGCTGGGCTGGGAACCGCTGCGCAACCGCCATCTGCTGCTCGAACGTGGCGGCGACACCCTCGTGGTCGCCGGCGTGGACGACGTCACCGCCGAATCCTCCGGCCTGGCCGGCCACCGCGCCCACCTCACCGGAGCCCTGGACGGCGCCGACCCCGACCTCCCCGTTCTGCTCCTGGCTCACCAGCCGAAGTTCGTCGACCGGGCGGCAGAGGCGGGCATCGACCTGCAACTCTCCGGCCACACCCACGGCGGCCAGATCTGGCCCTTCCATCACCTGGTCCGTATCGACCAGCCCGCCCTCGCCGGCCTCAGCCACCACGGCACCCGCACCCTCCTCTACACCAGCCGCGGCACCGGCTTCTGGGGCCCGCCGTTCCGTATCTTCGCCCCCAGCGAGATCACCCTGCTCGTACTCCGCTCCCCCCAGCAGCCCACCGCTCCTTAGCACCGGGTGCCCGGACACCTCCACTTGCACGGTCCAGGGGCAGGTCGTCCGCAGACAGCGATGGTGTCGGCATCCCTCTGCGGGCGACGTTCATGACCGGGCCCGTCACGTTGCGGCCAGGACCCGGTCCGCTCCCGGGCCATCGCCGGCAACGAGTCGCAGCGGCGCCCGATGTGCACGAGTGCGCTCAAGCCCTTCCCACGGGAGCGCGGCCCGCCGTCGAGCACGAGCCACGTCCCTGGCGGACCAGCCACTAGGGCGTGTTTTAGAAGGAGTTGGTCTGCTGGGCTGGTCGGCCGGGGAAGTCGCGGGCGGCCAGCCAGATGATGAGGTCGTTGGCGATCAGGCC